>CAYSLC010000183.1:0-2963 GCA_964431545.1 uncultured Desulfobacteraceae bacterium | reverse complement strand
CGATCCCCATGGCCCTGGAAAACCGGTTCGACCTGCTGGTCCTCGACGGCTCTCCGGACATCCTCGTCCCATGGAGCGGCCTGGCGAGCCCGCCGGATCTCACGATCCTCCGGGATGCGCTGGCCATCCTCCGCCGGATGAACCGGGAGGAGGAGATCGCCCTGGTCTACTTCGGCGGCCTGCGCACCGGCACCGACGCCGCCAAGATCCTGGCCCTCAACTGCCAGGGGGCTGCCTTCGGCACGGCCCTGGGCCTAGCCATGGGCGGCCGGATCGACGGCGGCCGGATCGTCTTCGGGAATGACGCTACGGTCGAGAGCATGGGCGACGCCGCCGTCAACTGGATCCGGGCCGCCGCCCAGGAGACCGCCATCATCGCCAGATGCACGGGCAAGACCAACGTCCACAACCTGGAGCCCGAGGACATGCGGACCATCACCCTGGCCACGTCAACGGCCCTCGACATTCCTCTGGCCTCGGGTCGGGAGAGACGGGAGCGGTTTTAACGAGCCAAGCGCCAGGGAAGGGCGGCCCACCGTGAAATGCCGATGCCAAAAGAGCTGATAGCTCGGCATGCAAAAGGGTACGTGGACCATGCGGGAGTTTCCGTTGCCGTCGGCCCGACAGCCGTGGTATAGACATCAAGTCCCGCAACATGGATCGACCACGCGCATTTCGAAAAAGGGGGGCGACGAGGTATGGGGTGGTTCACGTTTCTGTCCGGCAAGCGGCCGGAGGAGATCGAGAAGACAGGCGACGGGTTGATGGCCGACGGGCTCTTCGGCCACGCCAAGGTTGAATACGAAAACGCCCTTCACCGGCACGGCAAAAAGCCATCCGATGATCCGGGGTTCGGGGCGCGAATCGAGGGGAAGATCCGGGACGCGCGGGAGGCCCTGGCCCAGGAGCATGTCCGGAACGGGCGGGAGTTGATCGAGGCCGCCTGTCCCGAGGATGCCCTGGAACTTCTCGAACTGGCCGGGGAATTGACGGAACGCGACGATCTCAGGACCGAGATCGAGGCGCTGACGGGGACCATCGAGGCGGAGCGGAAAGCTTCGCTGGCCCGACGCTTCCGGGTCATGGACGAGGCGGATGACGACGGGGAAGACGACGAGACCTGGGAGAATGATGATGAGGACCCGGATGATCCGGACGACCCGGAATACCTCGATGCATTGCTGGCCGCCCTGCCGCCGGAGGAGCGGAAAGCCTATGCCGGGTACGGTGAAGCGTTCCTGACAGGCTATGCGGCCTTGAACCGAGGGGATTTCGAAACAGCGGCCGATCACCTTTCCCAAGCGCTCCGGGAAAACGGGGACGCGACCACCCTGATCCCCCTGGAACTGGCCACCTGTTACCTCAACCTGGGGGAGAACGAGGCCGCCAGGACGACCATCGAACCTTTTCTGGCCGATTTCCCGGAGATAGAGCGGGCCTATCCGATTCTCTGCGAAAGCCTCTGGGCCCTGGGTGAATACGACCGGGCCGCGGAGGTGCTGGCGGGGGTCCCGGAGGAACTGGCGGATCGGCCGACCATCGTCATTCTCAAAGGCGAGACCCTGGTCCAGGCGGGGAAATACGGGCAGGCCGAGGCCTATTACACCAATTATCTGCGTGAAAACGACCGGAACGAATTCGTGGTTCGGGCCCTGGCCGACATCCACATGAAAAAGGGCGATCCGGAGACGGCCACGGGCCTGTACGGCGAACTGCTGAACGGCTGCACCGGGTGCGGCCGGCGGCCCGACCCCGAGTTGCGGCGGCTGTACGCCGACGCCGCCTTCGACGCCGGGCATCGCACCGAGCGCGTCCTGGAACTCTACCTGGGCCTGGCCCGGGAAGAGCCGGCCAATCGATCCGCATACTTGGGCAGAGCAAGCCGAATCTACGCCGCCATGGGAAACGACGCCGAAGCGGCGCGGTTCGAGGCCCTTTCACGGGACGATGCACCGTCCCGATGACCACACGGATTCTCCTGCCGGCGTTTCCGGCCGCTCCCGCCTTCCTCCCCCTTGACTCGAAGCAGGTAAGGCGGGAGCGGTTCCAACCGATCAGGGATTCGTGACGGTGGCCGCGCTGTCCAGGAGGGCTGCGCCGGCCGGTTCCTTCCGCTCCAATGCATCCAGCTTAAAAAAGTTTAACAGATCCAGTGTGTTGTGGTACCGGATCGGTCCCCCGGCCCCGCCCTCGGTTCCGTTCCCGCCCCCGAAGAGCGTCTCCAGGGGGATGAGGTTCGCCCCCTTGAGCACGTCCGCCAGGCGGGAGGCGACGATGAACCGGGACCCGTCTCCGCTCCAGGCGTCCACCATCGCCTTCTGCCCCTGGGCCTCGGCCAGGCGCTTGACCCGGATCCCTTCCGCCTCCTTTTCGGCGGCGTAGAGCAGGGCGTCGGCCTGAATCTTCCGCTTCTCCGCGTCCGCCTCCGCTTCAAATTTTACCTGGGACTTTCGGATCTCGGCTTCGTCCCGCCGCTGCTCCGCCGTGATGATGGCCCGGATCTTGTCGGTCTCCGCCTTCACCTTCTCCGATTCGAAGACCACCAGCTGTTTCTGGCGGGAGAGTTCCGCGTTCGCCTTCTGGGTGTTCTGCTCCTGCTTGTACTGCTCCTCCACCTTGAAGGCGATCACCTTCCGGGTGATGGGGTCCCTCAGATTGTCGGGCACCTCGAAGTACCGCACCAGGGTCTGGTTGATGATGATGTTGCTCTCGGCGCATTTTTGCATGAGGGCGTCGTGGAGGTCGGTCTGGAATTTTTCCCTTGTGATGCCGTGGATGAACTCCTCTCCCTTGTTCATGGAGCCGATGATCCGGGCGAAGGAGCGGGCCGCCGGCCGGATCTTCTTGTCCCGGACCACCTCGATGGACCGGCCGATGGTGGCCACGATCATGGGGGTGTGTTCGGCCTTGACCTGGTAGAGGACGGTCAGGTCGAAGTTGATGTCGAACCCGTCGTCGGAGAG
>CAYSLC010000182.1:0-11446 GCA_964431545.1 uncultured Desulfobacteraceae bacterium | reverse complement strand
TACTGGGGATCGGTTTCAGCACCGAGAAACGGAACGTGTCCGGATGGAAACGGGAGCGGGGATGATGGGAATTTTCGGCTTTGTGGCGTTATCTTCCCGCCTCATCCGCCGTTTCCGTTCCGGAGACCATGCTTTTTCACCAGGGTTTGAAGATGGCTGCGGTTCATCCCCAACTGCCGGGCCAGGGCGCTGACGTTTCCCTCCACTTCCGATAGAACCCCCGCCAGATACCGTCTCTCCGCCGCTTCGCCGGCGGCCCGGCGCACCGTCTCCAGGGTCGGACGCTCCTCTGACTCCGGATCCTCCGATGCGCGTTTGGGTCGCAGGACCGGCGGCAGGTGGCACAGGTCCGCCGTGCCGTCCGCGAGGCAGGTGACCCGGTAGATCAGGTTCCGCAGCTCCCGGATGTTCCCCCGGAAGGGGTGTTCCAGCAGGAACGCATGGAGTTGCGGGGAGAGCTTGGGACCGGGCCGGCCGAGCTTCTCCGCCGCCTCGGTACGGAAATATTCGATGAGCAGTGGGATCTCGTCCCGCCGGTCCCGCAGGGGCGGCAGGGTTAGGGAGATGACGCTCAGCCGGTAGTAGAGATCCTCCCGGAACCCCCCTTCCGCCATCATCCGGTGGAGTTCCCGGTTGGTGGCCGCCACCACCCGGGCGTCCACGGAGATCCGTTCGTCCGAGCCCACCCGCTGGATCTCCCCCTCCTCCAAGACCCGCAGCAGCTTGACCTGGCTCTCCGGGGGGAGTTCCGCGACCTCATCGAGGAAGATCGTCCCCTGGTGGGCGGTCTCGAACTTCCCCTTCCGGTCCCGGACCGATCCGGTGAAGGCCCCCCGGAGGTGGCCGAAGAGTTCCGACTCGATGAGTGTCGGGGAGATGGCGCCGCAGTTGACCGAGACGAAGGACCGGTCCGTCCGGTCGCTGTTTTCGTGGATCACCCGGGCCATCAGCTCCTTGCCGGTGCCGCTCTCCCCCTCGATGAGGACGGGAAGGGCGGTGGGCGCGGCCTTCTCGGCGGTTTCCAGAGCCTCCAGCAGCTCCGGGCTCTCCCCGAAGACCCCGTCGAACCGGAAGTTGCGGTCGAGCAGGGCCCGTTTCCGCGCCGACAGGGGAACGTTTTCCGCCGGGGCCATGGGTTCCACGGGACCATCGTCGTACCGGTCCTCGCCGGAAAAGAGCAGGACCTCCTCGCGGAGATCGGTGATCCGGCGGAGGACCTTCTGGATGGCCTCGGAATCGAGCTGACTCTTCCACCGCAGGCTCGACCGGAGGATCTCCAGCCGGTCGAGGGTCCGGGCCAGGGAGGGGGAGCGGTTGAGGATCATGGGAAATGTCCCGTCAGGCCGTCAGTGAGTAGGTCTCGTCGCCGTTGAGAAGCGAATAGTAGACGCCTCGCCGGGCCACCAGCTCTTCGTGGGTCCCCCACTCGGCCACCGCCCCGTCGTAGAGCACCAGGATCCGGTCGACCGATCGGAGGGTGTCGAGGCGGTGGCCGATGAGGATCAGGGTCCGGTCGGGAAAGGCCCGTTTGAGATTCGCGTGGATCCGGACCTCGGAGGCCCGGTCCAGTGCGGCGGTGGCCTCGTCGAGGATCAGGAGCCCCGGATCGGGGTAAATGGCCCGGGCGATGGCGATCCGCTGGATCTGTCCGCCGGACAGCCCCATGCCCCGCTCCCCCACCACTTGCTCGTACCCGGCCGGCAGGTTCCGGATGAAGGGATCGGCGTCGGCGATCCGGGCCGCCTCCAGCACCCGCCGGGGGTCAGGGGCCTCCTGGCCGAAGGCGATGTTCTCGGAGATCGTCCCCGAAAAGAGGGTTCCGTTCTGGAGGACGTAGCCGATCCGGGACCGGTAGGCGGCGAGGTCGACCAGGGACAGGTCGTGATCGTCCACCAGGATCTTCCCTTCCGTGGGGCGGTGGAAGCCGACCAGCAGCCGGGCCAGGGTGGTCTTGCCCGACCCGCTCCGCCCCACCACCGCCACCGTCGAACCGGCGGGGATGGTCAGGTCGAGGTTCTTAAGGATGGGGTCGCCCCCCGGCCCGCCGTACCGGAAGTAGACGTTTTTGAGGCGGATCTCCCCCTTGACCGCCGGGAGGATGATCCGGGAGGGGGCGGCGGCCTCGGGCTGCTCGGGGTCGAGGTCGAGGACGTCCCCCAGCCGTTCCATGGAGACCAGAGCCTCCTGGAGTTCGTCCCAGATCGCCACCAGCCCCATCACCGGGGCCATGATGCTGCCCACCAGGGCGTTGAAGGCCATGAGCTGGCCGATGGTCAGCTCCTGGGCCAGCACCATCCGGGAGCCGACCCAGAGCAGCACGACGAAGGCGGCGGCCCGCAGCAGGCCGCTCACGGTCCCCACCACGGCGGTGAAGATCTCGGCCCGGTACCGGATGTTCATGGAGCGGGCGTACGCCTTCTCCCACTTGAGGCGCACCGCCCGCTCCGCCCCCATCCCCTTGACCACCTCGGCCCCGGCCAGGCCCTCCACCAGACGGGACTGGGCCTCGGCCCCCGCGTAGAAGATGCGCCGCGCATAATCTTTGTACTTGGGCGTGGCCGCCAGGGTCACCAGGATGATGGGCGGCAGAAACGCGAGAAGGAGCAGGGTGAGCCGGACGTTGTAGCAGAACATCAGGGTCACGTAGGTGAAGAGCATCAGGGTGTTGAGCACGGTGCCGATGCTCCCCTGGGTCATGAACCGGCGGATGGTGGCGTTCTCCTGGAACCGGGCCATGATGTCCCCGGTGTTCCGGCGGGCGAAGAAGGAGACCGGCAGGGAGAGGACGTGGCGGTGGAAGTTGGCGATCATCCCGAAGTCGAGCTTCCGGACCATGAAGTTCATCAGGTAGGTGCTCAGGAACCCGGCGGTCTGGCGGAAGAGCATGGCCAACGCCAGGCCGATGATCATCAGGTTGAGCAGGTCCGGGCTGTCGAAGACGATCACCCGGTCGAGGATGTTCTGGATGATGAGGGGGGGCGCGAGCCCCAGCACCTGGATGATGAAGGCGGCGAAGAGGAGGTCGATGAGCGTCCGCTTGAAGGGGATCAGGTACCGGAAGAACCGCCGCCACGGGGAGGGGCGGGATCCGTCCCGGGAGATCCCCGCCGTCGGCTCGAAGGTGACGCAGTGGCCCGTCCAGCCCCGGTCGAACTCGGCCCTGGAGATCCGTTTGAACCCCTCGGCCGGATCGGCCATCCAGACCCGGCTTCCGGCGATGCCGTAGACCACGGCGAAGTGGTACCCCTGCCAGTGGACGATGAAGGGAAGGGTCAGGGTCCGGAGGGTGGGGTAGGTGGATCGGATCCCCTTGGCGTCGAACCCCAGGGATTCTCCGGCCCGGGCCAGCCCTTCCAGGGTCGCCCCCTGGGGGGAGACCTTGACCATTTCGTTGAGCTTGACGGTGGAGACCGGGATCCGGTGGTGTTTGCAGACCATGGCCAGACAGGCGGCGGCGCAGTCGGCCCTCTCGGACTGACGCACCAGGGGAAAGGAGCGGAGGACGCTCCCCCCGGCCCGCCCCCGGGGGCCTGGATCGACGGCGGCCTCCGGAGGATCCGAACGGCCCCGGGAACGGCTCTGGTCGGCCGCCGTCTCCAACGCCCGGGCCCGGTTTTCCAGGGCCGTCCGGACGGACGGGATCCGTTCCAGGATCGTCCGCAGGGTCGACGGGGGGATCGCCACCACCACCGCCTCTCCCCGTGCCGCCGCCGTGAACCGTTTCGGCTCGCCGGCCGCGGCGGTCTCCTCGCCGAGGATCTCCCCCGGTCCCAGGGTCCGGACGGGCCGGTCGGGGGGCCCGTCGTCCATGAACAGCCGGAGTTCCCCCCGCCGGACCACGTAGAGGTTCCGGTCCCGAAGGTCCCCCTGGGCGTAGACCGGCTCCCCCGGCCCGATCCGCCGCAGGGAGACGGTTTCGATGAGGTCGCGGACCTCGCTTCCGGTGAACCCCTTGCGAAGGTCGAACAGGGGGACCAGGAGATCGGCGCAGGCGGCCACGGCGGCGTGGCGGAGGAAGTGGTCCCGGGCCTCCTGGTTGAGGGAGAGGAGCCGGTCCATCTCCTGTTGGGGCACCAGCAGGATCTCGGTCTCGGCGGACGCCCGTACCGTATGTTCCATGGGGAGATCCCGGACCAGCGAGAGTTCCCCGAAGGTCTCCCCCGGCCCCCGCGCGTCGATGCGCCGTTCCTTTCCCCCCTCCTCCCTGAAGAGGCGGACCTTCCCGGAACGGACCACATGGAGTCCGGACACCTTCTCTCCGGCCGAAACCACGGTATCCCCCAGCCGATAAACGGAGGATCGGCATGATTCGGCGATCCGCCGGATCTGGGCCGGGTCGAACCGGGCCAGCGGGCCGACGGTTTTCAGAAATTCGAACCGGTCTTTCACAATCTCCCCCATTCTATCACGCGATCAATGGATGTCGACGGCCGCCTCGGCCATCCGCTCCGCCATCCATTCCCGGTAGAGTTCCTCCGCCGCCCACTCCCGGGCGGCGTCGTCGAGGCGGGGCGGGGTCCGCCGGTCGACGCGGATGATCTCGTAGCGCCCCCGTCCGTTGAGGCGGAAAGGCCCCACCACCCCCCCCTCGGCGGCGGTGAAGACCTTCTCCTCCACCGCCTGGGGCAGTTGACCCCGCCGGACCCCCCGGACGGCGCCCCCGTCCTTCCGGGTCTCCTCGTCCAGGGAATGCTCGCGGCAGAGGGACTCGAAATCGGATTCTCCTTCATCGAGGATCATCGACAGCTCCCGGGCCTTGTTCTCCCCCTCCACCACCATGCGCCGGAGATCCACGGTCTCGAATTTCGGCGCGTTGGACCGGAAGTAGGCCTCCACCGCCGCCGCGTCGGCCACGGCCGCCATGAGCTTCTGGACCAGGAGATGCTCGGTGATCAGGGTCTCGAAGGCCTCTGCGGTGATGCCGTTTTTGTGGAGCCACTCCCGGGTCTCCCTGGCCCGGTGGAGGCCGAGGCACCGCCGGAAGTCGTCCGCGGCCCGCTGGACCTCGTCGGGGGTGGCCGTGATGCCCCGGCTTTCGGCGGCCCGGACCGTCACCCGCCCCCGGATGTACCGGTCCATGAGGTCGTTGTACTGGTTGGAGAACTTGAGATGGGCGATGAAGTCCTCGCAGGTGATGGGCACTCCGTCGAGTTCCGCCAGAACGGTCATGCGAATGCCTCCTTGGATGGGGATCGCCAGAGGGCGATTCCTTCGGAAAATTTTCGGAAAGGATCGAGGAGCCAGTCGATGATCCGCCGCTTCCGGACGCTGATCTCCGCATCGGCGGTCATCCCGTACCGGAGCTTCCGCTCGGCCCCCCGGTCGAGAAAGAAGTCCCGCTCGATCCCCACCCGACCCTCGTAGTAGTGGCCCCCCTCCTTGGTGACCATGGCGTCCGGGGAGAGGTATTCCAGGGTGCCGTCGATCCGGCCGTACCGGTGGAAGGGGAAGGCGGCGAACTTCAGGCTGACGTCCATCCCCACCTTGAGCAGTCCCCGGTCCCGGTCGGCGATCCGGATGGCCACCATCTTCTCCGTATCGGCCGGAGCGATGGAGAGCAGGGGGATGTCCGGCTTGATCTTCTCTCCCCGCTGACGGGCGGAGACGAAGGTCACCTCGCCGTCCACCGGCGCCCTGATCCGCAGGTAATTCTGGTCGTCGATGTCGTCGAAGGTGATCCCCGAAGCGGCGTCCCACGCGGCTTTCGCGGCCCGGTACCCGATCTCCACCTGTTTCTCCTCGTCCTCCATGCGCAGGAGCTTCTGGCGGTGTTCGAACCGGAACCGGAGAAGCTCCATGGCGGCGTCGTTGATCCGCTTGTCGTATCGGGTCTTCTGCTGGCTGAACTCGTACTCGAGGTTGTCGAGATCGATGGCGGCGTTCTCCTGGTCCGTGTCCGCCTTGAGGTACCGGTTCCGGTGCTCCTCCACCTCCTTCCGGGAGACGCCGCCGTTGCCGGAGCTGTAGAGGCGGTCGTACTTCTCATAGATCTCCCGGGCCGCGTCCCGATCCTCGGCGGCCTGGCGGAGTTTGATGCGGGCCTTGTTGAGCTTGTGGCGTTGGATGGCCGGCAGGTTCTTCAGCTTGTCCTTCTGGTACAGGGCAAGCTCTTTCTCCTTCTGTTGGATGTTCTTTTCGATGTTGGCCAGCTCCTTTTGGTAGAGCGCCTTCTTCTGGGGAAAGAGGGACCGTTCCAGCTCCGCCCGCTCCAGACGGATCTTCGCCTGCTCGGCGTCGGTGGCCGCCTTGATGGCGTCGGTGGCCTTGATCCTTGCCAGCAGGTCGTTCTTGGCCACCACGGCCCCTTCGGTGACGTAGAGATCGATGATCTCCCCGGCGATGGGAACATACACCTTTCGCATGTCGAGCTTCGGCTCCAGTTGCCCTTGGGCGGTGACCACGACGTCCGCCTTTCCGAAGAAGGACCAGGCGAAACCGGCGGCCAGCAGGCAGACGAAGAGGTAGAGGACGGCCCGGGCCGCCCGGGAGGACCGGCCGGCGAGGATGTCGATGCCCTCGGCGTCGTGGTCCCGGACGGCATCCGCCAGGAGAGGGGAGGGGGGGCGTTTTCTCACGGGACGGGCTCCTCCAGCCGGGCGATCCGGTCCGGTTCTTCCGGGTGCGGCGAGGGGACCACCGATGTGCCGAAGAGGGTCACCGACGGGGTGTTCTGCTGCACGGCCCGTTTTGACGGCGGCTGCCGCGCGGCCTCCGACATCCGGGCGGCTTCTCGCCCGGTGTCGAAACGGGACGGAGCATCGGGCTTCGAGGCGGGATGCGGCGCCAGCGCCGCCCGGAGGGGTTCCACCCGCCGGGAAAACGGGCCCTCTTCCAGGCGAAAAGCCGCCAGAAGGGGGGGCAGATCCCGTTGCCGATCCTCCTGGACCGCCTTCACCACGGAGAGGTAGGTGGACAGATCCTGGAGAAGGGCGTCGGTTCCGCCGATGGCGGGGTTCCGTTTCCGGAAGGTCTCGATGGCCGGAAACAGGGGCTCGAGGTCTCCCCGGTCGAGTCCCCGCCGGATGGCGGCGGTCAGTTCCCGGATGTTGGCAAGATGGACCAGTTCCCACTCCTGGAGGCGTCCCAGCCGCTGGTAGATCCGATGGCGGTCCACCCCGCTCCCCTCCGTATCGGACAGACGGTTGAGGACGTCCCGGATGGCCGGACGATCCGAATCCCACCGGAGGAGCAGGGAGCGGATGGGGATCTCGTCCCGGAAGATGGAGACCGGTCTCTCCGGACTCTTTCCCCGGAAGTGGGCCTCCAGATCCGTGATCCACCGGAGGGCGGCCATCTGTTCGCGGATCGATTCCCGTTCCCCCATCGCAACGCCGTCCATCACCTCCCTGGCCGCGTCGAAGTCGCCCTCAACGAGGCGATCCGCCCAGCCGCCCTCCAGGACGGCTTTGACCAAGGCCTCCTTCAAGATCTCCGCGATCCGTTCGTCCCCGGGGCGTTCCCGGAGGAGTCGATTCCCCAGGCTTAGGCATTCCCGGTAGGCGCCCGCTTCGAGAAGCTTGTCGAGCCGGTGCTCCGGGGCATCGGCGATCCGGTTTCCCGTCAGGGTGACCCCCAGAACCAGGATCGCCCCGACCAGGGATGCCTTGACGGTGAGGCCGAACGCCCTTCGGAGAACCCCCTTTTCCTTGCCGGGCGCCGTCTCCCCGGCGCAGAACGCATCCAAAAAAACGGAGGGGTTCTCCAGGGAGAGCGTCTCCTGGCCCGGCCTCGAGCCGCCAGCCATCGATCCCCGTCGATCATCATTTCCTTGCCGTGGTTTCGCCATGGGTTCTACCATCTCTTTCCTCGGCTCGTTTTCGATTCGATCATTTGTGCCTGGGCCGCCGCCTTTTCGGGATCGGCAGGCCATCCACCGCCCAGGGCCTTGCAAAGCTGGATATTCTGCTCCAGGAGGAACCGGTGGATCTCCACCGCCGTCCGTTCCAGGGAGAGCCGCTCCCGTTCGATCTCCAGGAGATCCAATTGGGAGATCAGCCCCATCTCGTACTTTTCCCGGGTCTGCTCCCGGATCGTAAGGAGGGTCTTGTGTTTCTCCGCCCAGATCCGCCTCTGGGCCATTTTGGCGGAGAGGCTTTGGAGAAGATTCTCCACCTCCTCGAACGCCTGATGGACGGTTTTGCCGTACTCCAGGGCGGCGATGCGGGCCTGGATCTCGCTGCTCTTCACCCGTTTCCGCATGGCGCCGCCGTCCATCAGGGGGATCCCCAGAACGGGCGTCACGCCCAGGGTCCACTGTCGGAGCAGGTCGGAGAGGCTGATGCTCGCGAGGCCGGCCTGTCCCGTGAGGGAGATGGTTGGGAGACGGGCCTTCCGGGCCTCCCCGATCCGGTGATACGCCTGCTCGACCCGGTACTGGGCCGCGATCAGGTCCGGTCGCCGGGAGAGCAGGTCCGACGGCAGTCCCGGGGGAATGGCGACGGGGGTCATGGGCGGCCTGCCGGAAGTGTCGGGAACGGTGAAGTCCCCGGGGGGGCGCCCCGTCAGGACCGCCAGCCGGTTTTCCAGCTTCCGCCGCTGGATGACCAGCTCGATCATCTGCTTCTCCAGGTCGTCGAGCGATCCCTTCTCCCGGGCCAGACGCCATTGGGGCAGCAGCCCTTCCCGGTGCTGGTTCCCATAGATGAGCAGGCGACGCCGGCCCACATCATGGAGGCGGGACAGGACGGTCGCCTCGTCGTCGAGCTTCCGGAGATCGATGTAGGTCCGGGCCACCTCCGCCGCCAGCCTGAGATTCGCGGCTCTCCGGTTTGCGCGGCTCTCCTCGTAGGCCGCCCGCCGTGTCATCCGCCGGACCCGGTTCTTTCCCCAGATGTCCAGCTCCCAGTTGACGTTGAGGCCCAGGTTGTAATAGGTGGAATCATCGGCGGAGGTCACCGCCTCCTCGATGGTCTCGCCCAGGTCGTCCTCCCCCTCGATGGGCTCCAGGAACCGGTTGTTGTTTTCCGTGTGTCTGCGGAAGTGGCTCGCGTTGCCCGTAAAATTGGTCCGGGGCACCCAGGCGCTTCGGGTTTCTTTCAACTGCAGTTCGGCATCGGCTACGCGGAGTTCCGCGATCCGAACCTCGGGGCTCCCCCGCAGGGCCTCGGCCACGAGTCGGACCAGGAGCGGGTCGTTGAACCGCCGCCACCAGGCCAGGTTCGTTTCCGACGGGGGCTTCAATTCCGGGGAGAGGTTCTCGCTCCACCCCGTTTTCTTCCCTAGGGCCGTCCCGTGGAGGGCCGAGGGATCGTAGGAATTCCCGTCCCCCGCGCACGAAGAAGCCCCCAGCAGGGCAGCCAGAAGCAACATCGAGGGAATTGTCGGTCGAGGGGATTCCATCTCTTTCCTTTACCATCTCGAAATCAGGATGAGCCGGGCACGGCTCCCAAGAGACTTCAACCCTATTCAATTTATGCGCCGCAATTCAATGGGCGGAAAACGGGGAAGTGGTGGTAGAATTTTCCTACTTCCGGATGGGTAGGGGATCGATTCGGATCATCGACGGGGGGACGCTTCGATTCGTTTTGAACGATCAAGATCGTTCGGTTTCCGTCCGGAGACTCGTTCCGTTTAAAAACCTCCCATCTATAGGTGATAGTTCCATTCGGGGTCGGGTCCACGAATCATCCGCTTCCGGCGTTCGGCGCAGACGATGCAGGCGCACCCCTCGGTCAGGGGATGCTTTCCTTTCTTCCACGCCAGGGCCATGGAGGCGTCGATCATCTCCACGATCATCCGGAGTTCCTCTTTTCGCGTTGCGTCGCCCTCATCCTCCGGCTTCATAAACAGAACGTTCCTTTCGGCTTCGGCTTTCCGGTCGTGGGTTTCAACAGCCGTTCCATCCGCTCTTTTTGACGAAATCGCTCCGCCAGCTTCAAAATCCTGTTACTGTCGATCCCGTGGAATTCCGCTCGAATTTGACCCTTTTCCGAGGCTTTTAGTACCAAGGCGATGTCCGCCTCGTCCCCGGCGGTTCTGTCCGGGTTGTTGGCGATGGCCATCAGCTTCAGGATGATGTAATCGGTCGGCTGGATCACGTCCACCTCACCGAACACCTCGTCCCGAACCGTCACCCGGTTTTCCAACATGCCAATGCCTTCCGGCGTGCCGAGAAACAGCAGATCGATTTTCCCCAGGACGCCCATCTCCGAATCGAACTGACCAAAGCTCCGGGTCATCTGGAAACATCGGTATCCCAGTTTTTCCAGGATCATCCGAATCCGATCCGTATGACGCCCTTCGGCGGCCAGATCGATGTCCGACGTGTACCTCGGAAAACCGTAAACCGCGCGTGCCATGGCGCCGATGAGTCCGAAAGGGATGTCTTCCCTTTTCAGATTGTCGGTGATGACGGCCAGTACGTTCGCCAGTTTGGGCGGTATATGGGAGTTGTCAGCCATGATTTCTATCTACCATGATTCCCAGCCGTTCCGCAAGCTGACCTCAGCCCGAAAAGAGCCTTTAAAAAATCCTTGACAACCCCCAGCGCCCCCTCTACTATGTCACATAGTGATCGTTCGTCACGCAATGTGAACGGAAAGGGGTTCATGTCCGTTGCCGGCAAAAAATACTTCGTCATCGGCTCCCTGGAGAAAGGGATCCACGTCGTCGAACTGCTTGCCGACCAGGAGGCCCTGAGCGTTTCCGAGGTTGCCGCCCATCTCGACATCAACCGGAGCGCCGCCCACCGGTTCCTGGCCACCCTGCGGGAGCTGGGATGGGCAGAGAAGGACGGCGACGGGAAATACCGGCTCACCTTCCGCGTGCTGGAGCAGGCCATGAAGGTGGCCGACCGGTTCGAGATCCGGGGGATGGCCCGGCCCTTCATGCAGCGGCTGGCCGGCTTGACGAACGAGACCGTCAATCTGGGCTACTGGGACGGGCGTGGCATCGTGCATCTGGACAAGATCGACAGCCAGAACATCCTGCGGATGGATTCCCGCATCGGGTCCAAAGCCCCGGCCTACTGCACGGCCCTGGGCAAATCGATCCTGGCCTTTCTGCCCGAGGAGGAGGCCGACGGCTACATGGCGTCCGAAACGTTTACGAGCACCGGCCCCAATACCATCACATCGCCCGAGGCCCTGAAGATCGAGCTTCGGAAAATCCGAAAAAAAGGAGTGGCCCTGGACGACGAGGAGATGGCGCCGGGGCTCCGGTGCGTGGCGGCGCCGGTGTTCGACTACACGGATCATCCGCGCTATGCGCTGTCGGTCTCCGGGCCGGCCATGCGGATGAAGCGGCCGGTGATCGCCAGGATCGAGGGGCAGATCAAACAGGCGTGCGCCGAATTGTCCACCATGTTGGGCGGAACGAACGAGCGCGATTCCTGATCCGAAGAGAAAAGCCGCGCCGGCTCCGGCCGCGTGCACCATCCCTATCGAGGAGAAGACCATGAGCAAGAAAAAGCATTCGCGGTTTGAATTGCAGAAACTGAAGGACGAGG
>CAYSLC010000181.1:7885-11462 GCA_964431545.1 uncultured Desulfobacteraceae bacterium | reverse complement strand
CATGGCCAGGTATTCAGACCGCAGATCGTAGGTCAGTCCGATCATCATGGTATGCCTCCTCCTCCCGCAGTTCAGTGTAAAGCTGTAAATGCCAGAAATTGGCGATGGTCCGGTTCAACCCCAGGGCCGACGTCAGGGTCGCGCCGGGGGGCAGGAGGTGGACGGGGCAGCCGGCCACCGGTTCATCGTAAAGCCCGCGGTCGTCATATCCATAGGGGTGGAGCCGGCAGATCAGCGGGCGGTCGTCCATGGCGAGCCGACACCCGACCGGGCCCAGAAACAGGCAGTCGCCCGTCGGGTCCCGCCGGACCACACGGCGGGAGCCGTCGGGCCGGAAGACATGGGCTTTCCAGACCGGATCATCGTCGCTGTCCGCATAATCGGGGTCGGACGGGGCCCGAAACTCGTAGAAATCGATGCGGCCGGTCCGGACGGCGATGCGTCTCAGGTCGCCGGGGGTGATGTAGATTTCGGTCTTCTGACAACAGGTTTTGCCGAGTGTGGCGCATTGGGCGCAGAGAGTCATGGGGTAATGGTTCCTCCGTTGGTCGTCTCATCACACGATTGAAGGGCTGAAAGGCCGCCTTGCCCCGACGCCTCGGAATACCATTCCGAGGCGTCGGGGCGTTCGAATCAATACTTCGGCACAGCGTCTGGATACCGGAATGTCCGTCCCTCATAATTTTTAAGGAGCAGGTCGCCCCCCTGACGACCGATGCGATAATCGGGAATGAGGGGAATTTTTCCGCCCCCGCCGGGTGCGTCCACCACATAGCTGGGCACGGCGTAACCGCTGATGAAGCCGCGGAGGCCGGCGATGATCTCCAGACCCTTCTCCACGGGGGTCCGGAAATGGCCGGAACCGGTGATGGGGTCGCACTGGTAGAGGTAATAGGGGCGTACCCGCATCCGCAGCAAGTGGTAGACCAGATCCTTCAGGGTCTGAGCGCTGTCATTGATCCCCTTGAGGAGCACGGTCTGGGAACCCAAGGGGATGCCTGCGTCGGCCAAAAGGGCGCAGGCTCGATACGCCTCGGGGGTGCACTCGTCGGGATGGGTGAAATGGAGGCTCATCCAGAGGGGGTGGTGTTTTTTGAGCATCCGGGTGAGGGACGGCGTGATCCGCTGGGGCAGCACGGCCGGGGTCTTGGTGCCGATGCGGACGATGTCCAGGTGCGGGATCCGCCGCATCCGGGTCAGGAGCCAGTCCAGCCGCTCGTCGGATAGGGTCAGCGGGTCCCCGCCGGAGAGGATCACGTCGTGGATGGCCGGGGTCCGGGCGATATAATCGATGGCCCGCTCCAGCCGCTTCCGGCTGGGGAAGATGGTCCGCTTGCCCACCACCCGGGACCGCGTACAATACCGGCAGTAGGCGGCGCAGAAATCGCAGACCAGGAGCAGGGCCCGGTCGGGATACCGATGGACCAGGCCGGGGACGGGGCTCATGGCGTCCTCATGGAGCGGATCGTCCGCCTCGCCGACCATGCGCGTGAACTCGTCCGTGACCGGAACCACGGTGCGGCGAAGGGGCTGGTCCGGATCATCGGCGGAGATGAGGCTGGCGTAATAGGGGGTGATGCCCAGAGGCAGCTTGCTCTCGGGCTGGGACAGGGCCACCCGCTCGTCCTGGGATAGATGGATCAATCGGCTCAGATGATCCGGAGAGCCAATGCGATTGCCGATCTGCCACCGCCAGTCATGCCATTGTCTATCGGATATGTGGGGGTAGAACCGTCCGCGGAAGACGCCGGTTTCGGGACGCGTTCCGGGCGGCCGTTTGAGGCGCGCGGCCGCGTCATCCAGGCGGATGACGGATGCGTCCGGAGGGGTTGCGTTCAGTATAAAGCCGGTACCCGGAGGCTCCTCGGCTTTATCTCCAATCAGCGCTTCTTCGGTCTCACCGGCGTGGGTCTGGGCTTGCATGGCCTCTCCTTTCGGATTGCGGGAACAGGTTAATGGTCAGGAACCGAAGTGCGGGGTATCCCCGGCGATCCGCTCCTGACCACGCTGCTTATCAAAAGGCGTGCCAGGGTAAAAAAGGCCTGATATGTTTGAGGATATTTTGGTGCTCCCTTAAATCGGAACGATAAATTCCGTTTTATTTGGGGAATGGAATGGTTGAAAGGGCGGTCTTGGTTGCCTTCTAGACAAAACCTATTGTACTAGAAAGGGATTCAATGAAAAGGAACAATTTGTTCGCTTTTAGGGAAATCGGAATTGGGATTTCCGGCGGATCAAGGCACAAACGCGACCCGGCGCCGACCTTCCGGGGATCGAGTCCGCCTTGAAAAGAATGTCTTGAAAAGCATTGAGAATCGTTGATCTTTGGGCTACCCTGTGGCATAAGCTGTCGGGATAATAGACGCTCGGCCGAACCGAAGGAGAGATCCATGAACCACTATCCCGCGGGCAATGCACAACCAAAATCCTGGCACGAGAATATCCTGTGGAATTTGGCGCTGATCGCAGCGGGAAGCCTGGTCTGCGCCTGGGCCATCAACGGCATTCTCGTACCGCACCGCTTTCTGAGCGGCGGCGTGACCGGACTCGCGCTGATCGTCCATTACCTCTTCCCGGCCCTTTCTGTCGGCCTGCTCTATCTGCTCATCAACATCCCCATCTATGTCCTGGGGTGGCTGTACATCGGCCGGCGATTCTTCTGGTACAGTCTGGCCGGTCTGGCCATCTTTTCCGGGGCGATCCTTGTGATCCATCCGACCAATCCCATCGAAGACCGGCTGCTGGCGGCGCTTTTAGCGGGCGTCGTCTACGGCGCCGGCGGCGGCATCATCCTGAGATCCCTGGGCTCCGCCGGCGGCACGGACATCCTTTCCATCATCCTCCTTCAACGATATTCCATCCGCATCGGCAGCACCGTCCTCTTTTTCAACGCCAGCATTCTGATCGTCTCCACCCTCTTGTTCGACCTGGAATCGGTGATCTACACGCTGATTTTCATGTTCGTGAGTTCCCGGCTCGTCGACCTGGTGGTGACCGGCTTCAGCCAGCGCAAGGCGGTAATCATCATTTCCGCCCACTGGGAGGCCATCTCCAAGATGATCGTAAAAAAGATGAATCGGGGTGTGACGCTCGTTCCGGCCGAGGGCGGGTATCGCCACGAACAGGGACGGATCCTCTACACGGTGGTCACCATCAGTGATCTGCCGCAGCTCAAAAACAACATCCGCCAGATCGATCCGAATCCTTTCGTTGTGGTGACGAACACCCTGGAGGTCATCGGTCAGCGGATCGGCAACCAGCCGCATTGGTAACCGGCGATGGAACCGTGAAACCGATGGCGCTTTTCCTGCGGAAACTCTTCGACCTCCGGGAGGGAGAAACGCTTCGGGCGCTTCCCATGTTCGCCAGACGAGATCTACGACGCTTACCGGGGCTTTCGCGGCGAGGTTTCGGCCAGCGGCCCGGTCCGCCCTGACGGCCATGGGATTCCGGGTGCAAAGCCCCAGCCCGGAAATGACGCCGTTGCGGTTCATGCCGCAGACGCCCCCGGAATGAGCGCCGGGGAGCCGGTCAACGACTGGGATTGCGCACGATGTTCGGCGCACAACGCCGCCGT
>CAYSLC010000181.1:0-7785 GCA_964431545.1 uncultured Desulfobacteraceae bacterium | reverse complement strand
CGGGGATCGGTGGTCAACATCACCTCCACCCGCGCACTCCAGTCCGAGGCCCACACCGAGGCGTACGCCGCCTCCAAGGGGGGGATCGTGGCCCTGACCCACGCCCTGGCAATCAGCCTGGGGGACCGGGTCCGGGTCAACGCCGTGAGCCCGGGGTGGATCGCGGTGGGGGAGTGGCGGCCGCCGGACCGCCGGAGAGCGGACGATCTCCGGCCGGTGGATCATGAACAACACCCTTGCGGCCGGGTGGGCAAGCCGGAGGATGTGGCCGCCATGGTCGCCTTCCTGATCTCCGAGGCCGCCGCCTTCGTCACCGGTCAGAACTTCGTGGTGGACGGGGGCATGACGCGAAAGATGATCTATGCGGATTGACGCCGTCGACCGGACGATCCCCCCGCACAATCGTCCCGATTTCGGAGAGGAGGAAAGCCCATGACATACCGCATCGCACTGATCCCCGGGGACGGAATCGGCCGGGAGGTGATAGCGGAAGCACGGCGGGTCCTCGCCAAGCTGGCCGCGAAACAAGGGTTCGAGGTCACCTTTACGGAGTTTCCCTACTCCTGCGAACACTACCTGGAACACGGCGTCATGGCCCCTCCGGGCGCCGTCGAGGCCCTGGCGGAATTCGACGCCATCTTGCTGGGAGCCGTGGGCGATCCCCGGGTGGCCGACCACATCTCCCTGTGGGGGCTGCTGATCCCCATCCGGCGCAAGATGGACCAATACGTGAATCTCAGGCCGGTGCGGCTGCTGCCCGGAATCCGGTCTCCCCTGGCGGACCGCACGGAGGAGGAGATCGACTTCTTTGTGGTCCGGGAGAACTGCGAGGGGGAGTACTCCGAGATCGGCGGGCGGCTTTTTCCCGGCACCGACCAGGAGATGGCCGTCCAGGAGAGCGTCTTCACCCGGCGGGGCATCGACCGGGTCCTCCGGTACGCCTTCCGCCTGGCGGCCTCTCGGCCCCAGAGGCACCTGACCTCCGCGACCAAATCCAACGGCATCATCCACACCATGCCATTGTGGGACGAACGGGTCGCCGCCGTGGCCGCGGACTTTCCCGATGTCCGATGGGACCAGTACCACATCGACATCCTCACGGCCCATTTCGTCCAGCATCCCGACTGGTTCGACGTGGTGGTGGGCTCCAACCTCTTCGGCGACATCCTCTCCGATCTCGGGCCGGCGGTGGCGGGCGGCATCGGCATCGCCCCCTCGGCCAACCTCAATCCGGAGCGCCGGTTCCCCTCCATGTTCGAGCCGGTCCACGGGTCGGCCCCCGACATCGCGGGCAAAGGGATCGCCAACCCCATCGCCATGTTGTGGTCCACCCAGATGATGCTCGAATTTCTCGGTCTAAACGAGGCCGCATCGGACCTGATGACGGCGGTCACCGAGGTCACCGGATCGGGATTCCTGACGCCGGACCTAAAGGGGACCGCAACGACCCGCTCGTTCACGGACGCGGTGCTCCAGAACATGTAGGGAGGCGAGGCCATAGATGGGCGGGGCGACCTCCGGCGGGGGACGGTTCCCGTCTCCGCCGAGGCGCGGGAGGGACTGTGCCAGGGCGTCACCCGAACCCCAGAAACCCCTCGGGCGCCAGGCTGGTGGCGAGCATTACGCGGTTGATGTCGAGATGTTCGGTCCAGGTGTCGGCCTTGCGGTTTTCGGGATCGAGCCAGAAGGCCTCGATCCGCTTGCCCAGGAGGGCGTGGCGCAGGAGCCCTTCCAGGGGCTCGGCCGCCGGGTGATCCGGCGGAAAGATCTCCGGGTGGTCGGCCATGATCCCCTGGAGCCGCCGGGCGGCTTTGAGGCCGATGGAGAGCCCCAGCTCCCGGAAGGCGAGCCGGTACTCCGGCGGCATTCGGAGGGGGTTTTTCATCATGTAGGATTCCACCCCCGGCAAGGCGGCGGCGAGCAGGTCCCCCAGGTGATCCGAGGGCACCAGGCTCCCGGAGACGATCAGCCGCCCCACCCGGCACGCATCCCACAGCAGCCCTCCGATCCCCAGGGGATCGTCGGTGGCCCAGTCGATCCCCTCGCAGATCCCGGCAAGCTCGCCGATCTCCGCTTTGAGATCCGGCCCTCCGTCATACCCGTTCGCCGACATGGCGGTGGACTGGAGCTGGGCATAGGTGATCAGCCCGTCCAGGGGGTCATGGTGGCCCATGGACGGGACCAGGGGCCGGGAGAGGTCGATGCTCATCTTCCAGTACATGCGTCTGGGGCCGCCGGCGCCGGGATCGTAGGTGAACCGGGCGTGGGCCGTGCTCGCCAGCTCCCGGGCCCACCGATTGAAGCGGCCGTTGCCCGTGGCCTGGGTCGCCAGGTCCAGGGTGTACATCCATTTGGTCAGGTAATGGTAGTACTGGCCGTCCCGATCCCACTCCAGCCGCTCGTCAAAGGGCTCCCCGGGGCCGCGTTCGTTGAGCCGCTTTCCGATCCGAAGCCCCCCGGCGGTGGGATGCCGCCCCCCCTCGGCCTCGGACAGGCCGCTGATCCAGCCGCTCCGGGTGTCGTCCGGGCGGTGGCGGCCGAGGACCCGGTGGACCTGCTGGATGAGTCCCAGGGCCAGCTCCCGGTAGATGCCGTGGCCGGTCTCCTGGAAGAGGGTGAAGAAGTTGCAGACGGCGAAGGCGTCGGTCCACAGGTACCGGCGGGGCGGTTCCCCCGTCTCGGCCAGCCCGGTCTCGTCGGCGAATTCGGCCATGATCTCCTTGGCCACGGATAACGGTTCCATCATCTCCTCTCCGTCCGGTTGTCGGCTCCCATCCTTGGATCGGCTCGTGAACATGCTGTAAAAAAAGCTGTCGGAACGTCGGCACCGGCCGGTTCAGCCGGTGAAAGCTCCTCCCGCCGGCGTCCGGACCGAATCCCCTTTTCGTGGTCTATATATCCCGAACCGGCGGTCCATTACAACCTCCAACCCGAAAGAATCGTTCCCCCGGCCGGCGGACCCGGATTCGAGAGCCCGGCCGGCGCCCTTCCAGGCGGGCCCCGCCCTTGTCCGAGGGAGGAAAAAACTTGTCTTCGCGTGCTGATTGGCGTAGGAAAAGGGGTCATGGCCCGCAGCCCCTTTGAACCCGAACCTTTCGGCCATCCGTCGATCCCGCCCGTGGACGAGCGGCGGGCCGGAGCGGCGGACCGGTAACGAGGAACGCCCATGAACGACATCGCCCCATTCGGGTCCTGGCCCTCGCCCATCACCAGCGACCTCATCGCGTCGGAGAGCATCGGCCTGGCCGATCCGATCTTCGACGGCGAAAACATCTACTGGCTGGAGATGCGCCCCTCCGAGGGGGGGCGCTCCGTTCTGGTCCGGCGGACCCCGGACGGAAAAACGACCGACATGACGCCGCCGCCCTGCAACGTCCGGACCCGGGTCCACGAGTACGGCGGGGGGAGCTTCCTGATCCGGGAGGGCGCCGTCCACTTCGTCCACTTCGACGACCAGCGGCTCTACCGGGTCCTGCCCGGGGCGGCCCCCGAACCGATCACTTCCGGGGAGGGGCGGCGGTTCGCCGACTTCCTGCCCGATGCCGCCCGGAACCGCCTGATCTGCGTCTGCGAGGACCACACCGGCTCGGGAAGGGAGCCCCGCAACACCCTGGCCGCCGTCTCCCTGGCCGACGGGTCGCTCACCCATCTGGTCTTTGGCAATGACTTCTACAGCACGCCGCGCCTCGATCCCGACGGAGCCCGCCTCTGCTGGCTCACCTGGAACCACCCCAACATGCCGTGGGACGGCACCGAACTCTGGACCGCCGCCCTGGACGCCCGGGGGCTGCCGGAGAATCCGGAAAAGGTCGCCGGCGGACCGGAGGAGTCGATCTTCCAGCCGGAGTGGTCCCCGGACGGGACGCTCTTCTTCGTCTCGGACCGGTCCGGGTGGTGGAACCTCCATCGGCTGGCGGATGGGGCTCCCGTGCCGGTGGCGCCCATGGCGGCCGAGTTCGGCATGCCCCAGTGGGGGTTCGGCATGTCCACCTACGGGTTCGACCGGGACGGCCGGATCCTCTGCGCCCTTCAGCGGGACGGGCTCTGGAACCTTGCGAGGATCGACCCGGACCATCCGGAGATCACTCACCTCGACACCCCCTTCACCGACATCGCCTCGGTCCGGGTCGGGGCCGGCGAGGCCCTGTTCATCGGCGCCTCGGCAACCGAACCCCGGTCGGTGGTCCGGCTGCGGATCGATTCCGGAAAGACGGAGGTCCTGCGGACCAGCTTCCAAAACCACATCCACACGGGCCATTTCTCCCGGCCCGAGCCCGTGACGTTTCCCACCACCGGGGGCGATACGGCCCACGGGATCCTCTACCGTCCAAAGAACCGGGACGTTGGCGGCCCCGCCGGGGAGAGGCCGCCCCTGCTGGTCCTGAGCCACGGCGGGCCCACCGCGGCGGCGGGCGGCGCCTTCAATCTGACCATCCAGTTCTGGACCAGCCGGGGATTTGCCGTGTTCGACGTCGATTACGGCGGCTCCACCGGCTACGGCCGGAAGTACCGGGACCGGCTCCGGGGGAAATGGGGGGTCGTGGACGTGGACGACTGTGTCAACGGAGCCCGCCATCTGGTGGAACGGGGGGAGGTCGACGGCGACCGGATCGCCATCCGGGGCGGCAGCGCCGGCGGATTCACCACCCTGGCGGCCCTCGCCTTCCGGGATGTGTTCAAGGCCGGGGCCTCCCGCTACGGCATCAGCGACCTCACGGCCCTGGCCGAGGAGACCCACAAGTTCGAGTCCCGGTACCTGGACACCCTGGTGGGCCCGTATCCCGAACGGCGGGACCTCTACGAAGCCCGCTCCCCCATCCATGCGGTGGACCGCCTCTCCTGCCCCGTGATCTTCTTCCAGGGCCTGGAGGACCAGGTGGTTCCGCCGGCCCAGGCAGAACTGATGGTCGACGCCCTGAAACAAAAAGGGATCCCCGTGGCCTACCTGCCCTTTGCCGGGGAACAGCACGGGTTCCGGCGATCCGAGACCATCCAACGGGCCCTGGAGGCGGAACTCTATTTCTACGGCCGGATCTTCGGGTTCGCCCCCGCCGACGACATCGAACCGGTGGAGATCCACAACCTGTGACCGGACGGCGACGCCGTCCCCTTCCTTGGAGGAGAACGCCCATGGCAACCGACGACAACCACCTCCTGGCCGACATCACGGGCCTGCCGGTGCTGGACGAGACCGGCGCCGCCCACGAGATCCAGACCCTCTGGCGGGATCGACGCACGGCCCTGGTCTTCATCCGCCACTTCGGCTGACCCATCGCCCGTCGGCAGGTGGCCGACATGGAGAAGGCCCGGGACGACTTCGAGGACGCCGGCCTGGGCCGGGCCGTCATCGGCAACGGCCGGCCCGACCACATCCCCGGATTCCGGAATGCCACCGGATGGTCCGCGGACATCTTCACCGATCCGGACAAGACGGCCTACCAGGCGCTGGGCCTGGCCCGGGGGATGTCCACCATGACCGGGCTCAAATCGATCAAATCCCTGGCCAAATCGGTCTTCTCCGGCCATCTGAGCACCGCCGTCCAGGGGGACGCCCTCCAGCAGGGGGGCGTGCTGGTGGCGGGGCCGGGGGATGCGGTCCACTTTCTATACCGGAACCGGGAGGCGGGGGATTATGCCGGGGCGGATGTCATTCTAAAAAATGGCTTTGGGGACTGATCCCATAAGCCGATTGCGCGTCAGAGAAGGCGTTGAACGCTTTCCACGGCGGAATTCATGGGCCGCGTTTCGCCGCCTTGAACTTAGGGTTCCTGGAATGAAAACGTCACGACGCCTTGGATCGTTTTGAAATCCCTTTTATTTTTTGTCATAACCGTTGCTCCGACCTGACGGGCCAGGCTGGCAATGGTGATATCATTATAGTGTTTGGGATGGGAGGGATCCAGTTTGCCGGTTCTCCGCAACGCATGGCAGGCCTGCCCCATGCCCGTCAGCGTGGCCGATGTCGGAAGTATCAAGCGATTCAGTCGGACAAATTGATCCTGGAAGGCCAGCAAGTGACGAACTTCCTTTTTCCCACTGGCGCCCATCCACAGTTCATGAAGAACGGGATACGCCAGAAACACCACGTAACGGAACGGGTTCCGGAGATGCTCATGAAGCCCGGAATTGAAGATATCGATATAAACATTGGTATCGATGACGATTTTTTTTTGCACCGTCAATCCTCGAAAATGGCTTCATAATCAAAAGCACCGGCATCTTTGAAGGTTGTTTCCGATAGGATGATATCCGTATTGAATTGTCTAAGCACCGTGTTGATGGCTTCTTTTTCCGTTTTGACGTTGAGGGCCAGTTTGATTCGATTAATGGCGTCCTGATCCAATTCCAATGTTTTTTTCACCATTGCCATTGCTCATCCTCCCCTTCCTGTGGCCGGTCCATCCAGTTTGCGTTCGATGCGGATCCAGCATATCCTTTGGCGTTCCGTTTGTCAATCCGGCAGCTATTTCAGTGCGTTCCGGACATCCCCCCAGCGTTTTCATTCCCGTATTGCAGCGGGGAATTCGGTGGAACACGCAAAAATGAAAGGCCCATACCCATGAAACAACCATTTTCGGATTCCGCCGACATCCTCATCGTCGGCGCGGGGATCGTCGGGATCGCCCTGGCCCGGGACCTGGCCAGCCGGGGCGCCGAGAACATCGTCGTGCTGGAGAAGGAGCCGGAACAGGGCCGCCACGCCTCGGGGCGCAACAGCGGCGTGCTCCACGCCGGGATCTACTACGCGGCGGAGAGCCTCAAGGCGAAATACTGCGTCCGGGGCAACCGGCTCATGCGGGACTACTGCCTGGAGAACGGGCTCCAAATCCTGGAGACGGGCAAGGTGGTGGTGGCCCGGTCCGCCGGGGAGCTGCCCGTCCTGGAGGAACTCGGCCGCAGGGCAACGGCCAACGGCGCCCGGGTGGAGATGATCGACGAAAAGCAGCTTGCGGAGATCGAGCCCAACGCCCGGACCGTGGAGAAAGCCCTCTTCTCCCACTACACCGCCATGGTCGATCCCCGAGAGGTCCTCGGCCACCTGACCCGAAGTCTCGTGGCGTCGGGCCAAGTCCGGGTGGAGACCGGACGGGCATTCACGGGCCTTTCGGGCTCCCACACGGCGCTGACCAACCGGGGCCCCATCCGTTTCACCCGCTTCATCAACGCCGCCGGAGCCCACTGCGATCGCGTGGCCCACCACTTCGGCGTGGGCCGGCGATACCGGATGACGCCCTTCAAGGGGATCTACTGGAAGCTGAAACCGAACCTGCCCTGGACGGTCCGCGGGAACATCTACCCCGTCCCCGACATCCGGAACCCGTTTCTGGGGGTCCACTTCACCCGGAACGTCCACGGCGACATCTACCTCGGCCCCACCGCCATCCCCGCCTTCGGCCGGGAGAACTACGGGGTACTGGCGGGCATCGACCGGGAGGCCCCGGCCATCGCCCTCACCGACGCGGTCCTCTTCGCCGCCAACCCCAAGTTCCGGACGGTGGCCCTCACCGAACCCCGGAAGTACCTCAAGCCGTTCTTTTTCCAGGACGCATCGAAACTGGTGCGACAGCTCGCCCAGGACGACCTGGCCCCCACCCCGAAGGCCGGCATCCGCGCCCAGCTCGTGGACTGGGAATCGCGGGAGCTGGTGATGGACTTCCTGGTGGAGAAGGACGGCGACGCCCTCCACATCCTCAACCCCATCTCCCCGGCCTTCACCTGCTCGCTGTACATGGCCGGGGATATCGTGGAGCGGTATCTGTCGGGGTGGGTGTGAGCGCGGTGGTT
>CAYSLC010000180.1:0-11522 GCA_964431545.1 uncultured Desulfobacteraceae bacterium | reverse complement strand
TGTATCAGATGGATGCACCGAACGCCACACCCACCGAAGGGGAATCATTGCCGGAGATGTCGATGCGCGACCCCCCATCATCCTGGAGACCTCCCGCCAGGCCTACTATCTGAACCTCATGGCCATCTCCCTGGGCTTCGGCATCATCTTCGCTACCTCCATCATCCTGGTGATCGTCCCGTGCCTCTATATGATCCTGGAGGATCTCGCGTCCCCGGGGGTTCTGCACATTGAGGATCAACCCGAAAAATCCCCTTCAAGCGGAGATCAGCGGGGTTGCCCGTTGGGCCTGGAGTTCCACGGGGTCGACTACGAGTCGTGCCGGAAGGAGGGGAATACCTGGGTGGTGGCCGATCTGGAAAGCGGTGCCGAGCGGGTGATTCCATGTCCGGAAGTCACCCTTGAACGACGGACGCCGTCCGGAGAATCCCACCTTGAGCAGGTGAACCCATCCCCGTTTCAAACCGATGATCCAAGGACCTACCCGTCCTATCCCAAGGGAAAACATTCACAGCCCGACGGAAGGGTCATCCTCACCGCCGGTGTGGACGTCACCGAAGAACGCTTCGGCATTCTCCTTGACCCGTGTTATGATTTTGATACCATCCGGATCAGAGACGGCCGTTTTATGGCGGCCAGGGCGACCGACTGCTTCCGACCGGATGGGGATCGAGAACGGTTCAAACAAAGGGGGTTCCCGTCCATGCGATTCCATGTCGGCGATATCCGGAGAACCTGCTTCACCCTTTGCATCGCCATCCTCCTGCCGATCCTTCCCTTTCCCGCCGCCGCCGAAGCGGCATCCAAGAACATTCTGGTCCTGCATTCGTACCACCGCGGCCTCTCCTGGACCGACAGCATCATGGACGGCATGGTCTCCGCGTTCGACGAATCCGGGCTCGATCCGGAGATCCACGTGGAGTACATGGACACCAAGCGCCATCCTCCCGAGGATTCCTTCCGTTTCCTGGAGACCTTCTACCGGGAAAAATACCAGAAGACCTCCTTCGATGTGATTCTGCTCTCCGACAACAACGCCCTCCGGTTCCTGCTCTTTCGGCGAAACCGGCTGTTTCCCGGCGTTCCGGTCGTCTTTTGCGGCATCAACAACTTCGACGGGGCCATGCTCCGGGGACGGGACGGCATCACCGGGGTCATCGAGGAGGTGAACATCGGCGGAACCATCGGGCTGGCGAAGCGGTTGCTGCCGCATCTCCAAAGGCTCGTCGTGATCAACGACCGGACCCCGACAGGCATGGAGAACCTCGAAAAATTCCACGCCGAAACCGAGGAACACCGCTACCCGGACCTTTTGTTCGAGGTCTGGGACGATCTGACGGCGGAGGCGTTGAAGCAACGCCTGACCGAACTCCCCGAGGACACCGCCATACTGCTGTTCACGTTCCACCGGGACAAGACGGGGCGTTGGCTCTCGATACCGGAGTACCTGAAATTGATCCGCGACAGCACCACGGTGCCGGTCTTTTCCTTCTGGGACAACTATCTGGACCACGGGATCCTGGGCGGCGTGATGGTCCATGGCCGGGAACAGGGAAGGCGGTGCGCGCAATACGGGATCGAGATCCTCCGGGGGACGCCGGTCTCCGCCCTTCCGGTGCCGCCGGAGAGCCCGAACGTGCCCCTGTTGGACCATCGGATGTTGAAAAAGTTCGGGATTCCGAAGGATCGAATTCCGGAAGAAGCGGTGGTCCTCTTTGCGCCCGAATCGATCCTCCGCCGGCACCGGAACGCCATTGCGGCCTCGGCGGCCGCATTCCTGGCGCTGTTCGTCCTGGTGGTCTTCCTGACCGCGAACATCCTTTTGCGAAGGCGCGCGGCGCGAAAGCTCGCCGAAAGCGAGGAACGGTACCGCCGCTTGGCGGAAAACTCCCCGGACGTGATCTATCGGCTGGCGATCCCCAGCGGCGTGTATGAATATGTGAGTCCGGCATCGGAAACCATCTTCGGCTATTCGCCGGAGGAGTGCTATGCCAATCCGCTGCTGGTCCGGGAGGTGATCCACCCGGACTGGTCCTCGTACTTCGAGGAGCAGTGGGCGCGGCTGTTGCGGGGAGATCTCCCGCCCACCTACGAGTACCAGGTCGTCCGCAAGGACGGGGAGGTCCGGTGGATCAACCAACGGAATGTGCCGGTCCGGGATGCGGAGGGGCGCCTGATCGCCAAGGAAGGGATCGTGACCGATATCACGGAACGGAAAGCGCTGGAGGCACAGCTTCTCCAGGCCCGGAAAATCGAATCGGTGGGGCGTCTGGCCGGGGGCGTGGCCCACGATTTCAACAACATGCTGACCATCATCCTCGGCAACATCGATATGTCCATCGGCGCCCTGGGCGAAGGGGATCCGCTCCTCGACAGACTGGAGGAGGCGCGGAAGGCGGCCCAACGGTCGACCGATCTGGTCAGGCGGTTGCTCGCCTTTGCCCGAAGGCAGACCACCGCGCCCCGGGTTATCGATCTCAACTGCGTCCTGGAGGAGATGCTTCGGATGTTGAAACGGCTGATCGGCGAGGAGATCGAGCTGGCCTGGTCGCCTCAACCCGCCCTGTGGCCGGTCAGGATCGACCCCTCCCAGGTGGATCAGATCCTGGCCAACCTGTGCGTCAACGCGCGGGACGCCATCGACGGCATCGGCAGGGTCGCCATCGAGACCCGCAATCTACACGGCGGCGGTGACCAAAGCCCGGGACCGATCGGTATGGATCCCGGAGATTACGTCCTGCTTTCGGTGGCGGATACCGGTTGCGGCATGGACCCGGAAACCCTCGACCACCTGTTCGAACCCTTTTACACCACAAAGGAGGTGGGGAAAGGGACCGGACTGGGGTTGGCGACGGTGTACGGCATCGTCAAACAGAACAACGGATTTATTCACGTGGCCAGCGAACCGGGGGCGGGAACCACGTTCAATATCCACCTGCCCAGGCATGCCGCCGAGGAAAAAATCGCGGACCCGGGGCAAAAACGGGAAAAAGACGTTCTGGAGGGTTCCGAGACCATCCTGCTGGTGGATGACGAGGAGCCGATTCTGCAGATGGCCCAGCGGTTGCTCAAGAGCCTGGGATACACCGTACTGGCCGCGTCCAGCCCCGCCGAGGCCGTCCGGATGGGCGAATCCCATCGAGGGGAGATCGACCTTCTCATCACCGATGTGGTCATGCCGGGGATGAACGGCAGGGATCTGGCGGAGAAGATTAAAGCGATGTACCCGAAGCTCCGGTGCCTCTATATGTCCGGCTATACCGACGATGCCATCGCCCGATACGGGGTCCTGGAAACCGGGGTACACTTCATCCACAAACCGTTCAGCAACCGGGAGCTGGCCCTCAAAGCGCGCATGGTGCTGGCCTAGCGGCGGAGGAGGATCGAGGTCGATCGGTTTGAAACCCCCGTTCGAACGGAAAAATCCGAAACAACGGGGGCCGTCCCGGCCCCCGGCGGCTCCGCCGGCGGACCGGGAACGGGGTCTATCGGGATCAGCCCTTCACGCCCTGGGCGATGCGGTCGCCGACCTCCTTGTCGATGTTGCGCCAGTACGCCAAGGCCCGCTCCAGCACGGGCTCGGTCACGCCCTTTTTCAGATGGCCGACCACGTTTTCGACCAGCCGGTCCCGGGCCGCGTCGTCCATGACCTTTCGCACCAGCGTCCCGGGCTGAACGAAGTCGTCGTCGTCCTTGCGCGGGGTGTAGGCGGCGCGAACGAACTCGCCGCTGGCGCTCCACACGGCGTCCTCGGGATAGCGCTCTCCATCGGCCTGCGGGCCGCCCTTTGAATTCGGCTTATAGACCGGATCGGATACGTTCTTCACCCGCATCGCTCCGCCTTTGCCGTAGCTATGGACGGGGCATTTCGGCGCGTTGACGGGGATCTGCTTGTAGTTGACCCCCAGCCGGGCCCGGTGGGCATCGGCGTAGGAAACCAGGCGGGCAAGCAGCATCTTGTCCGGGCTGGCGCCGATGCCGGGGACGAGGTTGTTCGGCTCGAATGCCGCCTGCTCGATCTCGGTGTGGAAATCGCTCGGATTGCGGTCCAGGGTCAACCGGCCGACTTCCCGCGGCGGGTAGTCGGCGTGGGGCCAGACCTTGGTGAGGTCGAAGGGGTTGAACCGGTAGGTTTCCGCTTCCTTGAAGGGCATGATCTGCACCTTGAGCGTCCAGCTCGGGTAATTTCCGTCCCGGATGGCGTTGAACAGATCCCGGCGGTGGTAGTCGGCGTCCTCGCCGGCGATCCGGTCGGCCTCCGCATCGGTAAGAAAGTCGATGCCCTGGTCGGTTTTGAAATGGTATTTGACCCAGAACCGTTCGCCCTGGGCGTTCACCCACATGTAGGTATGGCTCGTGTAGCCGTTCATGTGCCGATACGATTTCGGGACGCCCCGATCGCTCATCAGGATGGTGACCTGGTGGGCGGACTCGGGCGACAGGGTCCAGAAATCCCACTGCATATCATGGTCCCGCAGGCCGCTGTCGGCCCGGCGTTTCTGGGAATGGATGAAATCCTGGAACTTCATGGGGTCGCGCACGAAGAAGACCGGCGTGTTGTTTCCCACCATGTCGTAGTTGCCCTCGGTGGTGTAAAACTTCAGGGCGAAGCCGCGCACGTCCCGCCAGGTATCGGGGCTGCCGGCCTCGCCGGCCACCGTGGAGAACCGCGCCAGCACCTCGGTCTTCGCCCCCGGTTGGAACAGGGCCGCCTTGGTGTAGGCGCTGACGTCCTTTGTGACCTCGAACCGCCCGAAGGCCCCCGACCCCTTGGCATGGGGCTGACGGTCCGGAATCATCTCCCGGTTGAAGTTGGCCATCTGCTCCATGAGGTAGTGGTCATGGAGCAGGACGGGGCCGTCGGCCCCCACGGTCAGCGAATATTCGTCGCTGGCTACGGGGATCCCGGCATCGGTTGTCGTGGGTTTGCGCTTCTCGTCGCTCATGGTGTTTCCTCCTTTTTGTGTGTTGGGGCGATGACCGCCCCGGTTGCGGTTCACTGAAACCACCGCCGATCCGAAGCCCGAGGCCCGGGGCGGACCGGCGCTATCCCCGGGGGCTCCGGCATGAATCGCAGAACCCGTCGAGATGGACCCGTTTGTCCGTCACCATATATCTGTCCCCGATCTCCGGCGGGATCTCCAGCGCATCATATCCGGCGTTTTCAAAATCGACGATCTTCCCGCACGCCACGCACCTGAAATGGTGGTGGGGGACGAGATTGGGATCGAAGCGTCTCGGGTCCCCGGAGCTTTCCACGATCTTCGCCAGACCGATCTCATGGAACGTCGACAGGGTGCGGTTGACCGTATCGAGGGAGATGTTGCCGTAGTATTCCCGCACCTTCTTGAAGATCGCCACGGCGGATGGGTGCTCCGACGAGGAGATCAACTCCCGATAGATGGCAATCCGCTGGGGGGTGAGGCTCAGGCCGTGCTCCCGGCACGTCTCTTCGAAGCCGCGCAAGGCTTCTTTGTTCGCCCTGTTTCCTGAATCCATGGGGACCGTGACCCGTTCGACCCGGGAGAGCGGGAATCGGCGCCCCGCCGCCTCTATGTCCGCTGATCTCCACCCCCGGGCATTGAAAGATATCGGGGTTCCTATTTAATAAATGAAACTATATAGGAACTGATCCTATATTGTCAACCCTCGATTTGGATCCCCCGATCGGGATCCGCCCTTCCGGATGAGAACCTGGGGGTTGACTTTTGGGTTCCGGAAAAAGTAGGTAGCAAACGGGGATCGATCCGCTCCGGGCCCGGGGGTTCGAGCGGCCGAAACCGTTCCCCACTCTGTCCGCAAGCCATGAAAGGAATCCGATGCGGGATCGAACGCTTTTCTTCTTCTGTCTCCTCCTGACCGTCCTCCTGCCGCTGATCCGAGCCACGCCGGCCGACGCCGACCCCTCCGGCGGCCGCCCCGGGGTCCTCAGATCGGCCAGCGAACTCGATTATCCCCCCTTTGCGCTGGTCCGCGGGGACGGGGGCGCGGATGGGTTTTCCGTCGACCTGCTCAGAGCGGCGGCCGATGCCGTCGGACTCGATACCACCTTCCGCGTCGGCCCCTGGCACGAGATCAAACAAGCATTGATCGAGGGACGCCTCGACGCGCTCCCCCTGGTCTCCTACTCCAGGGAACGAGACCGGGTGCTCGATTTTACGGCGCCGTACATGAGACTGCAAGGCGCCGTATTCGTCCGGAAAGGGGAGAGGTCGATCCGGAGCCAAGCCGATCTCAAGGACAAAGAGGTCCTCACCATGCGGGGGGACAACGCCCATGAATACGCCGTCAAACATCACCTGACCGACAAGCTGATCCTGACCGATACCTACAAGGATGCGATGGCGCTCCTGTCATCGGGAAAACATGACGCGGTGATCATGCTTCAGCTCGTCGGCTACCAGCTCATCAAAAAACTCGGTATCACCAACGTGGTCAGCGTCGACGCCTTCCGGGAGACCAGCCTCAAACCCTCGGCCGCCCCCCTGGCCGGGTTCGAACAGAAGTTCTGCTTCGCCGTCCCGGAGGGGGACAAGGAACTCCTGGCGCGGCTGAACGAGGGGCTTGCCATCGTCATCGCCAACGACACCTACAACGACCTTTACCGGAAATGGTTCGGTCCGATCCTGCCCCAACCCACCGTCAGCCGGACGACGATTGTGAAGCATGTGCTGTATGCCCTCTTTCCCATTCTGTTTTTGATGTCCGTCGCCGGGGTCTGGTATCTCAAAAAGGAGGTTTCCCGGAAAACCGAATACTTGCGGGAAGAGATCGAGGAACGGAAACGGGCCGAGGAGAAGATCCAGAGGAGCGAAACGAAATTCCGGACCCTCTTCAACGCGGCGGCGATCCCCATGTGTTTCGTCAGCGACGAGGGCGCCGTCCTCGACATCAATGACCGTTTCGAGAAACGATTCGGCTACACCAGGGCCGACATCCCCACCATCGACCACTGGTGGCGGTCGGCCTATCCGGATCCGGAATACCGCCGGTGGGTGATCGATACATGGAGCGCCTCGGTGGGGCGGTCGAAGAAGGAGCGGATCGATATCGAGCCGGTCGAATACACCGTAAGGTGCAAAAACGGGGAGGTCAGAAACGTGATCATCTCCGGCAGCACCTTCCAGGATCATCTGCTCGCCACCTTCGTCGACATTACGGATCAGAAGCTGGTCGAGGAGCGGTTTCAGAAAATCTTCTCCCTCATCTCGGACATCTTCTGCATCGCCGACATCGACGGCTATTTCCGCTTGATCAACCCGGCGGCCCGGGACATTCTCGGCTACGGCGAGGAGGAACTCCTCCAAAAACCGTTTCTGGAATTCGTGCATCCGGAGGACCGGGAGAGCACCAAACGGGTGATCGAGGAGAAGCTGGAAAAAGGGGCCACCGTCTTGCACTTTCAGAATCGCTACCTCTGTAAGGACGGCTCCTTCAAGTGGCTGGAGTGGACCTCCCATCCCATGGTCGACCAGGGGATCACCTTCGCCGTGGCCCGGGACTGCACGGATCGCCTGAAACTGGAGGCGACCATCAGGGAATCGGAGCTGTGGATGCGGAGCATCTTCAACAGCCTGGAAGAGGGGGTCCTGGTGCTCTCCCCGGAGGGGAGGCTCATCAACGCAAACGGCGCGGCCGAGGAGATCTTCGGATACGCCCGGGATGAGCTGGCCGACATCCCCATGGAGCGCCTGCACGTGGACCGGGACCATTTCGCCGCATTCGGGAAAAAGATCGAGGAGGCGTTCGGTCGAGGGGTCGCGGCGGAGTTCGAATTCCAGGCCAGACGGAAAAACGGCGAGGTATTTCCCACCGAACATACGGTATCGCTGCTGAAGGATGACGAAGGCACCCCCATCGGCATGGTCAGCGTCGTCCGGGATATCACGGAGCGGAAGAGAGCGGAAAAGGCCCTACGGGAGACAGTGGGGGAACTGAAACGGTCCAATACCGAGCTGGAACAGTTCGCCTATGTGGCGTCCCACGACCTCCAGGAGCCCCTTCGCGCGGTCGCCGGGTTCCTTCAACTGCTTCAGGCGCGCTACGCGGACCGGCTCGATGAAAAAGGCCTGCACTACATCGATCGGTCGGTGAAGGCCGCCCACCGAATGCAGAATCTCATTCTCGATCTGCTGACCTTGTCCAGGGTGAGCACCCGTGGCGCGTCGTTCACCCCCACGGATCTCAACCTCGTCGTCAGGGAGACGGTGGAGAATCTCCGGCCGGCCGTTCAGGAGAAAGCGGCGGAGATCACCTGGGGGGACCTCCCGGCGCCGGCCGTGGATGGACAGCAGATCCAAAGCCTTTTCCAGAACCTCATCTTGAACGCCCTGAAGTATAATCGAAGCCCGAAACCGACTGTCGCCATCGACTGCCGGGACCAGGGCGACGTCTTCCGGTTTTCCGTGACCGACAACGGCATCGGAATCGACCCGAAATTCCATGACAAGATCTTCATGGTCTTCCAGCGGCTGCACACGGAACGGGAGATTCCGGGAACCGGACTGGGGCTGGCGTTGTGCCGGAAGATCGTGGAACGCCACGGCGGAACCATCTGGGTCGAATCGGCGCCGGGCCGGGGATCGACCTTCCATTTCACCCTGCCGGCCGACGGACGAAAGACCCCGTGACCCATCGCCCCCCGCGGGGGACCGGGCCGGGCCCCGGAGGCCCGCCGTCGAAGGCGGCACGTCCGCCGGCCGGGCCGGCGGCACCACCAGAACAAGGAGACCGAACCATGGATTGGGAGAGGGTGTACGACGCCTACCCGGTGAACGAGGAGATGATCTGGCTCAACAACTGCGGCACGGTGCCGGCGGGGACCCATGTGGTGGAGGCGGTCGCCCGCTTCCTCCACGGGTATGCCCGGCGGGGGGTCCTCGACCGGGAGGCCCCCTACCCCAAGGTCAAACGGGAGATCAAGGAGATCCTCTCCGGACTGCTCAACTGCCGGCCGGAGGAACTGGCCCTGATCCACAACACGTCCGAGGGGATGAACATCATCTCCCACGGGGTCGACCTCGCCCCCGGCGACGAGGTGATCCTCCTGGAGAACGAATACCCCAGCAACGTCTATCCGTGGCGCCACCTGGAGCAAAAAGGCGTCGTTTTCCGCACGGCCCCCATGACCGGGACGCCGGCGGACTTCTATGAGGAGCTGAAAGCCCGGATCACGGACCGGACCCGGCTGGCGGCCCTCTCCGCCGTCCACTGGTGCACCGGCATGCCCCTGCCCATCCGGGCGGTGGGGGCGCTCTGCCGGAAACGGGGGATACTGCTGGTGGTGGACGGGGCCCAGGGCGTCGGCATGCAGCCCGTGGATGTCCGGGAGATGGGAATCGATTTCATGACCGTCTCGGCCTGGAAGTGGCTCATGGGCCCCTTGGGCCTGGGGGTCCTTTTCGTGGAGCAAAGCCGACTGGAACACCTGCATCCCGCCTTTGTCGGCACCGGATCGGTGGTGGACGACGAGGCGTATCTCCCCTACAAGACCGAACTTAAGGCGTCGGCGGACCGGTTCGCCATCTCCACCCCCAACTTCATCGACTGGATCTACTTTTTGGCCGCCCTCCGGTTCCAAAAGGAGATCGGCTTTCCCGAGGTCCGGGGCCGGATCTTCCACCTGGCCGGCCATCTGACCCGGGAACTTCGGAGGATCGGGTGCCGGGTCGTCTCCGACCGGTTCCCCGACCACCCCACGGGGATCGTCGCCTTCGAAAAGCCGGGAACCCCGACCCTGGCGGTGATCCGGGCGCTAAAGGCGGAAGGGATCGTCTCCGCCGAACGGCTCGGCCGGGTCCGCCTGTCGCCTCATATCTTCAACAGCCCCGAACAGCTCGACCGGGCCGTGCGGGCCGTAAAGGGGGCCTGAGCGGGGCCGGATCGGCGCCGTTTGGCGGGCATGTCACGGCGGAAGGAGAACGATTCCATCTTCGGCTCGGACCGCCGGCGGAATTCCGGTGCGTTGCTTGTCTAGAAACGGGACAAAGCATCGGCATCCGGGGGCTCCTCCGGCGGCAATCGGCCGGAGGGAAGGGTGAGAAGAAGTTCGGTGTCGTCGATCAGGGCATAGGTCGCCGGCTTGCCGGAGAGCCGCTCTGTTTCGCGCATGATGATCGGCACGCCTTCTCCCCGTTTTTCCATCGGAAACTGTCGCCCGAAATCGATCTCATACAGGTCCATTGGGCAGCGGGAGAACAAACTGGCGATCAGCTCGTTGCGGGTGGCCTGCCGGAGGTGGAGGTTTTCCGGCGTGACGGTATTGGGCGGCGGCCCCGGCGAGAACAGCTCCAGGCGGTCATCGTAGAGGAACAACCGGATCTTTGAACCGTGGATGGCGTAGTCGCGATGGACCACGGCATTGACCAGGGCTTCGAACACCGCCCGTATGCTGAACTGGGGGAATTCGAGCCTTCCGGGCCGCTTGACGGCGGCGACGCGCATGTTCACCCGCACGAACGACAGGGCGTGCATGACCTGACGGTCCAGCGGGCCCGTGATCCGGGCGGCGGCCGATTGATGGTCGGCGTCCCGCTGGTCGCCGCGGTACCGGACGGCTTCGATGAAGGCGTTGGGAAGGACGCGCTCGGGGTGCTCGCCGCACATGAGAACACCGGCAACGCTGGCCCGCTCGGCGCCGCTGTCGTCGGCGGTGAGCAGCCGCATTTTCTTCAAGGCCAGGGTCGGATCCGTCTCTTCCGCCGGAATGAACCGCCGCCAGAGATACTCGGCGAGGGCCGAACGGTCCGTCTCCGGCGCCGGCTGTTCGTCGAACCGGATCAACCGGGCCTGGCTCCGCTGCTGGAACAATCGGGCCAGGACATCGGGCGGCATTTTCCGTTTCGAGCTTCTGTCGATTGCTTTTGATATTTCATTCAGTTGCAGCGTTTGATCGACTGTCGCCTCATTTTGGCATTTTTTTGATATATCTCTTATGGCGATGTCAAGTATATCTAATATTCGCTGGATCATTTATGTATTGGGCGTACTTTTTGGCCATGACTCTGTTTGCCTCACTTGTGTTCTTTGAGTACAGTTCTCAATGCGTCGTAGACGCCGGTTCGTCGGTTTTTAAACTCATAATCATAAACAGTCCTGAGCAGCTTGAGGACTTTTTCCTGGCTGACGTTGTTTTGGCTGCACAGCTCGCCAAGCAATTGCTTGTCGTCTTCTGATAGCTTCATGGTGTTATCTCCGGGCTTCTCGTCAAACTATCAGCCACCCCTCGGACTGGAGTCTCTCCCAGGCCAGCCGGATGTGCTCTGGTTTGAACAAGCGGCGTTTGCGATCGTTCCAACGGGCCATGGCTGCGACGGCGCTTTCCGCATCGGAGACATCGCCGTCATGGACAGCCGCCCAATGAACCGAGGCCAGCAGTTCCATTCCATAGGGCGTCTCAAACCCGTCCACAAGATCCGCCACCTGCTCAAGGCGCTCTGTGGCTTTCGGATCTTTCCGTAGGAATTGATCGGCTTCTTTATCGGCATCCGGAAGCAAGTGGATTTCCACATCCGGTTTTTGGG
>CAYSLC010000179.1:0-11549 GCA_964431545.1 uncultured Desulfobacteraceae bacterium | reverse complement strand
TCACCTTGGGGTCCATGGCCAGGGCCCGGGCGATGGCCACCCGCTGCTGCTGGCCCCCGGAGAGCTGATCCGGGTAGACATTGATCTTGTCGTGGATCCCCACTTTCTCCAGAAGGGCCATGGCCTTCTCTCCGGCCGCCTCCTTGCTCCGTTTCCGCACCACCCGCTGGGCCAGCGTGACGTTCTGAAGCACCGTCTTGTGGGGAAAGAGGTTGAAGGACTGGAAGACCATCCCCACCTCGGCCCGGACCTTGTTGATGTCGGTCTTCGGATTGAGGATGTCCACCCCGTCGATATAGATGTGACCCTTGTCGGCCGCTTCCAGATGGTTGAGGCACCGGAGGAAGGTGCTCTTCCCCGAGCCCGAGGGGCCGATCACCACCACCACCTGGCCGGCGTCGACCTGACTGGAGACGTCCACCAGGGCGAGGACCTCGTGGGGGACGTGGAAGGTCTTGGAGATGTTGCGGACGTCGATCACTAGATTACGATTCTCCTTTCCAGGTACTGCACCAGCATGGAGAGGGTGAAGGTGAGCAGCAGGTAGAGCAGGGCGCAGATGAACCAGAGTTCATAGGGCTGAAGGCTGGTGGTGACCACCTCCCGGGTCGCCTTGGTCAACTCCCGGATGGCGATGATCCCCAACAGGGAGGAGTCCTTGATGAGGCTGATGAACTGGCCGGCCAGGGGCGGGAGGATCCGCCTCATCGCCTGGGGGAGGATCACGTGGACCATGCACTGGACGTAGCTCATTCCCAGGGACCGGGAGGCCTCGGTCTGACCCCGGTGGATCGACTGGATCCCGGCCCGGACCATTTCGGCCACGTAGGCCCCTGCGAAGATGGCCAGGGAGGCCACGCCGTACCAGAGCGACGATATGGGCGGGATCCCCTGTTTGGCGAGGAGGTTGTTGATGATGGTGCCGAAGACGAAATACCACAGGTAGATTTGGACCAGCAGGGGGGAGCCCCGGATGAACTCGATGTAGGTGATGGCGATGTACCGCAGGCACGGGTTGTCCGAGACGCGCATCAATCCGGCGAAGAGCCCGAGGATGACGCCGAAAATGATGGCGATGACGCTCACCTTGATGGTCAGCCAGAGCCCCTGGAGGAGGATCCCCGGCCGGGTCTCCTCATAGGCGGCCACCGTATCCCCGGGAAAGATGAAGTCGCCTTCGTAGACCCGCTGGCTTCCCGCCGGGGCGGTGTACGACTCCGATGTCCCGTCGGCGTCCGCCACGGTGACCACCGTCTTCTCCCCCTTCTCCTCGATGGCCGCCACCGTGCCCTCGATTTCGGCACGGACCTCCACCTCCTGGGTGGCGACGAAATACTGCGGGACCCGGTACCAGCGCCAGACGTACTCCACCTCGTTGGTGGCGTACCAGAGGGTGAAGATCGCCATGGCCAGGATGACGACGAAGGCGCTTTTCCAGAACACATAGTAGCTGGGGCTCTTTTTTGACAGTAGCATGGGCGTCCGTTCGCTGGGGGGAGTTCGGATGGAAAAGGGGGAGCCGGGACTCCCCCTCGCCGGGTTGTCGCGGCTACTCCTGGATGTCCTTCATCCAGTCGGTGCCCTTGATCCATTTGTCGTAGATCCGCTCGTAGCGGCCGTCGTTTTTGACCTGGCGCAGAAAGTTGTTGAGCCAGTTCATGAAGTCCGGGTCGCCCTTGTTGATGGCCCAGGCCAGCGGCTCATAGGTGAAGGGCTCGTCCAGGAAGACCACCTTGCCCTTGCCCTGCTGGGCGTAGAGGTAGACGCAGTTGGGCAGGTCGTAGACGTAGGCGTCCGCCCGGCCGTTCAGGACCTCCAGGAAGGCCTCGGTCTCGGTCTCGAAGGACTTATACTTGGCCTTGGGGATGTGCCGTTTGACGGCCTGCTCGCCGGTGGTCCCCAGTTTGGAGGTGACGGTGTATTTGGGGTCGTTCAGGTCCCTGTAGGAGGTGACGTCCCCCTCATGCTTCTTGTTGAGCAGGATGGTCTGGCCCACGATGATGTACGGGTCCGCGAAGTTGATCTTCAGGTTCCGCTCCTGGGTGACGGTCATGCCGGACATGATGATGTCGAACTTCTTGCTGATCAGCGCCGGGATGATGCCGTCCCAGGCCGTGTTGACCGGAACGAACTTGACCCCCATGGCCTTGGCCATCTCCTTGGCCATGTCGATGTCGAATCCGACAAAGTTGCCGTTCTTGTCGGTCATCTCGAAGGGGACGTATCCGGCTTCGAAGCCGACCCGAAGCTCCCCGCGCTTGAGGATGTCCTCGATGGTCGATTTCCGGGCCAGCTCGATATCGGCCCCCATGGCGCAGGGGGCGGCCATCAGAACAACCACCGTCAGTGCGATCCATCCCTTGATGATCCCTTTCAACATGCGCTTTCCCTCCTTAAGAAAAATGATTTGTTTCGGTTTCAATGATCCGGTTCCCTTCCCAGGTCTCCGCCCTTGGGACGGAACCGCCGCCATGGCGGTGTCAGTAGCTTTTTCCTTCGGTCAACAGCTCCCGGAACACCATCCGCCGATCGCATTCGGGGCATTTGGGGATCTCCTGTTCGGGCATGTAGATGATCTCCGTTCGATGACACTTGGGACAAGCCACCTCCACCGCCTCCTTATCGCTGCCACGCTTGCGGCGCATCGCGGTACTCCTTGATTTCACAGTGATTCCAAAAAGCCGTCGATTTATATATCAGAAGAATGCGAAAAGTAAATGATTATTTTGGTCCCCATCCGGGGGGAATCGTTTGCGTTGTTCCCCCCGCCGGTGGTATGAAAGCATTGAAACGGCGGCTTTCGGAAAAGCCCCCTTCGGGATGCGCGGGCCCCCTCCCGTGCCCGGCGCGGCGGCCGGCGGGAATTGACCTACTCCGAAACTTCAGGAGGTTGCAATGGCAGACGAAGGCAAGGGTTCCATCGAACGGTTCCTGGAAAATCCGGAGGTCCAGAAGATCACCGGCAACATCAACGAGGAGATCGTTGAAAGGAGAAAGACCATCCCCCCCAAGTGCGGCGTCTTCTCCTCCCCCTGCACGGCCCTTGAGGCGACGGATCGATACACCTTCACCATCGACCCGGAGGCGAAGAAGCAGCTCCCGCTCATCATCGACAACCCGGTCCAGGTGGTGACCGGCCGGGAGGAACCGGACGATTCCCTGAAGGAACGGTTCACCCGGCGCCGGTCCATCGGCATCGTCTTCTCCGGCGGCCCGGCTCCGGGGGGACACAACGTCATCGCCGGCCTCTTCGACGCCGCCAAGGCGGCCAACCCGGAAAACCGGGTCATCGGCTTCCTCATGGGGCCCGACGGGATCATCGAGAACGAGGCCCGGGAACTCACCCCGGAGATCATCGACCGGTACCGGAACCTGGGCGGTTTCGGAATGATCAAGACCGGGCGGACCAAGATCGACACCCCCGAGAAGATGGCCCTTTCCCGGTCCACCTGCAAGGAACTCGGCCTCGACGCCCTGGTGGTGGTGGGGGGGGACGACTCCAACACCAACGCCGCCTTCCTGGCCCAGGAACTCCACCATGACCAGATCCAGGTGATCGGCGTCCCCAAGACCATCGACGGGGACATCCAGGTGCGGGACGACCGGGGCAACGTGCTCTGTGCCATGTCCTTCGGGTTCCACTCGGCGGCCCGGGGGTTCGCCGCCGAGATCGCCAACCTCTGCACCGATTGCAGCTCGGACGTCAAGTACTGGCATATTTGCAAAGTCATGGGCCGGGTGGCCAGCCACCTGGCCCTGGAGGTGGCCCTCCAGACCCACACCAACATGACCCTCATCGGCGAGGATCTGGCCGATTACGTGGATGAGCGGCGCATCGCCCGGGCCGGGGAACAGGGGACCGTCGACTACACCGCCTACGGCATGACCCTGCGCCACCTCTCCCGGCTCATCTGCGACGCCGTGGTCCGCCGGGCGGCCGTGGGCAAGAACTACGGGGTCCTGGTGCTGCCCGAAGGGGTCCTGGAGTTCATCAACGAGATCCAGGTCTTCATCATCAAGCTCAACACCATCATCGCCGATTACAACAGGGCCCACGACACCGATTTCCACACCCGGTTCCCCACGCTGGACGAAAAGCTGGACTACCTGCGGCGGCTCGCCCGGCGTTCCCGGGAGGATGAGAGCTTCACCGTCTGGAACACCCGGGACGACGACCTGTTCAACGACATCCCCGCCTTCTTCCAGGAGGGGCTCCTCACCGAGCGGGACAGCCACGGCAACTTCCAGTTCTCCCAGGTCCCCACGGACCAGGTGATCATGGGGCTGGTCAAGGATTATCTCAACGCCCTCAAGGAACAGGGGCTCTACAAAGTCGGGATCGAACGGACCTACTACGAAAAGACCTTGAAAAAGGAGGGGCTCGATCCCGACTACTACGGTCCGGCCCTGTTCCAGAACTACAGCGAGCCATCGGCCACCCATCTGTTGGTCAAGGGGTCGATCATCTCCGTGAAGACCTTCCGCCAGGAGCTGGAGGACGCCAAGGTCGTGGAGCCGGGCGCATCGATCCCGCCGGCGGTGGAGAAGATCTACAAAAAGTCGATCCCCTCGTTCAAGACCCAGACCCACTTTTACGGCTATGACGGCCGGGGGAGCAATCCCACCTGGTTCGACCGGACCTACACCTACAACCTGGGGCTCACCGTCTTCAGCCTCATCGCCAACGGCGCCACCGGCCAGATGGCGGCCATTCGGAACCTGGAGCAGGACTTTGCGGCATGGGAGCCCATGGGAATCCCCATCGCTCCCCTGATGCGGCTGGAGGAGCGGAAAGGGAGTCTTTCCCTGGTCATCGAAAAGAGCGTGGTCGACCTCCAGTCCCCGGCCTTCCGGATCGTCAAGGCCCTGCGGGAGAAGTGGCTCGCCGCCCATCCCGGCGAGGATGACTACCGGATTCCGGCGCCCATCCACCACCACGAGACCGGGACCGAGGAGGACCGGCCCCTCACGCTGATGCTCAACGCCCTGCCCCGGGACACGGGCCAAGGAAAATAGCGGAGGGGTTCCATGGAGAGGCCGCGAGAACCACAAGACCGGGGAGATCCATCACACAGAAACTGACCATCGCCGTGCGAACCCTCGTGGAGCAGGTCCTCCGCGCCGGGGACCTCTCCATGGCCTTTGTGGGCAAGCGGCGGCCCCTGGAGGGGATCCGGGCCCACCGGAAGATCCAACGCTCCCGTCCGGAGGGGTATGAGGCGGAGGTGTCGGTCTCCCACACCGTGGAGACCGACCGGTTCACCCTGACCGTCGGCGGACGGATCGACGGGGTTTTCCGGGAGAACGGGCGGACGGTGGTGGAGGAGATCAAGACCACCGGCGGGGATGTGGACCTTTTCACCCCGGACCGGTTCGGGGAGGAGCGCCACCCTCTCCACTGGGCCCAGGCCAAGGTCTACGCCTGGTTTTACGTCCTCCGCAGCGAACTCGACGCGGTGGATGTCCAGCTCACCTACCACCACCTCGACGGCGGAAAGACCCTGGAGTTCCGCCGGTCCTTCGGCCGGGCCGACCTGGAGGCCTTTTTCGCGGACCTCATGGACCGGTACCTGTTCTGGGCCGGGATGGCGGCGGACTGGGCCGGGGAACGGGACCGGGCCGCCCGGAAACTCGCTTTTCCCTTTCCCGGCTTCCGTACCGGACAGCGGAAGATGGCGGTGGCCGTCTACCGGGCCGTCCGGGACGGGGGACAGCTCCTCGTCCAGGCCCCCACCGGCATCGGTAAGACCCTTGCGGCGCTGTTTCCCGCCGTCAAGGCGCTCGGCGAGGGCGTCCGGGGCAAGATTTTCTATCTCACCGCCCGGACCACCGGCCGGATCGCCGCCGAAAAGGCCCTGGCGGAGCTGCGGTCGGGCGGCCTGCGGATCAAGTCCCTCACCCTCACCGCCAAGGAGAAGGTCTGCCCCGCACCCGAGGCCGCCTGCGCGCCGGAGGAGTGCCCCGGTGCCCGGGGCTACTTCGATCGGCTCGACGACGCCGTGCGGGAGATCTTCCAGCGGGACGCCTGGGACCGGGCGGCGGTGGCGGCGACGGCGGAAACCTTCGGGATCTGCCCCTTCGCGTTCTCCCTGGAACTCTCCCTGTGGGCCGATTGTGTCGTCTGCGACTACAACTACGCCTTCGACCCCCGGGTCCATCTCAGACGGTTCTTCGCCGAAGGGGAGGGGCCCCACATTCTCCTCGTCGACGAGGCCCACAACCTGGTGGACCGGTCCCGGGAGATGTTTTCGGCGGAACTCCGGAGACAGCCCTTCCGGGAACTCCGGAAGGCGGTGAAGAAGGAGATCCCCGGGCTTTCCGCCGCCCTCGGGGAGATCGACCGCTGGATGGCCGAGGCCCTGAAAAGGGGTTCCGGAGAGGCCCCCTCCCGATCCGAACCGGAGGCCCCCGAAGCCCTCTACCCCCACCTGCGACGGGTCGTCTCCCTGGCGGAGAAGTGGCTGGTCCGACATCCGGGTCCGGCCCCCTTCCGGGAGGCCCTGCTCGACCTCTATTTCGCCGCCGGCGGGTTTCTCCGGGTGGCCGAGGCCTACGACGGCCGATACGCCACCTGCTACGACCGGCAAGGACGGGATCTGCGGGTGAAGCTCTTCTGCATCGATCCCTCCCCCCGCCTCGGGGAGGCCCTGGGCCGGGGAGGCGCCGCGGTCCTGTTCTCCGCCACACTCACCCCGGGGGAGTACTTCAAAAAGATCTTCGGGTGCGGCCCTTCGGCGGGATACCTGACCCTTCCCTCCCCCTTTCCGCCACAGAACCTGGGGGTCTTCTTCTCGGATCGAGTCTCTACCCTCTTCCGTGATCGGGAACGGACCGTCCCCCATGTGGCCGGCGCCCTGCGCGCCCTTGCGGCCGGGCGGCCCGGCAATTATCTTTTCTTTTTTCCGGCCTACGCCTACATGGCCATGGTCCACGGCGCCTTCCTGGAGGGGACGAACGGAGAGGAGATCCTGGTTCAGCGGCCGGAGATGAGCGAAGAAGAACGGGAGGCGTTTCTCCGCCGGTTCGACCGACCGCCGGCCGGGGCGGACACCCTCATCGGCTTCGCCGTGATGGGCGGGATCTTCGGAGAAGGGATCGACCTTGTCGGGGACCGGCTCTCCGGGGCCGCCGTGGTGGGGGTGGGATTGCCGGGCGTCTGCACCGAGCGGGAGCTGATCCGGGATCACTTCGACCGGGAACGCCGGGCCGGTTTCGACTTCGCCTACCGGTTTCCGGGGATCAACCGCGTGCTCCAGGCCGCCGGCCGGGTGATCCGCTCCGAAACCGACCGCGGGGTGGTCCTCTTCATCGACCGACGCTTCGGCGACCGGCGGTATGCGGTTCTGCTTCCCGAAGAATGGCGGCCCCGGACGGCCCGGGATCCCGTCCGGCTCGGAGACGATTTGAAAACGTTCTGGAACGGCGGCGGCCGTCCCAAACTCTAACGGAGAGACCTTTTGTCCGGCATACAGGAAATTCTGGTCGTTCTGCTCATCCTTCTGGCGGTCCTCTATCTTCCCCGGATAGGGAACCGGGCGGCGGGGGAGCCGATTCGTCGAAGGGAAGCTCGGTGGAACCTCTCGGGGCGGATGCGGCTGGCCCTGGTGGCGTCGTTCCTCTGGCCGGCGCTCATGATCCTCTATCTCAAGCCGGGGCCGGAGACGGCCCTGCCCTTCGCCTACCTGGGGCTCGGCCCGGTGGTCCTGGGATGGGCCGTTTACTGGGTTGTATTGGGGTACCGGCGGAAAGGAAGGTGAACCGGATGGCGGCGAACCCGAATAGATCGGACATCAAGAAAAGGCCATTCGGTCTGGGACTGCCAGCGGTTCTGCTTTTGGCCGGCCTCCTGGTACTCCCGGTTTCAGCGGACGCATTCCGGGTCGAACACGATTTACAGGTCCGGCTCTTTCCGGAGGCGCGCCGACTGACGGTGGAGGACCGGGTCACCATCGGGGCGTCGGCCGCCGGCCGGTTGGTCTTCCATCTCACCCCCAGGGCCGAGGAACTCCGGGTCCGGAGGGGTGGCGAAGATCTTCCCTTCACCTTCCGGGACGGCGTGGCTCGGGTCTCCGTCCCCGGAAATGGGGGCACCGTCTCGGTCACCATCGCCTACGGGGCGGTCTTCGATGATCCCGTCCCCATTCGGCCGGTCAACACCGACAACCCGGGCTACGGGGTGACCGGCTCCATCACCGGCCGGGGGGTCTTTCTTTTGGCCGGCTCCGGATGGTACCCCGAGGTGCCGGGAGCCGATGCCGCCTACACGGTCCGCGTCTCCGCCCCGGAGGGGATGGTCGCGGTGACCGCGGGCCGATCCCTGGGGCGGACCCGGGAAAAGACGGCGGAGGGGAAGCGGACGGTCTCCGTCTGGCGGGTGGAGCGGCCCGTGGAGGGATTGAGCCTGTCGGCCGCTTCCTACGTGGTCCGGGAGAAGGCGGTGGGACCGGTGACCGCCGCCACCTATTTTCTTGCCGGGACCGACCCCCTGGCGCCCGGTTACCTGGATGCCACGGCGGGATACCTGGCCATGTACACCGACCTCTTCGGCCCCTACCCCTTCGGGAAGTTCGCGGTGGTGGAGAACTTCTTTCCCACCGGATACGGGTTCCCCTCCTACACCCTCCTCGGCACCCGGGTGCTTCGGCTTCCCTTCATCATCCGCACCAGCCTCGGCCACGAGATCGCCCACTGCTGGTGGGGCAACGGGGTCCTGCTCGATCCCGCCGGGGGCAACTGGAGCGAGGGGCTCGCCACCTATGTCGCCGACTACCGGTACAAGGAGCTGGACTCACCGGAGGCGGCACGGGAGTATCGCCGCCAGATGCTCCGGAACTACGCCTCGCTGGTCGACCCCGCCGACGATTTTCCCCTGGCCGCCTTCCGGGGTCGCACCGACCCCGTCACCAAGGTGATCGGGTACGACAAATCGGCCATGGTCTTCCACATGATCCGCCGCCGGATCGGGGAGGAGGCGTTCTGGGGGGCACTGGGGGACATCTACAGGGATCGCCTCTTCACGCCGACCGCCTGGCCCCATTTCCGCCGGGCCTTCGAGGCGCGGGGCGGCATCGACCTGAAGGACTTCTTTAGCCAGTGGATCGACCGGCCGGGGGCCCTCCGGATCTCTTTGACCGAGGTGAGCGCGGCGCCCGCGGGCGGTCGATGGGCCGTCACCGGCGCCGTGGCCCAGGAGTCCCCTCTTTTCCACGCCTCTGCCGAACTGACGCTGGAGACGGAGAACGGCCGGAAGGTGAGCCGGGTCTCGCTCTCCGGCGCCCGGACCCGGTTCGAGCTGGCGGCTTCGGAGCGCCCCGTCTCCTTGAGCGTCGATCCCGATTACCATCTGTTCCGGCGGCTCCATCCATCGGAGATTCCCCCGTCGGTCAACGGCCTCAAGGGGGCCTCCCGGCCGCTGATCGTGATGACCGAAACCGGGCGGGACCTCTTGGAGGCGGCGGAACTGCTTGCGGCGGCCCTGGGCCTTTCCGGCGCGGAGCGGGTCTGGGAGAAAGAACTCACCCCGGAACGGTCGGCCGGCCGCGACCTGCTCTACATCGGCCTTCCCCGCAACGTGGAGCGGGTCGCGGCGTCTGAAACCGTGTCGCTCGAATCCGACGGCTTCACGGTGTCCGGCACCCCATACCACCATCCCGGAGACGTCTTCTTCGGGGTCTTCGAACACCCCCGGTCCCCGGGTCGGGTCGCCGCCGTCTTCCACGCCGTCGAAGCGGACGGTGCGGCCGAAGCGGCCCGGAAGATCGCCCACTACGGAAAATACAGCTATCTGGTCTTCCGCGACGGCCGGAACCGGGAGAAGGGCACCTGGCCGGTCCGGTCCTCTCCCCTGATCCACCGGTGGGCGGCGGGATCACGGTGAGGGTGGAACATCTTCTCGGAATATACGGGAAGCGATGCAGTTTTTCTCGCCGCCTATGGTTTCCGCCAAGAGGCGCACCCGGTCTCGATAAAACATTCTCCGGAGCCTTTTTCCCGGACGTCCGTGGTTATGGCGGCCGGTGGCAGGGGTGGGGTCTGGCCGTCGTCCGCCATCGCATTCCCGGCCCCCAAGCGGCGGAGCCATCCGGCGCCGCGTTTCAGGGCACGGACAATCGTCGGTCCGGTATGGTCCTCGGTCCGGACTTCGGCGGGAAAACGTAAAACGACCCGCTCATCCCTGGCCCGGACCCAGTAGCCGATCCCATCCTCCAACGTATCGGTGTCCGATCGGTATTCCCCGTTCTCCCACCGCCAGAGCCGCTTGTCGACCCACGGGTTCCCTTCGGACAGTTCGGCGATGGGAATGGGGCCGACCTCCGTCGTGCAACGGCCATCGTCGTTGTAGACCAACAGCTCCACGCGGCCCCAGGGGTAGTTGCCGCCGTTGGGCGCTGCGATCATGTTCCATCCGCTGTCATTCAACGGGTCGTAGAGCAGTTCGACCTCCTGATCGTGAAACGGGCTGGCGGCCACCCCGCTGAGCGTCAGATCGAGCCCGTTTCGGGCCAGAACCCAGATGGATCGACCCGGCGCCATGGGGAGTTCCTCTCCGAATTCGATGTATCCGCCCGCCAACGGGTCATAGGTCCCGATCCGGTAAAGACTGATGTCATAGATCCCGGAGAGCCCGTCGAGCATGGTCTCGGCCGGCACACCGGGATCGAGCGGGAAGGCGACCATTCGGTATTCGGGGATCGTTTCCCCCGGCGGCACGGAGACGGTATGGGTCTCCACAACCGCACCGGCCGTAAACGTTCGCTCTTCGGACCAGAGGGTGTCGCCGGTCTCCGGATCGACATACCCGGCCTGCCAGATATATTCCCCGCCGCTATGGGCGCCGGTGACGGTGTAGCCTGTCAGGTCGTCGCCGACGTGGTCGAAGGAGGGTGGATCGGTGGGGCAGCCGTATCCCCGCCCGGCCCGTCGGACACGCCAGTGGATGGCGAGCCCCTCGGGGATCTGATCGTCCGGCAGGGGGTCCACCCTAAGATCGACCGTTTCCGATTCGAAAATCGCCCCGTCATCAGGTTCGGTGATCCGGGGTGGCGTTATCGGGAAGAGCTGCGCCGGGTCGACCTCCACGGAGATGTCGTCCAGGGACCGGGCACCGTTTTCGTCCACCACCGTCAGCCGGAAGGAAAGTTCGGCCGGTGCGTCGGGCGCCGTGAAGAACGCTGTCGCGGCATCGGAGGGGGCGAGGTCCACCGCCGGCCCGGAAATCTGTTCCCACCGGTACTGGGCGATCGTCCCGTCGGGGTCATGGGAGCGGGTGCCGTCCAGGGTCACCGACTGGCCGCCCCGGACCGCCAGGTCGGGGCCGGCATCGGCCACCGGCGGCTGGTTGTCCCGGCTCACGGAGATGCTCAGCGGAAATTCCGGGCTGTCGGCCGTACCGTCATTGACCCGGACCGGCACCGCGATGGTCTCCGGGGCATCCGCCGTCGGGGTGATGACCAGGCCCGCCCGCGTGTATCCGGCCCCGTCGCCCGCGACCAATTGAAACTCATCCGGGTAGGTGTTGTCCGGGTCGGTGACGCTCAGATCCCCGAGGG
>CAYSLC010000178.1:0-11608 GCA_964431545.1 uncultured Desulfobacteraceae bacterium | reverse complement strand
GCCGGTCTCCGGGTGTTCGTTGAACCGGAAGAAGACGGCCATCAGGGTGGCCACCGGGATGAAGCTCGTGAAGGGGAGCATGCAGTAGATGCCGGCGGCCAGGGCCCCCACCAGGCGCATGTTGGTGCTCAGGCGGTATTCGGTGGAGAGCCAGTACCCCGCCAGAAACCCGAGGATCATTCCCACCAGCAGGCCGATGGGGCCGAAGGTGACCAGGTCGAGCCCGTCGATGATGACACCGGGGACGATGGGCCCCAGCGCGTGGAGAAGCCTGGAAAAAGCCCCGGCCGTCGTGGTATCCTGGGCGTCGCCCGCGGAGGGATCGACCGGTTCGCGATGCGGGTTTTGGGTGACGATCTCTTTCATGGGTTGCCTCCTTTCCCAAGGGGGTTTGATACGGCTTCGGGTACCAGACTATCCCGGGTCTCCACAAAAAGCGAGGTCGAAATGGACCGAAAACCGACATCCCCTCCCCTGGCCACCTGGGAATTCTTCTCGGCCTGCGTCCACTATCTGGGCAAGAAGACCCTCACCGCCCTGTTCCAGCGGGGCGAACGCCAGATCGAACGCTGGTCGGCGGACCCGGCCGCCGCCGACTCCCACCGTCGGAACCCCGTGGACCGGTACGAACTCCTGCTGCGAAAGCTGGTGGATGACGGACACCGGGACCTGGCCCGGTCGGCCGTGGCCCGGCAGGCCCATCTGGTGGGGTGCGAGCTGCGGGACAAGGAGTTTCCCGACCCGGACAAGGCGTCCGTGGAGCTGGAGATCATCGACGATCTGCCCCTCAAGGCCCGGTACGACGCCGTTCTCCTCGACCCGGCGTCGAGCCGGGAGGCGTGCCGGGAGGCCCTGGATCGCCTGATCCGGGAGTTGAAGGAGAACTACGTGCGGAAATGCCGGTCCCGGGGGTGGGAGCCCTGACCGGGGTCACCCCTCCCAGTGGGTGTGGAACACCCCGTCCCGGTCCGTCCGGCGATAGGTGTGGGCGCCGAAGCAGTCCCGCTGGGCCTGGATCAGGTTGGCGGGCAGGGTTTCGCTGCGATAGGCGTCGTAGTAAGCGAGAGATGCCGACAACCCGGAGGCGGGGATCCCGGTCCGGGCGGCCAGGGCGACGGTTTGGCGCAGGGAGCGGTGCCCCTGATCCAGGTGGGGGCGGAGCGCCGGGGCCAGGAGGAGGTTTGCGAGCCCCGGATCGTTCTCCACGGCTTGACGGAGGGTCTCCAGCAGGGCCGCCCGGATGATGCAGCCGCCCCGCCAGAGGGAGAGGATTTGGCCCGGGTTCAGTCCATAGCCGTATGCCCCGGAGGCGGTCCTCAGCAGGGCCATCCCCTGGGCGTAGGCGCAGATCCGCCCCAGGTAGAGCGCCCGCTCCAGACCCGTCAGGAAATCTTCCGGAGGGGGGGCCTCGACGGGTTGAGGTCCCGTAAGCCGACCGGCGGCGATCCGCCGCTGGTCCTTCAGGGACGACAGGTGGCGCGTCTCCAGGGCCGCGGTGATGGTGGGGACGGGAACCCCCAGCTCCAGAGCGTTTGCGGCCGTCCACATGCCGGTTCCCTTGCTGCCCGCCGCGTCCAGGATCATCTCCACCAGCGGGTTTCCCGTCTCCGGATCGGTCTTCGCCAGCACCTTGGCCGTGATCCCCACCAGGTAGGAGGCCAGGGGTCCCCGGTTCCATTGGTCGAAGACCCCGGCCGCCTCCGGGGCCGACATCCCCAGGGCGGAGGTCATCAGATGGTAGGTCTCGGCGATCAGTTCCATGTCCGCGTATTCGATGCCGTTGTGGACCATCTTCACATGGTGGCCGGTCCCGCCCGGCCCGAGGTAGGCGACGCAGGGGGCGCCGTCCACCCGGGCCGCCACGGCGGTCAAAATCGGTTCCACGAGCCGGTACGCCTCCCGGGAGCCGCCGGGCATGATGGCGGGGCCCCACAGGGCCCCCGCCTCCCCGCCGGAGATCCCCACCCCCAGATAGTGGATCCCCTTCTCCGCCAGCCAGCCCACCCGCCGCTCCGTGTCGGAGAAGTGGGAATTGCCGCCGTCCAGGACCGTATCGCCGGGGGAGAGCAGGGGGATCAGTTCGGCGAGAACCGCGTCCACCGCCGGCCCGGCCTGGACCATCAAGAGGATCCGGCGGGGGGCGGAGAGCCGGGAGACCAGGTCCGGTAGGGAGGAAGCGGCCCGAAGGCGGCTGGTCGGAGGCTGGTCGGCCATAAAACCGGCGGTCCGCTCCGGGTTCCGGTTGTGGACGACGACGGAGAAGCCGTTCCGGTCGATGTTTCGGGCGAGGTTGGCGCCCATGACCGCCAGGCCCACGAGGCCGATGTCCGCTTGTGCCATGCGATGCTCCTCTCTTCAGGGTGGAAGGTCGCCAGGGTCCTCCAGCTCCTCCTGGAATGCCACCATCTTTCGGTAAAATGCCTCGTGCCGGACCCGGGCTTTCCGGTAGACCTCATGGGCCGACGGATCCGGAAGGACCGGCTCTCCGGTCAGGTCCGGCGCCGATGCCGCATCGGGCAGGGCCCCCATCGATTCCAGGGCCAGGAGGGCGGCCCCCCGGAGCGAGGCCTCGGCCCCCTGGAACAGGGCCACCGGCCGTCCCAGAACGTCGGCAATCATCCGGCGCCATGCCGGGGATTCCCGCAAGGCCCCGCCGCAGGCCACCACGAGGCTTTTCTCGGCGGTCGGCCCCTCCAACCGGGAGATGATCGCGGCCAGACGATAGGCCACCGCCTCCATGCCCGCCTGGAGAAGGTCGGCCGGTGTGGTGGCGGCGGAGAGGCCGTAGACCCCGCCCCGCAGGCCCGATCGCCAGCCCGGGCTCCGTTCCCCCAGAAATGTGGGCAACACGATCAGGCCGTGGCCGTCCGGCCGGCGATCGGCCGGGCGGTCTTCGAGGCCGGCCGGACCGCGGAGGCCGAAGAGTTCCCGAATCCGGGCATGGAGGTTGCCGCCCTCGTTGAGGGCCCCGCCGGTCAGGACGCGGGTTTCGTCCACCCGGTACGTCCAGAGGCCCGGCGGAACGGTCATGGGCGTCCCCGGAAGGACGATCCGGACGGCACTGGTGGTGCCGATGGTCAAGGCGATCCGGTCGGGTCCGAGGCAGCCGGTCCCCACGTTGGCCGCGGCCCCGTCCGCCACGGCCGGATACCAGGCGGCCGCCTTCAATCCCGGCCAGCGGCGGGCGCAGGCATCGGTCAGGCCGATCCCGGGCAGGGCGCCGGCCAACGGCGGTAGGGATTCGGGCCGCAGATTGAGGTGTTCCACCAGCTCGGCGTCCCAGGCCATTCGGTGTCGATCGAGCATTCCCGACCAGGAGGCGACGGAAAAGGAGACCGGCACCGGCCGTCCCAACGGGATCCGGACCAAAAACTGCCCCAGCGTGGCCCAGGTTCTCACCCGCCGGTACTGGTCCGGCCGGGTTTCGGTCAGCCAGAGGAGGATGGCGGGCCAGTACCCCGAGTGGAATGGGCAGCCGGTGCGCTGGTGGACCTCGGCCTCGTCCAGGGCCTGCTTCAACCGGCGGACCCCGCCGCCGGCCGCGGTGTTGGCGTAGGTGTGGACCGGGGTGACCGGGATCCCCTCTCCGTCCAGCCCCAGAAGGTTGCCCGCCAGGGTGGAGATGGCGACGGCGGATACGGGAAGCCCCAGGGCGGCGATCCGGCCGTGGACGACATCGAGGCAGGCGAAACACCGCTCCATGACGGCGTAGGGGTCGAGCGATTCGCCGCCGTAGGTCCGGCGGGCGCCGTCCAGGCCCGCCTGGTGACGGCAGTCCCCCACCTGCCGCCCCCGCCCGTCGAAGAGGGCGGCCCGGACCGAGGAGGAGCCGATGTCCAGGGAGAGGACCACCGGCGGCTCGGCGTCCGGGGCCGCGACCCGTCCGGCCGATCGGGTCTCCCTGTCGATGGGATCAGATGGCGGCCAGGAGTCCGCCGTCCACATAGAGGATCTGTCCGTTGACGAAGGCGGAGGCGTCGGAGGCCAGGAAGACCGCCGGCCCCACCAGCTCCTCGGGGTCCCCCCACCGCCCGGCCGGGGTCCGTCCCCGGATCCAGCCGTCGAAGGCCGGGTCCGCGGCCAGGGGCCGGGTCATCTCGGTGAGGAAATAGCCGGGTCCGATGGCGTTGATCTGGATCCCGTGCTCGGCCCACTCCACGGTCATGGCCCGGGTGAGCATCCGGAGGCCGCCCTTGGCCGCCGTATAGGCGCCGGTGGTCTTCCGGCCCAATTCGCTCATCAGGGAACAGATGTTGATGATCTTGCCCGCTCCCCGCCGGATCATGCCGGGGGCCACGGCCCGGGCCATGAGGAAGGCGCTGGTGAGATTGGTGTCGATCACCGCCCGCCAGTCGGCTTCCGAAAGGCTCTCCAGGGGGGCGCGGCGCTGGATGCCGGCGTTGTTGACCAGGATATGGATGTCTCCCCCCTCGGCCGCCATGCGCGCCGCGGCCTCCCGGATCTGATCCGAGTCGGTGACGTCGAAGGCGTACCCGGATGCGGCGATCCCCTCGGCGGAGATCTCCTCCGCCGTCGCGGCCAGCTTCTCCGGGTCCCGGCCGTTGAGGATCACCCGGGCCCCGGCCCGGCCCAGGCCCCGGGCGATGGTGCGGCCGAGGCCCCGGCTCGATCCGGTGATCAGGGCGGTCCTTCCGGTCAGGTCGAACAAAGGCCGGGACGAACTGTCTCTGGCGTCCATGGGCTCCCCTACGATTTCTCCGGCTGACGAAACTTCTCCCGCATTTGGGCGACCCCCGGAAACCGGTCCATGAGGTGGCGGTGGTCGTCGTGGAAGTACTGGACCAGGGACCGGCCCTGCTTGCCCACCAGGATGGTGAAGATGTACTCCTCGTGGCCCGGCGAGGTGACCGTCGGGTGGTACCCCCGGTCCAGGAGGATGGTGTCGCCGTTTCGGGTCATGAACGCCTCGGAGGCGCCGTCGGATTGGAAGACGATCTGGGCCCCGAACCCGGATTCCGGCCGGAATCGGTAGTGGTAGGCCTCCTCGAAGGGGGTCTCCTCCTCCCCCTGTGCCTCGTCGTGCTTGTGGGGCGGGTACCCGGACCAGCACCCTTCGTCGGCGTAGAGTTCGCTCACCAGGAGGTTGCCGGCGCGCCCGGCGGCGTTGTGGCCCAGGATGTGGTAGATCCGGCGCCGGGTCTTGGTCTCGTTGGAGCCCACCTCCACGAGATCGACCTCCTCGGGCGGGACCCGGAACGGATCGAAGGGGGTCTCCCACCGTCCCCCGGCCACGGCGATCTCGGTGCCGTCGGCGTTGGCCCGGATATCGACGGGCGCCAGGCCGGCGTAGACCGAATCGGCCTTGCCGGACCAGAGGTCCGCGCGCCGTCCGACGCCTTCGAACGTCCGGTCCCCGGCCCGGATGTCGCAGTTGCCGGAGAGGACGACGTAGACCGTCTCGAACCCCGGCACCGCCAGGGCGGTCTCCGCTCCCGCGTCCAGGCGAAGCAGGTTGAAATAGGTCAGGCCCAGCAGGCCCCGGCCGTCGATGATCGGCCGGTTGCCGTTGTCGTATGCGCGGATGATCTCAGCCACGGTCGCTCCTTTGATTGGGTATCCAAAAAAACGGATCAGGGGCCGAGGAACCGGCCCGGAATCCAGCTCGCCGCCGGGGGGAAGAAGGCCACCAGCAACATCACCAGGATCAGGGTCAGCACGAACGGCAGACAGTACCGCAGGGTCTGGTCGTAACTGGTCTCGGCGATGCTGGTGGCCACGAAGAGGAGCACCGCCACCGGCGGGGTGGTGGCACCGATCTGGGTGGCCATGACCATCAGCAGGCCGAAGTGGTACTGGTCGAACCCGTACGCCTTGCTCACGTAGACCGCCACCGGAACCAGGATGACCAGGATGGCCAGGGACTCCACGAACATGGTCAAAAAGAGCATGGTGAAGATGAGGATCAGCAGGACCACCATGGGATTTTGGCTGATCCCCCGGATGAGCGCCATGACCACGTCGTTGAAGTCGAGGTAGGCGAGCAGCCATCCGAAGGCCCCGGCCACCGAGATGATCCCCACCACCATGGTGGTGGTGACGGCGGCGTCCACCAGGATCTTGAAGATGTCCCGCCACCGGACCGTCCGGTAGATGAAGAAACTGACGATGAAGGAGTAGAAGCAGGCCACCACCCCCGCCTCCGTGGCGGTGAAGACCCCGCCCAGGATGCCCCCCAGGATGATGAGCGGCGCCACCAGGGCCACCCAGACCCGTCCGGCGGCCCGGATCACCCCCATGGCGTCGAACCGCCCGGTGGTCCCCCGAAGCTCCGGAAAGCCTTTGAGATGGGAGTGGATGTAAATGGTGACCATCAGCCCCGCCCCCACCAGGATCCCGGGGATGATCCCGGCCAGGAAGAGGCCGCCGATGGAGACCCCGGCCATGGAGCCGTAGACGATCATGGTCATGCTCGGGGGGATGATGGGGCCGATGGTTCCGGCGGAGGCCAGAAGCGACGCGGCGAATCCCGGCTTGTATCCCCGCTCCTTCATGGAGGGGATCAGGATCGAGCCGATGGCCGAGGTGTCGGCCACCGACGAGCCGGAGACCCCGGCGAAGACCATGCTCGCCACCACCGCAGCGTGGCCGAGGCCTCCGCGCAGGTGGCCCACCACCGTCTCGGCGAACTCCACCAGCTTCTTGCTCAAGCCGCCCCGGGCCATCAGCTCCCCGGCCAGGATGAAGTAGGGCATGGCCAGGAGGCTGAAGGAGTCGAGCATGGTGAACATCTTCTGGGGAAACATGGCCGGCACCAGGGCCTCCACCAAAAGCACCCCGGTGAGGGCCACCACCCCGATGGCCAGCAGCACCGGCACCCCGAAGAGGATCAACAGGATCAGCGCCACGAAGAGTCCGATCAGCATGCCATTGCCTCCACGCTCACTCCAGGGAGGCCGAGGACCGGGAGAGGTCCACCTCGACCCCGCCGCCCCGAACCCGGCCCACGATCTTCCGCAGGGCGGACAGGATCAGGTACGACCCGCCCAGCACCAGCCCGAAATAGACGTAGTCCATCCGGAGCCGCAGGCTGGAGCTGGTCTGGAACCGCGCCACCCGCATGATGTGGAGGGTGAAGACCACCACGCTGGCCCCCAGGGCGAGCCAGAGGAGATCGTTGACGTAGATGAGGATCTTCCGGAGCCGCGCCGGGAGCTTGTCCACCAAAAGCCGCATGCCGATGTGGGAGGCCCGGTTGTACCCCACCGGGATGGTCAGGAAGATGATCCAGATGTGGGCGTACTTCTGGAACTCCTCGCTCCAGCTCAACGACTGGTTGAGGACGAAACGGTTGAAGACCTGGAGGCCGCCCACCACCACCATGGCGGCAAACAGGATGAAGATCAGCGCCTCCACGCTCCGGTCGATCCATGTCAGGGGGTTTTTTCGCATCAGGGGCTCCGGCACCACCGGCGGTCGAATTCAGGGGACCGGTGGGGCCGGGGTGACGATCCCCGGCCCCACCGGTCCCGGCAACGGTTCTATTGGGCCTTCCGGATCTTCTCCAGAAGATCGGTCGCGCCGAGTTCCTTGGCGATCTTGTCCTGGATATCCGCCGCCTTCTTCTGGAACGGCCTGGTATCGATGTCGTTGATGACCATGCCCTTGCCCTTCAGGAAATCGAGGGCCTCCTGCTCCCGGATCGGCGCCAGCCCCCGCTGGACATCCCGCGCCAGCATGGCGCCGTCCATGACCACCTGCCGCTCCTCGGGGGTGAGGCCGGCCCACTCCTTCTGGGAGAAGACGAAGACCAGGGGGCCGAAGAGATGGCGGGTCAGGGCGATGTACTTGGCCACCTCATAGAACTTGTTGGCCTTGACGATGGAGGCCCCGTGCTCGAATCCGTCGAGAACGCCGGTCTGCATGGCCGTGTAGACCTCGCCGAAGGGCATGGGAGTGGCGTTGGCCCCCATGGCGTTGATCGCCTCCACGTAGATGGGGGTGGGGATGGTCCGGATCTTGAGCCCCTTGAGGTCCTCGGGCTTGGTGACCTCCTTCTTGGAGGTGACCACGTTCCGGTACCCCCAGCTGTCCATCCAGGCCAGGACCTTGAAGCCGGACTTCTCCAGCTCGGCGGCCAGATTTTCTCCCACGGGGCCGTCCAGGACCTGGTGGACGTGGCCGTACCCCTGCCACAGGAAGGGCAGGTCGAGGACGCCGACCTTTTTGCTGAAGTTGTTGAGGATGGCGGTGCCGCTGATGACGCAGCTGGCTCCGGCCCCCAGCTGGATCCCTTCGTAGACGTCCCGTTCCTCCCCCAGGGCGTTGGCGGCGTAGATCTTCACCTCCAGGGTGTCGGAATGTTCGTTGACGTAGTTTTTGAAGGTCCAGGCGGCCATGTGGATCTCGGATGCGAAGTCGGCCTGGTGGGTGTGGGAGAGCTTGATGTCCTTCTTCTCCGCCGCGGCCGGTCCGGCGAGGATCACCGCCAGGGCCAGGCAGAGGGCCAGCGTGAAAAACCGTTTCCCGTTCATGACATTCCTCCTTGTTCCCGGTTATGGATGGTTTGCAGGGAAGGTGGAAGCCTCCCTTCCGGTTCAATGGACGTCCGTGTGGGCGCTCACCCCCTTTCCCCGCGGTCGAGCCGCAAGGCCATGGTGCGGCTCATGTGGCGCCGCATGGCGGCTTCGGCGTCTTCCGGATCCCTGCGGCCGATGGCCGCCATGATCTCCCCGTGCTCCCCCAGGGCCTCGCCGGACCGGCCGTCCCGGCAGGTGTTCATCCGGCTCGACTGGGCGAGGATATCGGGGGTGATCAGCCCCACCAGGGACCGGAGCACCGCGTTTTTGGAGAGTTCCGCGATCTTCAGGTGGAAGAGCATGTCCTCGTCGAGACCGTCCACCCCCCGGTTCACCTGGTCCACGAACGTGTCGTGGAGTTTTCGAAGCGCCTCGATCTCCGGGTCCGTGGCCCGGGAGGCGGTGAGCCGGGCCGCATGGATCTCCAGCAGGGCCCGGGTCTCGATGAGCGACTCCCAGTCGTCCTTCTCCAGCCCGATGACGTTGGCGATGAGCCCCTCCAGGGCCACCACCCCCAGGCTGGCCACCACGGTCCCGCTCTGGGGCAGGGTCCGGAGGATCCCATAGAACTCCAGCTTCTTGATCGCCTCCCGCACGTGGCCCCGTCCCACCCCGAACCGTTCGGCCAGAATCCGTTCCGAGGGGAGCCGGTCCCCGGGGTTGAGGACCCCCGAAGAGATCAGGTCCCGGATCTGCTGGATGATGTAGTCGGAGGGCTTCTTGACTTCGATCTCGCTGAAGTGGGCGATGACATCGGGTGGTTCGGTCATGGGTCTCTGTTCCGCCATGGGATCCTGCGAATGGTGGTGATCTGCCATTTTGGTCTCTGGTTAACCAGATAGAGGAAATCGGGGACCGAAGTCAAGCTTTTTTTTCACCTCCGGTCGCGGGGCGGTTGCGGGGGAGCCTCTGTTCGCCGGCCGAAACCCGTACGGATGCTCCGGGAACCTACTGCCCTTTTCCGAAGGTTATACCCTTCCCACCCCATGGGAAAGGACGCCTGTATTCCCTATCCTGTTGGGGAAAACCGAACCGGCGCGGATCAACGGGCGGCGGCCTGTGGAACCAAGGGTCGCCGGTGCCCAAAGGCGCCATTCATCATGAGGAGGTCGAACACATGGACATCTGGATACAGTCGGCGGGAACGGTCCTGGTACTGGCCGCCTTCATGGATACCTTTCTGACGGTCCTCTATGCGCGGAGCGGAAAGGGACTGCTCAGCCCGTACATCAACCGGGCGGTGTGGTGGATGTTCCAGGGGGCGGCCCGCCTCCTGCCGTCCCTCCGGGGTGGGGTTCTCTCCTTCACCGGTCCCGCGCTGGTGGTGATCCTCGCCTCCGTCTGGATCCTCCTCTATGTGGCGGGATTCGGCCTGATCATCTGGCCCGAACTCGGTGACGCCATCCAGGCCAGCCAAGGTTCCACGCCCACCGATTTCACCGCCGCCCTCTACTACAGCGGGTACAGCTTCTCCACGCTGGGCACGGGGGACCTGGTGCCCCAGACGGGTTTCTATCGCGTGCTGATGGTTCTCAAGGCGGCGCTGGGGTTTTCGTTCTTCACCCTGGTCATCACCTACATCCTCTCCATCTACGAGGCGATCCGGGCGCGGAACGTCTTCGGTCTTCAGGCCCACCACCAGACGAACCGGACCGGCGACCCCGCCCAGTTCGTGGTCGGGCTCGCCGCCGGCGGGGACTTTCAGGGCTTCCGGCTGGCGCTCTCCTCGCTTTCCGGACAGATGGCGAACCTGAGCGAGATGCACGAGTTCTATCCGATCCTCCATTATTTCCGCTTCAAGAAGACCTACTACGCACTGCCGAGGATCATGCTCATCCTGCTCGATACGGCGAGCATCCTCAAAACGGTTCCCGACCCCGACCGCCACGGAGAGGTCACCCGCTCCTCGGCCGTGGATCAGCTATGGTCCGCCTCCTCCCATACGATGGAGCATCTATCCCTCAACTTTCTCCCGGAAGGGGCCTCGGTCGACAAGCATCGATTGTCGGAGCAGGAGATCCGGCTGTGGGAGCGCCGCTACCAAGACGTGGCGCGGCGTCTTTCGGCGGAGGGAATCACGACGGTCCCCGACGGGGAAGCGGGACGGGAGCGATACATCGATTCCGTGAAACAGTGGTACCCCTATGTGGCGGCCTTCACGACCTCACTGTTGTACCCGAAAGAAGAGATGATGCCGTATCTTTTCGAGGACGAGGATGACGGGGAATGGGGGTAGGATTCGTTTTACTGCTTTCTCTTCGGACAATTAGGAACGGAATGACCTTCTCCGTCTCTATTCGACGGGCCCCCGGAAAGCCCCGGCGGGATTATCGGCGTTTTCCCTCGTCATTGTCCGGATAGATCCGGTCGAGGGATCGTTCGGGCTTCAATCCCCTGGCATGTGATGCTCGGCCGGCGGTCGGCCACCTCCAGATAGACGAACCGTGCGGGCTCCGGGATCTCATCGGCTCCCTGCTCCGGGTAGTGGCCGAGTTTCGCCCGGAGCCGGCGATTCTCCGCTTCCAGTCGGGCGGCCTCGACCGCGAAGGGATCGATTTCGAGGGAAGTCGGCCTGGAGAGGGGATGGTTGCTCATACGGTCGTTATCCCCGCGGGCCCTGCTTTTTGAGCATCCCGATCGGCTTGGCCATCTTGTGGATGTGGTCGGCGATCATGGGGATATCCCCGCCGGCAACGCCCATCATGAGGTCGCGGGGGCCGACGGCCGATTTGACCCGGCACCCCAGGCCCAGGAAGGTGATGTTGGGCTCTCCGGTGGTCATGGGAAGGGCGGTGATGTCGGCGCAGCCGCCCAGGGCCCCGCCGGACTGGGGGAGGTCCATGCGGCCGCCCCGTCGGTAGTTGACGGCGTAGAGCAGCCACATGACCTGCTCGGCGTCGGCCGTGAAGACCACCACCTGTGGGGTCTCGGTGAAGAAGGAGAGGGGCGCGATGAGGGCCGCTTCGGTCTGGCCCGCGTCCAGGTAGGTCGACTTGCGGATGGTCCGCTCCGACGCCTCCTCGGACTCGTAGAGGCCCACGCCGTACTTCTCCAGGACCCCGTCGTCCAGA
>CAYSLC010000177.1:10617-11696 GCA_964431545.1 uncultured Desulfobacteraceae bacterium | reverse complement strand
GGCCGTATGATTTTAAAATGATCCCCGTTGAAACCATCAGCGCTATTTATCAGGATTTTTTGGCCGCTGAAAACCCCGAGGGACAGCGCAAAAGCGGCGCATTTTACACGCCAAGATTTCTCGCGGAAATGGTTGTGGATGAGGCGGTGCGCGACGAGCCGGAAGCATGGGATTGGACTTTTTTTGATCCGGCATGTGGGTCTGGAATTTTTCTTGTCATTTTGTTTAACCGTCTTGCCGCGCATCGCCTGTCTCGCTTGGGTAGAGTGCGGTATTCCAAAAAGGCGGAAGCGCTTAAGTCCATCTTAATGAATCAAATCCGGGGAGTGGATATCGAAGAAACCGCCTGCCGCATCGCCTGTTTCAGTCTTTATCTGGCTTACCTTGATTTTTTTGATCCGCCGGATATCGAAAAATATATTCAAAAGACTGGGGAAAAGTTGCCGAGATTGCTGGAATACGGCGATGATTCCGAGTCTCCACTCGCGGATATTCCAGTGATCAAAAAGGCTGATTTTCTTTCCGATGACATGATGGTGGACGGGGAATTCGACTGCATTATCGGCAACCCACCATGGGAAGGTCGTGGTTCTAAACAACTTGCCCTGAAATTCCTAGAAAAAGCGCCAAATTTTTTGAAATACAGCGGCACAGGATGCTTATTGCTGCCTACGAAAATTATTCAAAATCAAACGGATACTTTCCAGGGAGAATGGCTCAAGCGGGTTACCTTGGAAAAAGTATTGCAGTTGGCGGACTACAGCTTCCTGCTTTTCCAGAAGGCATTATGCCCTGCTATTATAGCCAGATTTAAAAATTTTAGCCCTCAAAATCATCACATGATTGAGTTCGCCGCGCCGAAATTCAATCGGGACGGGGTGCGAGAGGGGGTTATTATCGTCAATCCATCTTCCCGCACATGGATACCGCTCACCGACATTTTGGCCGCGACGGAGACTCAAACCGCGCCGGTTGTTTGGAAACGTCGCCTTTGGGGGACGCCTCGTGATCAAAAATTGCTTGATTTGCTGCAATCATTGCCGCCCCTGTCCGAATTAGCTGGCAAGCCGAAGGAAGGC
>CAYSLC010000177.1:8915-10607 GCA_964431545.1 uncultured Desulfobacteraceae bacterium | reverse complement strand
AAAAGTGGATATAAGGTCTATGTTTTCAGCCTTACTACACAGAAAAAGCAACTACCAATTCTAATTATCAGACAAAAAAAAACATTCCGTGGGAAATGGATACCAATTTTATAGATGCCTCAATTGATGCCATGGGGGTTCATATCCAAGCAGATTGTACAACGCTTGAAAAAAGATTGTTGGATATTGGCGCATCGTTGGATGGAATGCGCCGGGTTCCAGATAAAAGGCTGTTCAATTCTCCAATGGTACTAGTCAGCCAAGGATTCGGCAAAGTGGCGTATTGTGATTTTGATGTACTCTTTCAACACTCATTACAATCAATTTCAGGTCCACACGATGATGCGGAACAATTGATGTTTCTTGCAGCTTATCTGCGCTCTAATCTTGCTAAATATTACTTGTTTCATACTGCCGCAAATTGGGGGAGTGAGAGAGATAAGGTTCACCTGAATGAATTGTTGAGAGTTCCATTCCCTTTGCCTGAAAACGATTTTATTTCACCCGATGCCGAATATATCATCATTCAAGTGGCTGAAAAAATAAAAGCATTAAAAAACAGGCTGGAAAAAGTACATACCGAATTCAAAAATGATTCTTCTTGGGGAGACGATGAAGTAGACGATAGACAATGGCGGAGGGAAAGAAGCAAGATTGCCGGTTCAGTGCAAAAAGAAATCGAGCCACTGATTTATCAATATTTCGGCCTGACGGATCAGGAGATCACAATCGTCGAAGATACGGTAAATGTCTTTATCCCCAGTTCGACACCTGGAACACGATACAGTTCTCAAACTGTAACGCTCGATTCGGTAGAACGGACAGCTGTTTCTCCATACGCTGAGAAAGGGCTGGCCGCGTATGGCGATACATTAGCCGATACATTGAACACCTGGGCCATTCAGGAAGGCTCGGATTCCCGAGTTCGTGCCGAAGGTGGAACGGACAGCAAAACCGGACTGGCAATGGTCATCTTAATCCTTTCAGAATCAGAGGCGGCTTTCAAAGAAAAAGAACTGTCCGAAGGATTGTCTGAGATTTTAAGCCGATATTACGGCGGCGTTTCAAAAAAGAGCAATACGCTGGTTTATGAAAGGGATATTCTATTTTTCCAGGGCGATCGGATACATATCATTCGTCCAAACATCCTCTTGAATTGGACTCGCACGACAGCCATCAACGATGCCGCACGGGTATACGCCGAAATCACGGTGTCAAGGGCGGACTGAAATGAAAGGCGATCCTGGTGCCTTCAAGCGGCTTTTTCCTCAAAAACATATTCCGATTATCCTCTCTTCCATTCTCGATGCAAGTAAGCTTTTGAAAAAGAAAACCGAGTATGACAGGGAGGATTGGATCACAAGAAGGCTTCATGGACGAATAATACGACTCCCAGCATTCAGAGATGGACCCGCGGCTCTCAGCATTCAGCTCCAGCCTGAAATCCCATCCATGGATTTGGATTCAAACACGCCTGGAGGTAGAATCGACCTCTTGGTGCCATCCGATCAGGGATACCAAGTCTATTTTGCGATAGAAGCAAAACGGCTGCGTTTTCTTTCTCCCGGTGGTCAGTTCAAGTCTGGAAACGATGAATATGTAAAAAATGGCATGATGCGGTTTATCAAAGGGCGATATGCGCCACTCATGGAAAACGGCGCAATGCTCGGCTATGTTTTTGATGGATACACT
>CAYSLC010000177.1:0-8815 GCA_964431545.1 uncultured Desulfobacteraceae bacterium | reverse complement strand
GCCCGGGCCTCCCGGAATCGGGCCGCCGCTTCGCGAAGGTTCAGGCTCCCGCCGGCGGCTTCCTCGAACCGTCCTGCTATAGATGTCGTTTTGAAATAAAGAAAAGCTACAAAACGGCCGGCGGCAAGGCTGGAAGGAAGCGCCTTCATTGATCGTTCAACCGCAAACCGCCCCCCGTTCACATTGACAGATCCTCGAGGGCCATGGTAGAGATGGACCATGGCATCGACATCCGCCAACCGCCGCCCAAGGGGAACCGCCGGCCCGTGAACCAGACCTTCGAAAAGATTGTCGAGCAGATCGGCGGCGTGGTGCTGGGCAAGGAGTCCCAGATCCGCCTGGCCCTGGCCTGCCTCTTCGCCCGGGGGCATCTGCTCATCGAGGACCTCCCCGGCATCGGCAAGACCACCCTGGCCAAGGTCCTGGCCCGGTGCCTGGGCCTCGGGTTCCGGCGGATCCAGTTCACCAGCGACATGCTCCCCGGCGACATCCTGGGGATCTCCGTCTTCGAGCAGAAGAGCGGCACCTTCGTCTTCCACCCCGGCCCCATCTTCACCCAGGTCCTTCTGGCCGACGAGATCAACCGTGCCACCCCCAAGACCCAGAGCGCCCTGCTGGAGGCGATGGAGGAGGGGCAGGCCACGGTGGAGGGCCGGACCCGGCGCCTGGAGAACCCGTTCTTCGTCATCGCCACCCAGAACCCCCTGGAACAATCGGGCACCTTCCCCCTGCCCGAATCCCAGCTCGACCGGTTCCTCATGCGCATCGAGATCGGATATCCGGGCCGGGCCGCGGAGAAGCTCCTGCTGCGGGAGGAGGGGGCCCAGGGGCTTCTGGAGGAGATGGACACCTGCATCGTCCGGGAGGACGTCCTGGAGATCCAGGAGAAGATCTCGCAGGTCCACGCCTCGGACGCCTTCCTCGACTACCTCCAGGACATCGTCGACTACACCCGGACCTCCCCCCACTTCTTCGTGGGCCTCTCCCCCAGGGCCGGCATCGCCCTGCTCCGGGCGGCCCGGTCGTGGGGGTACATCCACGGACGGGACCATCTCCTCCCCGAGGATCTCCAGGCGGTCCTGCCGTGGGTGACCGGCCACCGGCTCCGGTCGGCCGAGGACCGGGCGGAAATCCCCCGGGACCGGCTCATGGCCCTGCTCCTGGAGGTGCCGGTCCCCTGACCGGGGCCGGCCGTCCCGCGCCCGGGCCCTATGCGGTTGAAGATTTCCGACCTCCTTCCGGCGGCCGTCCGCCGCCGCCTGTCGAAAAGACCGCCGCCGTCCCCCTTCCCGTTCACGCTCCACCGCAAACGGATCTACGTCCTGCCCACCCGGTACGGGCTGCTCTTCATCGGCGTCCTGTCGGCCATGCTTTTGGGCTCCCTCAACTACAACAACAACCTCGGGTTCCTGCTGACTTTTCTGTTGGGCTCCATGGCCCTGCTTTCGGCCCTCTACACCGTGCGGAACCTCAACGGGGTGACCCTGGTCTCCGCCAGGGCGAAGCCGGTCTTCGCCGGGGAGCGGGCCCTCTTCGAGATCCGGATCCGGACCCCGGCCCCCCAGCGGCCCGGGGTCCGGATCTCCCTGGAGGCGGGGGAGGAGATCCGGGTCGACCTGCCCGGAGACGCGGCCCTGCCCGCCGCCGTCCCCGTGGTGCCCCGCCGGCGGGGCCTCTTCGACCCCGGTACCCTCACCATCCGGACCCACTTCCCATTAGGCCTCTTCCGGGCCTGGTCCCGCCTCTCCCTGGACCTGACATGCCTGGTCTACCCCAAGCCGATCACGGGCCCCTTCACGGCCAAACGATCGGGGGACGACCCCTCGGGCACGGACGACGGGTCCCGGGGCCCGGAGCCCGAGGATTTCCAGGACCTGAGCCCCTACCGCCCCGGCGATCCCCTGGGCCACATCTACTGGAAGGCCTTCTCCCGGGGACAGGGGCTGGTGACCAAGACCTTCTCCGGGCTCTCCGGGGGCGGCTCGGTCCTGCTCGACTGGGAGGCGGCCGGGCCGGGCGACGCCGAGACGCGCCTCTCCCGCCTCTGCGGCCTGGTGCTCTCGGCCCACCGGTCCGGAATCCCCTACGGCCTCTCCCTCCCCGGCGTCGAGGTGGCGCCGGGGACCGGGGAGGCCCACCGGCACCGATGCCTCAAACGCCTCGCCCTCCACGGCGGAAAGGGGAAAACCCCATGACCGACGGACTGCGGAGCACCCACCTGCCGGCCATCATCGCGGCCCTGGCCGTGGCCCTCGCCCCCCACGTGCCGCGGCTGCCCGTTCTCATCGTCCTTTGGTGCGTCGTGCTCTGGGGCTACATCCTCCTGGCCCGCCGGAAGGGGTTGAAACCGCCCCGGCGATCCTTCCTCCTGCTCCTGACCGTTCTGGGGTTCTTCCTGGCGGTGGTCAGCTTCGGACGACGGCCGGGAACGGCGGTCTACACCGGCCTGCTGGCGGTCATGGCGACCCTCAAGCCCTTTGAGATGCGGACCCACCGGGACGAGATGGTGACAACCTTCCTCGCCTACTTCATCGTCATCACCAGCCTCTTCGCCTACGAGACCCTGGCCATGACCCTCTATATGCTCCTGTCGGTGCTGGTGACCACCTCGGTGCTGATCCGGATCAACAACCCCGGGGGCCGCCTCCGGGGCCAGGTGCGGCTGGCGGCCCGGATCATGGCCCAGGCCCTGCCCATCACCATCATCCTCTTTTTCCTCTTTCCCCGGATCCAGGGGAGCATCTGGGGGGTCCAGCGGGAGACCACCGCCCGAAGCGGCTTCTCCACCACCCTGAGCCCCGGCTCGGTCACCCGTCTGGTCCAGGACGAACGGATCGCCTTCCGGGCCGAATTCCAGGGTTCGGTTCCCCCCAGAAACCTCCGATACTGGCGGGGACTGGTCTTCACCGAGTTCGACGGCCGGAGCTGGAGCTGGAAATTCCGGGTGCCGCCCCCCATCCCGAACCTGGCCGGGGATCGCCCCTACACCTATACCGTCAGCATGGAGCCCCACGACGAACGGTGGCTCTTCTCCCTCGATCTGCCGGCGGAAACACCCCCCAACGTCTATATCCTCAACGACTACACCCTCCGGGTGCGACGCCCGGTCCGCCGGAAACGGCAGTACAGTCTCACGTCGCTGACCCGGTACAACACCGGTCCCCTCCGGCGGCCCGAAGAGATCCATTTGTCACTTCCCTCCGCGGGCAACCCCAGGACCCGGGAGCTGGCGGCCCGATGGCTGGAGACCCGGGGAACCCCCGAGGGGGTCGTGACGGCGGCCCTCGCCTACTTCCGGGAGAACGACTTCTACTACACCCTCTCTCCGCCGCCCCTGGGCCGGAACTCCATCGACGACTTCCTCCTGGAAACCCGCAGGGGGTACTGCGAGCACTATGCCTCGGCATTCGGGTTCCTCATGCGATCGGCCGGGATCCCGGCCCGGCTGGTGGGGGGATACCAGGGGGGCGAGAAGAACCCCTACGGCAACCATCTGACGGTCCGCCAGGCGGACGCCCACACCTGGGCCGAGGTGTGGCTGGAGGGGGCCGGGTGGCGCCGGGTCGACCCCACCGCCGCCATCGCCCCGGAGCGGATCGAGTCCGGGGTGGCGGCGGCCCTGGACGAGGCCGAGGTGCCCGACTTTCTCCGCGGCGCGGGAGAGGGGCTCCTCCAGGGCTTCGGGGAACGGATCCGCTACGGATGGGATCTGGTCAACACCCAATGGGATCTCTACTTCGCGGGCTACTCCTTCGAGGAGCAGCGCTCCTTCCTCCAGCGGCTGGGGTTCGAGACGGACTCCTGGAAAGGGCCGGCCAAAGGGCTTCTGGCGGGCTTCGCCGGGGCCGGCCTCCTGGGGTTCGTCTTCGCCCTCCGGATCTTCCGGCGACCCCGGGAGCGCGGGGACCCGGTCCGGGAGGCGTACCAACGCCTCTGCCATAAGCTGGAACGGGCCGGGATCGCCCGGGAGCCGGCCCAGGGACCGGCCGACTTCCGCGCGAAGGTGGCCCGGGAGCGTCCTGATCTGGCCGGGCCCGTCGGCGAAATCATGGAGCGGTACATCCGTATCCGCTACGGCGGGATGGGGTCCGAGGAAGAGATCCGATCCTTCCTCCAAAGCATCCGGGATTTCCGACCGGAACGGCAAAGAGCGCCCTGATCAGGACGGGCGCCGCGGGAACGCCCCTTCCCGGCCCGCCTCCCGGCCGAGCATCTCCGCCACCATCCGGTCCTTCCGCTCCCAGACGCCGTTGAGCCACATCTTGACCCGCTCCCGGAACCGGTTGAAGTCTTCTCCCTCCATGGGTCCGAGCACCGGCATCACCTCCAAATGGACCCGGACCGACCGGACCCGACCGGAGACGAAATCCCAGAAGTCGGGGACATACCGGGGGTAGGCGATGGTGACATCCACGGCTTGGCGGAGCCGCTTCGCCATGACGTACTTGGCGGTGGCGATGCCGCCGGCCTTGGGCCGCAGGAGGTGGACGAAGGTCGAACCGGAGCGGCGGTGCTTCTCCTCGGTGAACCGGGTCCCCTCCACGAAGTTGAAGATGGCCACGGGGATCCGGCGGAACTTCTCGCAGGCCCGACGGGTGATCTCGAGGTCTTTGCCCCTGAGATGGGGGTATTTCTCCAAAACGGCACGGGAGTACCGTTTCATGATGGGGAAATCGAGGGCCCAGAAGCACAGCCCCAGGACCGGCAGCCAGATCAACTCCTTTTTCATGAAGAACTTGAAGGGCGGGATCCGGCGCTGGAAGAGCTTCATCATCACCAGGATGTCGACCCAGGACTGGTGGTTGGGCAGGACGAGGCACCACTCCTTGAGGCGGAGGTCGACGGCGCCGGTGACCTCGAGGCGGATGTCGTTGATCAGGTCATGGGAGAGGTTCATGCAGCAGATCCAGGCGTTGCTGATCCGGTTGAGGAACCGGGTGCAGGCGTCCCGGAACCGTCGGACCGGCACCAGGAACTTGGCCAGGGCCGCGACGAAGAGGGGGCCCGCCAGCACGGCGGTGGAGAAGAGGTAGAGGAACACGGTCATCACCCCCTTCATCGGGGCGGGCAGGAATCGCAGCACGGGATCTCCTTTTTGCGGATGCGGGCGCCCCTCCGGACGGGGCGACGGTGTTCATGGGGCGGTTCAGATGGTGAGGACCCGGTACCCCTCCTTGAGCAGCTCGGTGAGGGGCTCGCCCATGTACTTGACGGTGACGCCCAGGGATTCGAGCGTTTCGGAGACGCCGTAGCTGTCGGAACAGGCCTTGCAGGCCAGGAGTTCGACGCCCGCCTCCCGCATCTCCGCAAGCTTCTCCTGGAGTCCCTTGTCCTCGGCCAGGAGCCGGGCCGAGGGGCCCCAGACGATGAGGCAGACCTCCCACCACCAGTCCCGGAGCTTTGCATTCAAGGTGTACATGAAGACCATCCGCTCTGCCACCTCCCGGTCGCCGCTGGTCCACAGCACGTAGAGATTGGTGTCGGGGTCTCTCTGGATAATCTTTTCAGGGGAATCGGTCATATCCCACCTCCTGTACCGGCATGGATTTTGGCGCCCGCGGGCGCCACCTATTCATGATTTATAGAGAATTCGGTTTGATGGGTCAACGAGTATTCACCGGCCCCTCCCCCGGCCCCCGGCTTTTCCCGGGCAAAAGAGTCGGCAAAAACGGGGATTACCGGGCAGGGTCATCAAGGGTCAGGAACGCCGGCGGGACCCGTTCGGTCAACCAGACGCCGTTCTCCGAGAGGAGGAAGCGGTGGCCCTCGTCGAACATCCGGCGGGCATCCGCCCGGAGCACCACCGGTTCCCCGTGGCGCCGGCCCACCGCCAGGGCGGTCTCTCGGTCCGGGGAGAGATGGACATGGTGCCGCCGGCGGGGATGGAGTCCGTTTTCAAGGATCGACCGGAGAAAGGCGGCGGCGGTGCCGTGGTAGAGACGCTCGGGGGGCCGCCGGGGGGCGAGGCCCAGATCCACGGAGATCGAGTGGCCCTGGTTGGCCCGGATCCGGGATCTCGCCCGGTCGAGGGTGAACCGCCTTTTCCCGCAACTCAAGGGTTTCATCCGAACGTTCATCGGCGCGCCAGCCCTCAAGCGGTGGCGATTCCACATCCGATGGAGTCCGATCGGAAATTCAGCGCTCACGCGCCGCGCACCTCGGGCCGTTCTCGTTGGCCCCCTCTCCTTCACGGTCGAGCACCCCCCGGATCACCCCGGCGATCTCCTCCCGGAGGATGGGCTTCATCAGGAACGCGGCGACCCCGATCTCCTCGCTCTTTGCCTCGTCGATGAGGGCGCTGTGGCCGGTGCAGACGATCACCGGGATCTCTTTCCGGATCTCCTTGAGCTTGAAGAAGAGCTGAACCCCGGTCATCCCCGGCATGGTCATATCGGTGATCACCAGGTCGTAGCCGTGGGGATCAAGGCGAAACCGTTCCAGGGCCTTGAGGGGTTCGCAATGGGTTTCGACCCGGTAGCCCAGGGCGGAGAGCAGCTGCCCGATCACGTCCGTAACGGTTGTTTCGTCGTCCACGAAGAGGATCCGCTCGGTGCCGGTTTGGATCTCCCCCGCCGCCGCGGCATCGGCGATCTCCCGGTCGATCACCGGGAAAAGAATCGTAAAGACCGCCCCCTTGCCGGGATGACCGTCCACGGCGATCGCGCCGCCATGGTTCCTGACGATGCCGAGGACCACCGCCAGCCCCATGCCCGAGCCCTTGCCCACCGCCTTGGTGGTGAAGTAGGGATCGAAGATGCGCTCGGCGATCCCGGGATCGATCCCGGGGCCGGTGTCCCGGATCACGATCCGGAGATGGTCGCCCGCCCGCAGGCCCGGATAACCGGCGGCGCTCTCGGCGGTCAGGGAGACCCTGCGGACCTCGACCTCCAGAGCGCCGCCGGTCTCCTCCATGGCCTGGGCCGCGTTGGTGCAGAGGTTCAACAGAACCTGGTTGATCTGGACGGGATCGGCGAGGATCGTCACCTCTTTTTCCGGAAGCCGCTGCCGGATGTCGATGGTGGCCGGGATGGTCGACCGGAGGAAGCCGAGGGCATCCCGGATCACGGCCAGGGCCCCGATGGGCGCCATCTCCTGAACGGTCTTGCGGCTGAAGTTGAGAAGCTGCTTGACGATCCCCGCCGCTTTGAGTCCGGCGGACTGGACGGCCTTGAGTCTGGCGTGGGCGGGGGTCCACTCCGGCAGATCCAGCAGCGCCAGCTCCGTGTTTCCGAGGATGGCGCCGAGGATGTTGTTGAAATCATGGGCCACGCCGCCCGTCAAAGTCCCGATGGACTCCATCTTATGGGCCTGACGGAGTTCCTGCTCCAGCTTCACCCGTTCCGTGATGTCCGCGATGATGCCCACCAGGGAGACGAGGTTGCCGGCGGCGTCCTCGTGCCGTTTGCCGGTGAGAAACCCCCAGAAGTCCGTTCCGTCCTTCCGGATGTAGCGGCGTTCCAGGGCCACGGAATCGATCTCACCGTCGATCAGCCGCTTCATGTTTTCGTTCCCGGCATCCCGTTGGTCGGGGTGGACATGCTCCGGGTAGGCGGAGCCGATCAGCTCCGCCAGGGGACGGCCGACCATCTCCGCCATGCACTGGTTGGCGAAGGTGATGACGCCCCGGGCCGAGACCAGGATGATCCCGGCCCGGGAGGTCTCGAAGATGGTCCGCAGCCGGGTTTCGCTCTCCCGCAGGGACGCCTCGGTCCGCTTCCGCTCCGCCACCTCTTTCTTGAGCCGCCGGTTCATCCGGACGAAGAGAAGGAGGAAAAGGCTTGCGCCCATCAGTCCGGCACCGAGGACCAACAGGGCGATCTTCAGCTTCCGGACATCCGGCCCCGGATTCGGGTCATGGAGAAACCCCGTCAGGTCGAAGTCTTCCGGCAGGGCTCCCAGGCGGAAAAACGTGTCGGCGATGTGTCGCCACCGCCCGGGATTCATGTGGCCCATCTCCACCAGCCGGGGAAAGATCAGCTCCTCCATGGCCCGTGCCTCGTACCGGAGATGATCGCGGCGCTTGCGGACCCCGTAGCGGTGGATCAGAAGATCGATGATCTCCTCGGGATGCGCCATGGCGTAGTCCCAGCCCCGAAGGGACGCCTCCAGGAAGACCTCGACCCGTTCGGGCCGCTTTTCGATCTCCGCCTCGGTGGTGAAGAGGCAGTCGCTGTAGAAATCGACGCCGTAGGTCTGGGGCCGGATGATGCCGGGCTCGACGCCGGCCCGGCGGAGGTGCCACGGCTCGTTGGTGATATAGGCGCTCACGGCGTCGGTCCGCCCCTGGATGAGATCGTCGAGGTTGTAGGTCTGATCGAGGCGGTGGATCCGGTTGAGGGGGATCCCCTCGTTCTGGAAGATGGCGAGGATGTCGGCGTCCTTGTTGCCGGGCAGGAGCATCACCCGCCCGCCGATCAGGTCCTGGGGATGGTGGATGCCGGCATCGGCCCGGGTCAGGAGAATGGACGCCGAGTGCTGGAAGATGGCGGCCAGCACCACGAACGGGTCCCCGCCGGCCCGGTGGAGCAGGAGTTCGGCGCCGGCGACGCCGTATTGGGCCCGTCCGCTCAGGACCTCCTCCCGGGCGAAAGTCCCCTCCCCGCCCTCGGCGAGGGTTACATCGAGGCCAGCTTCCCGGTAGTAGCCCTGGTCCAGGGCCGCGTAGTACCCGGCGAACTGGAACTGGTGCTTCCACGCCAGCTGAACGACGACCTTCCCGGACCCGAATGCCGGATTCGGGGAGGAGGCCGCCGCCAGCAGGAGGGCGGCGCACAGCAGGGGGATGGTTCGTCGTCTTTTCATCGGCGATCGGGGC
>CAYSLC010000176.1:505-11842 GCA_964431545.1 uncultured Desulfobacteraceae bacterium | reverse complement strand
ACACGGTCCCGGCGCGATGCGCCGGGCTGGTATGTGCCGCCCCTTCGGGGCTCGTCCAGTTTATCAAAACCAACCCATACCCGCTGATCCACCACCCTCGCCTCGCTCGCGAAGACGCCCATCTTCCGCCGATCAGACCCGTCCGTACCTCCGCCGCCGGTCGAGCCGGCGGCCCAGTTCGCTGTGGTACCGCCGGCCGAGGGAATCGGCGTGGGCCCTCGCCCAGTCGGTGAGGGCCGTCTTCCCGGCCGGCGGCGCGTCCACCGACAGGAGATCCGCCATCAGCCCGTCGATCTCGTCCCGGGTGACGAAGACATCCCCCACCGCCGCGCCGATGAGCCGGGCCGCCCAGTACCCGACCTCGGGCGGGACCGAAATGATCGGCCGCCGCTTCCCGATGATCCGGCCGATGGTCTCCACCAGACCCCGGTAGGTGAAGGTCTCCGGGCCGATGGCCTGGACGAGGGCGTTCTCCCGCCGCTCCCCCTGGTCCACCGCCAGGGCCGCCAGATCGTCCACGTGGATGGGCTGGAGACGGTACCCGCCGCTTCCGAAGACGCCGAAGACCGGCAGCCGCCGGAGGGCCCAGGCGATGTTGTTGATGAGGATGTCCTCGGGACCGAACAGGACCGCCGGCCGCAGAATGGCGTGGGAGATGCCGGATCCCTCCAGGGCCTCCTCCAGATGGGCTTTTCCCCGGAAGTACGGCAGGGGGGAATCGGCCGATGGGTTGGTGATGCCGATGTGGATGATCCGCTCCACCCCGGCCGCCTCGGCGGCCCGGAAGAGGGTGATCCCGTTGCGCTCGGCGTCGGCGAAGGTGAAGTCCTCGTGGTCGAACCGGACCCAGTAGGTGTTGTAGAGGACCGAGACCCCTTTGAGGATCTCCTCCAGCTTTCCGGGCTCGCGGAAATGGAAGGGATGGGCCACGACCTCCGCGCCGAAGGGATTCTTCCGATGAGGGGAGTTGGTCAGGGTGATGACCCGGCGCCCCCGGCGGAGCAGCCTTTGGGCGATGTACTTCCCGGTGAACCCGTAGGCGCCGGTGACGGCATGGAGAGAGGGCGCGGTCACGGCAACGCTCCTTGATGAGTCATCGATCCGGCATTGCGCCGCCGGCGTGCGGGGAGGCAGACCCTACTCATACACCTTCTCCTCCTCCCGGTCCGCCGCGGCGGCATCCATCTCCAGGTCGCGGGTCCGGCGGGCCTCCTTCTCCTTCCGGTACTCCTTGTACCATTCATTGGCGATGATCATGGACATCACCTCGTTGGTCCCGGTCCAGATGGAGGAGAGGCGGAGGTCCCGGAAGATCCGCTCCACGGGGAAGATATCGGTGTAGCCGATGCCGCCCATCACCTGCATGGCGTTGTGGGCCACCTTCTGGCATGATTCGGTCACGAACTTCTTGGTCTCGGAGACCATCCGCCGGATCCGGCGGGGGTCGATCCCGCTGTCCACCGCCTGGGCGGTGACCTGGACCATGGCCCGGCAGGCGTCCAGGAGCATGGCCCCCTCGGCCACCTGGAAACTGACCCCCTGAAACTTGGCCACCGGCCGGCCGAAGGCCTTTCTGCGGGCCGTGTATCCGGTGGCCACCTCCAGGGCCGGCCGGGCCGCGCCGATGGTCATGGCGGCGGTGCCCAGGCGCTCCGGGATCATCATGGTGTTGAAGACATCCACCCCCCGGTTGAGCCCGCCCAGGAGGTTCTCCCTGGGGACCCGGACATCCCTGAAGACCACCCGGCTGGCCCCGCCCCCGCGGCACCCCATGAGCCCGTAGTGGTACTCGGTCTCCACCCCCGGAGACCGGTCGACGATGAAGCAGGAGATCGATTTGTGGGGCTCCGCCTCCGGGTCGGTGCGGGCGTAGACGAGGAAATAGTCGGCCGCCTCGCCCCCCACGATGAACCGCTTCTGGCCGTTCAAAAGGAAGTGGTCCCCCTTGTCCTCGGCCCTGGTGGTGGTCCCGAAGAAGTCGGACCCGCCCCGGGGTTCGGTGAGGCACTCGGCGGCGAAGATCTCCCCCTTCAGCAGGGGCGCCACGTACCGCTCCTTCTGGGCGTCGGTGCCGTGGAGGACCACGGCGTCGCAGACCAGCTCGGCCCCGACGCCGAAGGTGCAGGCGAAGATGTAGCCCAGGACCCCCACCTCCTCCATGACCATGCAGGTGGCGACCCAGTCCATGTCCCGCCCGCCCCAGCGGGTCGGATACCGGCATCCCATCAGGTTCCGGCGGCCGGCCTCCTTGAGGAAATCGACGGGAAACCGGATCCGGTCCGCGTCCATGTCCAGGATCATCCGGCGGGGGATGGTCTTGACGAACGCCCGGACCTCGTCTCTGAGGGAGAGCTGTTCCTCGGACAAGAGATAATCGAACATCGGTGTCTCCTTTTCCGGTGAAGCGGCATCGGCTTCAGCCGGGATATTTCATGTTAAGGTTATTCCGCGAAGACCCTGTCCAGGTCGATGGCCGTGTCCGGGAGCACGGAGAGGTTCAGCGCGCCCTCTCCCGGATGGAAGGAGGGCGACGAAAACCTGCCGTCCTCTCCCGACAGATGGATGATCACCATGCGGTCGACGGGGTGGACCAGCCAGTACTCCCTCACCCCGTGCCGCTCGTAGAGAATCCGCTTCTGGATGTAATCCTTGGAAGCCGTGGCGGGGCGGACGACCTCGGCGATAAAGTCGGGGGCTCCCCGGCACCCTCGGTCGTCGAGCTTGCCGGGATCGCGGATCACCGAGACGTCCGGCTGCACCACGGAGGTCTCGTCCTCCTCGGCTTGACCGGCTTCGGCCAGACGGACATCGAAGGGTGCGGGGTAGACGGAACATCCCCGTTCCACCAGGTGATTGGCGATCTGCCGGAACAGTTCGCCGGAGACTTGCTGGTGCCGGCGGGAGGGAGCCGGGCTCATATCGAAGATCTCCCCCTCGATCAGCTCCATCCGGCCCTCCTCCGGCCAGGTCAGATAGTCCGAATAGGTATATCCGCAGTTTTTCTTTTGCGCCACGGCCATAAGGTTTTTTGGCATCGATCACATTTTGGGGCAGGCCGCCTCGCCGGCCCCGGAAACCCCGCCCCCCGGAAACGTAGGGGCGGACCTGTGTGTCCGCCCCCGTCATGCGACCACCCGGGTCGGATTCTCGATACCGGGCATGGAAACGCCGGTGGCGGGGGAATGGGTTTGCCAGCCGGCGGAGAACGCATGACCACCGAAAAAAGAATCACTCCGTCCCGTTCATGGGCCGCATGAAGACCTGGGTGATGTAATACCGGTTCCCCTCCTTCCAGATTCCCACCCCGGTGTGGGTGAATTCCCCCTGGAGGATGTTCTTCCGGTGGGCCGCGCTGCCCATCCACTGTTTCACCGCCCTGGGGGCGGGTTGGGTCACGTTGCCGAACATGGCGAGGTTCTCCCCGACCCACCGGTAGCGCAGTCCGGCCTCCCGGATCCGGTCCGAAGGGGTTCCGCCCGACGGGGCCTCGTGGCTGAAGAACTCCTTGCGGATCATCCGCCGGCTGTACTCCCGGGCGATGCGGCTCAGAAGATCCTTCTCCGCCAGCGGGTTCAGGTCGTGGGCCTTTCGTCTCTGGTTGACCCGGTCGATGACCTCCGTCTCCATCTTCCGGACGGCCTCGGTCTGGGGCGGGGGGCCGTGCTCGGATTCGGCGCCGGTGACGATTCGGCCTTCGGACAGGACGGCCAGCAGGATCAGCACCATCCAAACGGTCCCCGACCGGAGAGCACCCTTTTTTCGCATTCGATTCTCCTCCATACTTTACCTCCCTACAGACCTTCTCAATGCCATCGTTCAATGCCATCGCCCGGGCGCGCCGCACCCGTGTCCTGCCGGAGCGCCATTCGTATTATACCGCTTTTTCCGCCTCCCCGCTATCCTCCATGTGAATCTCCAGGTGGGATCCCCGGCGTGGAGCCCGGGTGAAACCGCCCGATGCCCCTGAAAAAACGGCGCCGCGGCCTCGGGCATCGGGCGCCTTTCCCACGGCATGGCCGCATGGCCGCGGTGGGATGGTCGCGGAGAGATTGACTCGGGGACGCCGCCCCGCTATAATCGCCATCCATCCGGAAGGTCGGGGAGGCTTTCCAGCCCCCCTTCGAATCCCTCTGTTTTCAACCCGACCAAGGATCAGAATCAACCGCCGTGCCCACCATCATCACCCACGCCGTGGTCGGAACCGCCGCCGGATGGGCCTTTGCATCGGAGGGGATGCCGGCCCGGTTCTGGGTGCTGGCCGCCTTCTGCCCCATGATCCCGGATCTGGACGTTGCCGCGTTCTCCCTCGGGATCCCCTACGGAGATTTCTGGGGCCACCGGGGATTCCTCCATTCCCCCGCCTTTGCGTTGGTCTCAAGTCTCCTTTTGGCGCTGGTCTTCTTCTGGGGACGCAGCGGCCCCAAGTCGTGGCCGGCCCTCTGGGCCTTCCTCTTCCTGATCACCGCCTCCCACGGGATCCTGGACGCCTTCACCGACGGCGGACTGGGGATCGCCCTGCTCGCCCCTCTCGACAACGGACGGTACTTCTTCCCCGTCCGGCCCATCGCGGTCTCCCCCATCGGGGCCGGGGCGTTCTTCACGGAGCGGGGGCTTAGGGTGATGGCGAGCGAGGTGGTCTGGGTCTGGCTGCCGGTTCTGGCGGGCGCCGCCGGCTGGCGGGTCGTCGGACGGTGGCTGGGGTGGATCGGCTGACCGGCGGGATCACCAGGGAAGCCCGCCGATGAGGTCGTCCCGGACCTCGGCGAAGCGGTCCCGTTCCGCCATCCGGGGAAAGGGCTCCGGCGCTTCGACCGGCGCCACCGGGATGAACTCGCTTTGCCGAAAGCGGATCGGCTCGCCGGCGATCGGCTCGCCGATCTCCTCCATGGGGGGAAAGGGCGCCCGGAGGCTCGTGAGTTCGGGTTCCGTAAGCGGGCGGAGGGCCGGAGGGCCGTCGGCCGGAACGGTCATCTCGTGGCCCGGGGAGGCCGCGTACCGCCGGCCGCCGGCCAGGCTGGCCACCGTCACCGCTTTGCGGGCGAGGGGGACGACCGTTGTGGCGGCCTCGGACGCACCGACGAGAAACGCCGCCCCGGAGGTGCCGATCAGGGCCGTCGGGGTCTTCACCCGGAACCGGTCGTCGGCTGGCGTCGCCGGCGCCGGCACCCGGAACCTCACCTCCCCCGAGGGCAGACCGAGGAAGATCGACCGGAACCCCGCATCGGGCCGGTGGCGGATCCGATGGAGGCGCAAGCGGGTCTCCCCGCCCAGGGACAGGAGCGTGTCATCCGCCAACAGGACGGTGATCCCGCCCCGGTCGCCGGCGGCCAGGAGGTCGCCCGAATAGAGGGGAGCGTCCTCCCAGAGGCGGTATCCGATGGTTTCCCCCCGATGGAAGACGATCCCCTCCCCATCCACGGCGAGGACCCGGCCCACGGGCATGCCCCACCCGGCCACGAACCCCGGCCCGACGGCCCCCCGTTCCCCCGGCTCCTCGGCCGGGCAGACGGCGGCGACGGCCAGACACGCCAGGAGGATCCCCAGGAATCGAAACCGAACGCCGCCACCCCGCGGGTGACCCGGCCGTGGAACGCCCCGCGCCATCACGGCCTCAGTAGACGGTGACCAGGGAAAGCCCCGCCCGGTTCCGCCGGTGGGTCTCGGCGGGGTCGGTGGAATCCCGGTAGGTGTGATCGTATTGCGCCACCACCTTCATCCAGTCGTAGATGAAGGGCCGGGCCAGGGCCAGCCGGACTTCGTAGATCCGGTCCTCCCGGTCGGCGGAGCCGCCGGCCGGCCCCGCGTCGTAGTCCCGGCGGGCATACGCCCCGGTCACGGAGAGGTCGTAGATCCGCCGGAAGGTCCACCGGACGCCGAGGCGCCCCTTGGGCTCCCGGTAACTCTCCCGGGCGGCGCGGGCGTCGAAGATCTCGTAGCCGATGCCGCCGAAGAGGGAGAGGGCCCGGTCGAGCAGGGACAGATCGGCATCGAGGAAGGCTTCGCCCTCCTGTCCGCACAGTCCCCTGTCGAGGAAGTGGGTGGCGTCGGTGAAGGAGCCGATGAGCCGGACCAGCAGGTTCGGCCGGACCGCCGCCCGGATCTCCGGGACGATCCGGTAATGGCGCAGGGCGCTCCGGCCGTCGAGCCAGTAGTAGGCGGGAAGGAGGGAGAGCTTGAAGAAGAACGGGGCCAGACGGCCGTCGACGAAGAGCCGGAGGGTATTGGCCGTGATATCATAGGCGCTCAGGTCGTCGTGGGTGGCCTGGTGGCCCACATACCCCAGCCCCAGGCGCAGGTTCGGCCGGTTGATCGGCAGATAGGTCCCCGCAAGCCTCAAAAACGCCAGGAAGTCCCCCTCCTCGCCGAACCCGTCCTCGTCCACGGGATCGAGCCCCACGTTGTCGTCATACCGGCCGCCGATCTCGGCCTCCAGGTGGAACGGGGACCGGGACCGCTCCCCCCGCTCCAGGGCCTCGATCCACCCCTGGGCGAGCCCCCGCAAGGGGCCGGCGTCCGCATCCTCCCGGACCGCCTCGAACATGTCGACGGCCGCCTCCGGACGTTCCCGAACCGCGTGGCAGACGCCCACCGCGTAGCGCCCGTGGGGGCGGAGGGTGGGGCTGGCATCCGCCGCATCCGTGAGATACGCCGCTGCGGCATCGCACCGGCCCATCCGATAAAGGCCCAGGCCCGCATGGTACCGGGCCAGGACGTTGGCCGGCTCCGCCTCGGAGACGTCCGTCAGCAGGGGGACCGCCCGCTCGATATCCCCGGCTTTGAAGTGGGCCATGGCCAGATGGTACTCCAGCTCGGGCAGGTCCGGGTCCGATTCCACGGCCCGGCGGAAGTGCTCCATGGCCGCCGGGTACCGGGCCTCGTCCATGGCGATCACTCCCAGGTGGAAACGGGCCGTGCCGTTGTCCGGTTCCCGGTCCAGGGCCTTCCGGAAATGGGCCTTGGCCGCCCTCCGGTCCCCCTCGGCGTCGGCAAAGATCCCCAGGTCCACCTCGGATTGAACCGGATCGACGGGGATCTCCTCCGGGGCGGCGAACCGCTTTTCCGGGGCCGGAGGCGGGGTCGTCTCCGTGGGCTCCTCCCCCCGTTTTTCCCAATGGCGGGGGATCTTCCGGGGCGGCGCCGCGCCCGGCGCCCGCTTCCACACCGAGATCAGCATCTGGTTCCCGCGCCGCAGGACCGCCTGGACCTCGGTCTCCGTCTTCGGGGAATCGACGACGATCCGGAGGAATTTCCCATGGATCCCGATGCGGACCCCCCGGATCCAGGGATGGTCCACCCGGTAGGCGCCCCGGGCCTCGTTCCGCCACCGGCCGGGGAGGTCCACCACCGATCGGTAGGCCCCGTCGTCGTCGTCCTGGTAGGAGAAGTGGTTGTAGGCCTCGATGGGGTGGCGCGCCTCGACCATGATGTCGAAGGAGCCCTCCGTGGCCCGGGTGTGAACGGCCCGGAGCACGTTCTCCTCGTGGTTCCGGGCAAACAGAAACTCGCTCTCCGGCACGGCCGCCAGCAAGAGCGCCCCCATGCAGAGCAGCAGCAATCTTTCCGCGGGAAACCGACCATCATATGGGATCATCTTCGGGCTCTCTTTCGACTCCTTCTTCGAGGCGGCGCCCGGGCATGCGCGGCAGGGGGCTCCGGCCGGATAAATGTTTCCGTTACTAAGACAACTCGGAGCGGAATTCAATAGGGAAAACCCGAATTTGGCGGGTAGGCAAAGACCGTAGTCCATGCCGGGTCGGATGTCGTCTTCGGAAGGGCTCCGTCGGTGGGTGCCGTCTTCCCGGGCCGCCCGCGCCTTCCGCCTGTTGTCTCCCGCCTTGAGATCCGGAGCGAACCCTGGTATAGTCGTATCCATGATGACCCGTCCCCAATCTCCCCCCGTCGCCCCCAGGGAGCCATGACCGCCTATTTCATCCGACGATTCCTGCTGATCATCCCCACCTTCATCGGCATCACCATCATGGTCTTCACCATCACCCGGTTCGTCCCGGGCGGCCCCATCGAGCGGATCATCCAGCAGGCCCAGCAGATGCAGTCGGCCGCGGGGACCGGCCCCTCCCGCATGGGCGAACGGGGATCCCAGCCCCTCTCCGACAGCCAGATCGAACAGCTCAAAAAATATTACGGCTTCGACAAGCCGGTCCTGGTCAGCTATGCCCAGTGGCTCGGAAAAGTGTTCACCGGCGATCTGGGGACGTCGACCCGCTACTACGACCCCGTCTGGGACATGATCAAACAGCGGATCCCCATCTCCCTGTACTTCGGCGTGCTGACCATGATCCTCGTCTACGGGGTCTGCATCCCCCTGGGGCTGGCCAAAGCCATCCGTCACAAGAGCCTCTTCGACAACGTCTCCTCGGTGATCGTCTTCATCGGATACGCCATCCCCGGCTGGGTGGCCGGCGTGCTCCTGCTGATGCTCTTCGCCTCCCATTGGGAGATCTTCCCCCTGGGCGGGCTCACCAGCGACCTCTTCTTCGAACTGACCCCCTGGGAGAAGGTGGCGGACGTCCTCTGGCACACGGTCCTGCCCCTTTCGGCGTACGTGGTGGGGTCGTTCACGGTGATGACCTTCCTGATGAAGAACACGGTGATGGACAACCTCGCCTCGGATTACGTCCGGACCGCCATCGCCAAGGGGCTCCCCTTCCGCAAGGCGGTCTTCCGCCATGCCCTGAGAAACAGCCTCATCCCCATCGCCACCCACTTCGGCAACAACATCTCCATCATCCTCACGGGCTCGTTCCTCATCGAAAAGGTCTTCAACATCGACGGCATGGGGCTGCTCGGGTATGAGTCGGTGGTGGACCGGGACTACCCGGTGGTCATGGGGATCCTGGTCATCTCCTCGCTGCTTTTGATGATCGGCAACATCCTGTCGGACATCTGCGTCGCCATCGTCGATCCCCGGGTGCAGTTCAAATGAACCCGTTGCGGAACATCAATCCCCTGACGCTGCGGAAACTGCGGCGGTTCCGGTCGATCCGGCGGGGGTATTACTCGTTCATCCTCTTCTCGCTGATGGTTCTGATCGCCGTGTTCGCGGAACTGCTGGTCAACAGCCGGGCCCTGGTGGTCCACTACGACGGGGAAACCTACTTTCCCACCTACCGGGGGATGATTCCGGGCACGGTCTTCGGGCTCGACTACGACTACGAGACCAACTACCGGGAGCTGAAGCAGAAGTTCGCGGTCGAAGGGGACGGCGACTGGGTGCTCATGCCGCCGGTCCCCTACAATCCCTACGAGAACGACCTTCGCGAAGATGCCTATCCCCCCTTTCCGCCGTCGACCGAAAGCCGCCACTACCTGGGCACCGATGTGGTGGGGCGGGACATCGTGGCCCGGCTGGTCTACGGGTTCCGGATCGCCATCTTCTTCTCCCTGGGGCTTCTGGTGGTCAACTACACCATCGGGATCGCCATCGGCTGTTCCATGGGGTATTTCGGGGGGAAGTTCGACCTCTTCTTCCAGCGGATCATCGAGATCTGGTCCAACGTCCCGTTCCTGTACGTAATCATCATCATCTCCTCCATCCTGGTCCCCAACTTCTGGCTGCTGATCCTGATCATGGCCTTTTTCGGGTGGATCAACATCACCTGGACCATGCGGACGATCACCTACAAGGAGAAGGAGCGGGAGTACGCCCTGGCGGCCCGGGCCCTGGGGGCGTCCAACATCCGGATCATCTTCAACCACATCATCCCCAACACGGTGGCCATCATCGTCACCTTTGCGCCGTTCGCCGTCTCCAGCGGCATCGTGGCCCTCACCTCCCTCGATTACCTCGGCTTCGGCCTGCCGCCCCCCACACCGAGCTGGGGGGAACTCCTCCAGCAGGGGTGGGCCAACATGTGGGCCTGGTGGATCGCCGGATCGGTGATCGCGGGCCTTGTGGTCACCCTGCTGACGGTCACCTTCATCGGCGAGGCGGTGCGGGAGGCCTTCGATCCGAAACTGCATACGGTGTATGAGTGAGGGATCGACATGAGCGGGAAAGGAATGGTGCCATGAGTGAAAAATTCCTGCCCATCGGGATTCAGGATTTCGAACAGCTGAGAACCGGAAATTTCGTCTATGTGGACAAGACGCGCCACATCCACGGGATGGTCCGGGCCCCCCAGGGATTCTATTTCCTGTCGCGCCCCCGCAGATTCGGAAAATCCCTGACCGTTTCGCTCCTGAAGTCTCTGTTCCAAGGGAAAAAAGCGCTATTTGATGGATTGTGGATATCTGAAAACACGGAGTGGGAATGGAGAGAGCATCCGGTGGTCACCATCGATTTCAATGAGTTATATCACGACACACCGGAAAACATGGAACAATCTCTCCACACCAATCTGCTGAACATCGCCGCGCAATACGAGATCGACATTCAAGACACACTTCTTCCGGGTCGATTTGCGGAGTTGATCATCTCTCTTAACAAAAAAACAAAAATGCCGGTCGCCGTCCTGGTCGACGAATACGATAAGCCGATCATCTCCCATCTTGGCAGGGGGAAGGAAGCCCTGGAAATCGCCAAGCAAAACCGGGACATCATGAAATACTTCTTCGGCGTGCTAAAGGGCATCAATGTTTCGCCTTGCCTCCGTTTCGTCTTTGTGACCGGGGTCTCCAAGTTCAGTCGCGTTTCCATCTTTTCGGAACTGAACAATCTGACCGACATCACCATGAATCGAAAATACGCCGATATCACGGGATATACGCAAGAGGAACTGGAGACCCATTTTTCCGAATACCTGGATCGGTTTGCCGAGGAAACAGATCAAAAACTGGGCGATGTGAAAGACAATTTGCGCGTATACTATGATGGATATCGCTTTTCAGAGGGTAAAAGCAGAGTTTACAATCCGTTTTCCGTCCTGAATTCACTTGGGGAGTGCGCGTTTAAAAATTACTGGTTCGAGACAGGAACACCGAAGTTTCTCGTGGATGTTCTCAAAGAAAAGAGATGGTATCCGCCGAAAATCGAAAACATGCGCGCCACCCCGGTCATGTTCAGCGTCTATGAGATTGAACGGTTGCAGCCGGAGGCTCTTCTCTTCCAAACCGGATACGTCACGATCAAGGACACGGACGAAAATATTTACACCTTTGGCTATCCCAATCGAGAAGTCAAAACCGCCTTCCTTGAGGTTCTGTTTCATTCGTACACAGAGGGGTTGGACGACAGCGGCCGCTTTTCCCTTCTCTCGAAGTACTTACGATCCGAGAATCTGAATGCGTTTATGGAGACAATGACCGCCATTTACGCTTCCATCCCTTATGCGCTGGAAACCAAGCGGGATGAAGCCTACTTTCATACGGTCTTTTATC
>CAYSLC010000176.1:0-495 GCA_964431545.1 uncultured Desulfobacteraceae bacterium | reverse complement strand
TCTTTTATCTGATGGTCAGCGCCTCGGGCATCAATGCTCGTAGCGAAGTACTGACCAGCGAAGGCCGGATCGATCTGGTCATGGAATTCGCGGACAAGGTCTTTATCATCGAATTCAAGTGCAACCAGAGTTCCGACGAGGCCATCACACAGATCCGCGACAAGAATTACGCCCAAGGGTTCATGGGGGATGCGAAGAAGATCATCCTGATGGGCATCGATTTCAGCACGGAAAAAAGGAACATATCGGAATGGAAATACGAGTATTTGAAAGGAGCGGCATGACCCGTTCAAGACGATCGATCCCCCTCACGCTCATTGGCCTGGCATTGGTGATATTCACCGCCGGACCGGCATTTTCAGCCGAACCGCCGAAACTTCCAGACAATCTCCAATGGCTCACCAACGACACCGATCCGATCTACGCCTCGCCGGATGCCAAAAGGGGCGGCATGTTCAACACCGCCATCACGAGCTTCCCCCTGACGTTCCGGGT
>CAYSLC010000175.1:0-11960 GCA_964431545.1 uncultured Desulfobacteraceae bacterium | reverse complement strand
TCGTCCGGTCGATGGCCGCCCAGACCGCCTCCCGCCCCAGCCGGGTCTTGGCGGAGAACTGGATCAGCCCGTCCGGTTCCGTGGACAGGGCCTCGGCCGCGGTCCGAATCTGTTTGATCCGCCGGTTGTTGGAGAGCTTGTCCGCCTTGGTGAGGACGCGGACGGCGGGGATGCCGTAGTGGTCGAGCCAGTGGAGGAGTTCGAAGTCGCCGGGCCCGGGGGTCCGCCGGATGTCGAGGATCACCACCACCGCCATGAGGTTCCCGCGGGAGGACAGATACCCCTCCACCATGGGCCCCCACTTGCGCTTCACCGCAACGGGGGCCTTGGCGAAGCCGTACCCGGGCAGGTCCACCAGCATCCGGGCGTCCGCCGATCCCTCGTTGACGACAAAGAAGTTGAGAAGCTGGGTCCGCCCCGGGGTTCCGCTGGTCTTGACCAGCCGCTTCCGGTCGACCAGGGTGTTGATGAGCGACGACTTGCCCACGTTGGAGCGGCCGGCGAAGGCGACCTCCGGCAGATCGCCGGGCGGGCACTGGCCGGGGGTGACCGCGCTCTTGACGAAGGCGGCGGACTTGACGATCACGGCCGGGTCCCTTCAGATGGCGGCAAGGTACCGTTCCAGCCGGTCCATCCCCTCGGCGATGTTCTCGATGGAGTTGGCATAGGAGAACCGCAGGTACCCCTCCCCGTTGGGTCCGAAATCGACCCCCGGCGTGACCCCCACGTGGGCCTTCTCCAGGATGTCGAAGGCGAGCCGGTAGGAGTCTTCGGAGATGTGCTTGGCGTTGGCGAAGATGTAGAAGGCGCCGGTGGGGGGGACGGTGATCCCGAACCCCATCCCCCGAAGCCGTTCGATCATGAACAGCCGCCGTTCGTTGTAGACCGCCTTCATCCGGGCCACATCGGCGTCCGCCTTCGTGAGGGCCGCGATGCCGGCGGCCTGGACCATGGCGTTGGCGGAGATGAAGAAGTTCTGATGGAGCTTCTGGATGGGCCGCATGTACTCCCGGGGGGCGATGAGGTACCCCAGGCGCAGCCCGGTCATGGCGTAGAGTTTGGAGAAGCCGTTGAAGACGAAGGCGTCGTCTGTGAACTCCAGGATGGAGTGCTCCTTCCCCTCGTAGACGAGACCATGGTAGATCTCGTCGGAGATGATATGGGGGGAGAGGTCGGCGATGGCCCGCATCCGGTTCTCCGACAGGAGGTTGCCGGTGGGGTTGGAGGGAGAGTTGATGAAGATGGCCCGGGTCCTTTCGGTGATCCGCTCGGCGATGGCCCGGGACCGGAACTGGAACCCGTCCTCCTCGTGGACCGTCACCCGGACCGGCTTGGCGTCGAAGAATTTGATGAAGTTGGGGTAGCAGGCGTAGTGGGGGTCGGAGATGATCACCTCGTCCCCGGGCTCCAGGAGAACGCCGAAGAGGATGAACATGGCCGGGGAGGTGCCCGAGGTGATCACCACCCGGTCCGGCTCCACGGAGGCCCCGTACATGCGATCATAATAGGCGCAGACCGCCTCCCGGAGTTCGATCATCCCCAGGCTGTGGGTGTAGTGGGTGTGGCCCGCCTCCAGGGCCTTGCAGGCGGCGGCCTTGATGCAGGGAGGGGTGTCGAAATCGGGCTCCCCCACCTCCAGGTGGATGACGTGGATCCCCTGTCGCTCCAGGTCGTGGGCCCGTTCCAGGACATCCATGACGATAAAGGACGTGATCTCGTTGAGGCGGCTGGCGATCATGGGGGCCTCCCTAGACGACCTTGTTCAAAGGGTATTCGATGATGCCCTCGGCGCCGTTTCCCAGCAGGTCGGGGATCAGGTCCCGCACCACCCCGACATCCACCACGGTCTCCACCGAGAACCACTCCGACTGGTAGAGGGGGGCGACGGTGGGGGCGTTGAGGCTCGGCAGCAGCCCCACCACCGTTTCCAGCCGGTCCTTGGGGACGTTCATCTTGATCCCCACCAGCCGCTCGCCCAGAAGCGCCCCCCGGAGCAGCAGGGAGATCTGCTCGATCTTGGCCCGCTTGGCCGGGACGGCCCAGGCGTCGTGGTTGGCGATGAGCCGGGTGTTGGTTTGCATCAGCTCGTGGATGATCCGAAGGCCGTGGGCCCGGATGGTGCTCTCGGTCTCGGTCACCTCCACGACGGCGTCGGCCAGGCCCGAGACCACCTTCGCCTCGGTGGCCCCCCAGGAGAATTCCACCTTCACGTCGATGTTCCGCTCCGCGAAATACCGCTCGGTGAAGGCGAGCAGCTCCGTGGCGATCTTCTTGCCGGCCAGGTCCTCCAGCTTTTCGATCTTCGATCCGTAGGGGACCGCCAACACCCACCGGGCCGGGCGGGAGCTGACCTTGGAGTAGACCAGATCGGCCACCACGTGGACATCCGATCGGTTCTCGGCAATCCAGTCCTTTCCGGTGAGGCCGGCGTCCAGCGTGCCGTTCTCCACGTACCGGGACATCTCCTGGGCCCGGCAGATGGCGCACTCGATGGACGGGTCGTCGATTTCGGGAAAATAGCTCCTGCCGTTGACGTTGATCCGCCACCCCGAGCGCTTGAACAGGTCGATGGTGGCGTTTTGCAGGCTCCCCTTGGGGATGCCCAGCTTCAGCTTCTCCTCCATGGCTATTTGTAGACCTCCTTGGGGTCGAAGACCGGCTCGCCGATGACCCGTTCCGCCCCGTCTTCCAGTATCCGATAAAAACAGCTTTTGTATCCCGTGTGGCAGGCGGCGCCCCCCACCTGCTCCACCCGGAGCAGCACCGTGTCGTCGTCGCAGTCGACCCGGATCTCCCGCACCTTCTGGACGTTGCCGGAGGTCTTCCCCTTGACCCAGAGGGTGTCCCGGGTCCGGCTGTAGTAGGTGGCCAGGCCGGTGGACAGGGTGGTCTCCCAGGCCTCTGGATTCATGAAGGCGAGCATGAGCACCTCGCCGCTCTCGTGGTCCTGGGCGATGGCCGGGATGAGCCCCCCCATCTTTTCGAAATTGAGTTGAACCATCGTCTTCTCTCCCGCCGTCTTCTCTCCTGGGCTCTCTCCGTTGATCCCGGAATCATGTAAAATTGGAATCAGTAACGATTCGAGGGATGAAAGTCAAACCCTTTTTTTATTGCCACGCCTTGCCTAATGCACCAATATCTGTTAAGAATTAGAATCTGTGCCGGAACCTCCCCGGTATCCGGGATATCCTCCCGGATCGGGGGAAAATCGGCCGGGAGGACCCGCCGGGGATTGGAACGACAACGGCCCCGGCGCGGACCCCCATTCGGGTACGGAATTTACATGCGGATGACCGACGGATCGCCGAAACGGACCATGCGGAAAGCACGGAACAGAAAAATCAGAAAGACCCCGCCGGGCGAGGCGGGCCGGGCCGGGAAGCTCTTCAAATACCTGGCGTGGATCACCCTGGGCCTCGCGGCCCTCGGAATTCTCCTGGCCGGCCTCGGGGCCGGCGGCGCCTACTACGCCTACCGGCACTTCAGCCGCGACCTGCCCCGGATCAACACCCTGCAGGATTACCGCCCGCCGGTGGTCACCACGGTCTACGCGGATGACGGCCGGAAGATCGCGGAGTTCTTCAAGGAGCGGCGGATCGTCATCCCCCTGTCCGAGATGCCGGACCGGCTGACCCGGGCGTTCATCGCGGCGGAGGACTCCCGGTTCTACTCCCACAAGGGGGTGGATATCCGGTCCATCATCCGGGCCTTCATCAAGAACCTGGAGGCCGGCACCGTGGTTCAGGGGGGCAGCACCATCACCCAGCAGGTGACCAAATCCTTCTTCCTCTCCCCGGAGCGGAGCTACCGGCGCAAGATCCGGGAGGCGATCCTCGCCTACCGCATCGACCAGGCCTTCACCAAGGACGACATCCTCTACCTTTACCTCAACCAGATCTACCTGGGCCACGGGGCCTACGGGGTCCAGGCGGCGGCCCAGAACTACTTCGGCAAGGACGTGGCCGACCTCACCCTGGCCGAGTGCGCCACCCTGGCCGGCCTGCCCCAGGCCCCCAGCGAGTACTCCCCCTTCCGGCACCCGGAAAAGGCCCGCGCCCGGAGGAAATACGTGCTCGACCGCATGGTGGAGGAGGCCTACATCACCCGGAGACAGGCCGAAAAAGCGGTCCGGGAGAAACTGGCCATCCATTCGCGGCGGAACCTCTATCTGGAGCAGGTCCCCTTCTATACGGAATACGTGCGCCAGTACGTCATGGAAAAGTACGGCGAGGACGCCCTCTACAAGGGGGGCCTCGGCATCCACACCGCCGTGGATATCGACATGCAGCGGATCGCCCGTCAGGAGGTCATGGAAGGCCTCCGGGAACTCGACCGGCGCCATTACGGCTACCGGGGTCCGGAAAAGCACCTGGAGCCGGAGGAGGTCGAGGGGTTCCTCGCAAGCCTCGCCGAGGAGCGTGCCGAGGCCCCCCTGGAGGAGGGTCGGATCGTCCGGGGAGTGGTGACGGAGATCGACGAACGAGAGGGGACCGCGGCGGTTCACCTGGGGACCGGCGCGGGGATCCTGAAATTGTCCTCGGTCCGCTGGCACAAAAAACCCGGGCGGATCCGGGCCGGGGACGTCCTTCTGGTGAAACTCAAGTCCCCGCCGGCCGAAACGGCGCGGGAGGAAGGGGCCGAATCACCAAAACCCGGCCCCTTTCGCCTGACCATCGAACAGACTCCGGGGGCGGAGAGCGCCCTCATCTGCCTGGAGGCCGGCACCGGGCGGGTCAAGGCGATGGTGGGGGGAAAGGACTTCCGGAAGAGCCAGTTCAACCGGGCCGTGCAGTCCCGCCGCCAGCCGGGGTCGGCCTTCAAGCCGATCATCTATGCCGCGGCCCTGGACAAGGGCTTCACCCCCGCCACGGAGATCATCGACAACGCCGTGGTCTACGAGGGCCGGGGCCGGGAGGGGAAGGTATGGAAGCCGAAGAACTACGACCGGAAATTCCACGGCCCCATCCTCCTGCGCAAGGCACTGGCCAAGTCCCGGAACCTGTCGACCATCAAGATCCTAAACGAGATCGGGGTCGACTACGCCGTGGACTACGCCCGGAAGCTGGGCATCGCTTCCGACCTCTATCCGGACCTCTCCCTGGCCCTGGGGGCATCGGCGGTCACCCCCCTGGAGCTGGTCCAGGCCTACGCCGTCTTCGCCAACCTCGGCGAGTACGTGGAGCCGGTCTTCGTCACCCGGATCGAGGACCGGTTCGGGAAGGTCCTCGAGGAGGCCGACATCCGGTCGAGACCGGCCATCGAAAAGAGTACGGCCTACATCATGACCAGCCTGCTGGAGAGCGTGGTCCAGGAGGGGACGGGCCGCCGGGTCCGGGCCCTGGGGCGTCCCACGGCCGGCAAGACCGGCACCACCAACGATCTGTTCGATGCCTGGTTCGTGGGGTATACCCCCGACTACATCACCGGCGTCTGGGTGGGGCACGACCATCTGGAGCCCCTGGGCAAGGGGGAGACCGGTTCACGGGCGGCGAGCCCCATCTGGCTCGGCTTCATGGAACGGGTCCTGGAGGGAAAGCCGGTCAAATCGTTCCAGGTGCCCAAGGGGGTCGTCTTCACCCGAATCGACGCGGAGACCGGCCTGCTGCCCATCTCGGAAACCAGCCGGACCATCTATGAATGCTTCAAGGAGGGAACCGTCCCCGAAAAACATTCGGAGAGCGCCCAGGCCATCAGCGGCGCCGCCGACTTCTTCAAGTCGGATATCTGACGGAAAGGAGAACCGGGGCGACGGCCGCCCCCTATCGATATACCCTTGAAAAAAGATCGCTTCCCATATAGCAGGTTTTATCCAAAAAAAGCGGCCCCGGCGCCGCGGAATCCGGAAGGAGGTGAGAACCGAGTCAGCCGTGTATCGCGACGAGTGAAACCCATCCATCAACCATACGCGAACATCGAAACAGAGGAGGTCTATTCATGAAATCCAAACGTTTTGCAATGGTCACGGCCATCTGCCTCAGCCTGTGTCTAACCCTCGCTTTTACCGGGGATTCTTCCGCCCGTGAGTTGATCGTCTTCGGCGGCGGCCCCGCCGGCGGCACCTTCCAGGTGGTGGCCAATGCCATCCAGACCTATAAACCCGTCAAGAACTTCGAGGACTACAACGTCAAGGCCCAGTCCTCGGCCGGCTCCGTGGAAAACCTCCGGAAGACCGACGCCGGCAAGATGCACTTTTCCACGGTCTACTCGGGCCATGTCTATCTCGGACGCCACGGCCGGATGAAGAACGACCCCACCAAGTATACCGATGTACTGGCCGTCGCCTATCTCTACGGCGCGCCCGCCCAGCTGGTGATCCGGGCGGACTCCAAGATCAAGAGCACCAAGGACCTGGTGGGCAAGAAGGTCGGCGTGGGCAACGCCGGCTCCGGCGCCTTCGCCAACTGCGAACTCTTCTTCAACCACCTGGGCATCTGGGACAAGGTGGAGCGGAACGCCATGGGGTATAACGACGCGGCCGCCGCCTTCGGCAACAATCAGCTGGACGCCTTCTGGCTGTTCACCGCCTTTCCCAGCGGCGCCGTCATCATGGCGGCCCAGACCAACGACATCGCCCTGGTCGACCTGGCCGCCGATGCGGAGAAATCCGGGTTCTTCAAGGAGTACCCCTATTTCTCCCGCCTGACCATCCCGGCGGGCACCTACAAGGGTGTGGACTACGACGTCCCCTCCTTCCAGGATTCGGCCCTGCTGGTGGCCCACTCCGGTGCTTCGGAGGACGTGGTCTACAAGCTGCTCTCGGCCGTCTTCACGGAGGAGGGCCTCAAGCACATGGTCAGCCAGAAGAAGACCTTCAAGGAGATGAGCGTCGAAAACGGGACCAAGGGGATCGTCACCCCCTACCATCCCGGCGCCATTAAGTTCTGGAAGGAAAAGGGCGTGATGGAGTAGATTCCTCCGAGCCCCTGCTTACCGGGGCGGCCCATGGCCGCCCCTTTACCCATTTCCCGCAACCCCCATTCAGGCAGGTCCACCGTGTACGAAAAACTGAAGCCTTTCGAAAAGGTCCTCTTCGACGTGCTCTCCGTCGTCCTCGTCCTCTTCTACTCCTATTCCGCCGTGATCGAACCGGCGGCGACGCAATACCACCGGGGAATCTACGTCATCATCACCTATATTCTGATCTTCCTTCTCTACCAGGCCAGAACCCTCCCCGGCCGGATCCTCGATTACCTGTTGATCGTCCTTTCCATCGTCACGGTGGGGTACTGGATCCTCAATTTCGAGGTGATCAACTACCGCATGGGCGCGGAGACCGATATGGACAAGGCCATGGCCATGGTCGGCGTGCTCATCGGCATCGAATTGGCCCGGCGGGTGGTGGGCAACGTCTTCGTCATCATCGGCGTGGTCATGCTTCTCTACGGGATCTACGGTCCGATGGCGCCCGAGATCGTCGCCCACGCCGGGGCCAGCTTTCCGGAGCTGTGCGTCTCCATCTTCTACCGGAGCGACGGCGTCTTCGGCATCATGGCCAACGTGCTGGCCACCTATGTGGTGCTCTTCGTCCTTTTCGGCGCCTTCCTGGAGGCCTGCGGGGCCCAGCGGTTCTTCATCGATTTCCCCCTGGCCGCGGTGGGCCACAAGATCGGCGGACCGGCCAAGGTGTCGGTCATCGCCAGCGGCCTGTTCGGGTCCATCTCCGGCAGCGCCATCGCCAATACCGTCTCCACCGGCGCCTTCACCATCCCCATGATGAAAAAGGCCGGCTTCAAGCCCCACGTGGCCGGCGGCATCGAACCCGCCGCCTCCATCGGCGGCATGTTCATGCCCCCCATCATGGGCGCCGGCGGGTTCATCATGGCGGAGCTGACCGGGTTGCCCTACTCCTACATCATGCTGGTGGCCGTCTTCCCGGCGCTCATGTATTTTTTCAGCGTCTTCGTCATGGTCCATTACGAGGCCAAGAAGGACCACGTGGTGGGCGAGCGGCACGAACGGACCGCCATGGAGATCCTCAAAACCGAGTGGCTCTATACGCTTCCGCTGATCATCATCACCATCTTCATGCTGACCGGGTACTCGCCCGCCTATTCGGCGATTCTGGGGCTCGCCACCTGCATCGCCATCAGCTTCAAGGAGAAGGAGACCCGGATCAACCCAACCCTGGCGGTGGTCATGGGGTTTATCCTGCTCCGGTCGATCCTGCTGATCATCTTCAACAAGATGAACATCGCCGAGGTCATCTCCGATGATTTCATCGCCGGGTTCAAGGAGATGTTCACCAACGCCAACGTCTTCATCATCTCCTTCATCGCCTGTCTGCTGATCGCCTGGTTCCGGAGGGACGAACGGAAGGAATCCCGGCGGGAGCTGATGAACTTCGTGTTGGCCTCCCGAAGCGGCACCGAAAACAGCCTCAAGATCGGCGCCACCGTGGGGGTCATCGGCATCATCATCGGCGTGCTCACCTACAGCGGACTGGTGTTGACCTTCGCCGACATCGTCATCGAACTGGCGGGCGGCTCCCTGCTGCTCACCATTCTGCTGATCGCGCTCGCCTCCCTGGTGCTCGGCATGGGGGTGCCGGTCACGGCGGCCTATTTGATCACCGCGGTGGTTGCGGTGCCGGCCCTGACCCACCTGGGGGTCAACGAGATCGCCGCCCACATGATCGTCTACTGGCTCTCCCAGGACTCCAACATCACCCCGCCGGTCTGTATCGCGGCCTTTGCCGGGGCCACCATCGCCAAGGCGGACATGTGGAAGACCGCCTTCACCTCCTTCAAGTTCGCCAAGTTCCTCTACCTGGGGCCGCTCCTGTTCGCCTACGTTCCGGGGTTTTCCCTGGACGGCGGCACGTTGGACATCGTCAAGGCCTTTGTCTACATCATCATCGGCACCTATGCCTATGCCTGGTTCCTGAGCGGTATCTGGATCGGGAGCCTCGGAAGACTGTTCAAACGGTCGGCCGCATGATGCCGATATTCCCGAAAAGGAATTGATCATGGAAATCCCTTCGGTCGATATCAAGAAGATCCTTTACACCACCGACTTGTCCGAAAGCGCCCGCTTCGCCTTCGCCTATGCCGCGAGTCTGGCGGGGAAGTACGGGGCGGAGATCACCATCCTCCACGTTCTACTGGAGAATGCCAAGATGGAGGCGGGCATCATCGGCTATATCGGCGAGGAGCGGTGGCGGAAGATCAAGGAACGGAACGCCCGGGAAGCCCGGGAGGCCCTCATCGGCAAGAAACGCGACAACGTGGACATCCGGTACGGTCTCGAACGGTTCGCCAAGGAGATGACGGACGGGGTTGAGGGCGCCTCCCCACCCCGGACGGACGAAGTGGTGATCAAACACGGCAACCCGGTGGACCGGATCATCGAGGTCTCCGAAGCGCGCGACGCCGACCTGATCGTCATGGGCACCCACGGCCACGGCGCCATCGCCGACGCCATGATGGGCAGCACGGCCCGGCGGGTGGTCCGCCGCTCCAAGATCCCCGTGCTGGTGGTGCGGCTGCCGGATGAAGGGTGATAACAGGTGATAACAGGGGGCCTTCCGGCAGCGGAGGACTTCTTGGCCGGGGCCCCTTTTCCATTTCGGTTCGCCGGGGCCGTTTCCGCCCCCTTTAACCCCACGACGCCGACAACGGAGATCGGCCCGCATCCCCGCCGGTGATTTCCGCCGGAATCACCCGCCCCGTCGACACGGGAGAACCTCGACGACACGGCGCGCCGTGGAACGCTTCGGGATTGGGAGGAGCGGCGCCCGAAAGGCCACGGCCGCGACTGAAGGCGAAAGGAGCCCGCCCATGGCATCGGAAAACGGCGACAAGAGGACAGCCCCATCGACGCCCGTGATGGATCGGCTCAAGGCGGAGACCCGGGACCGCCATTCAGTCCTGGAGGCCCTGCCTTACTTCAAAGCCCTCATCGACCATCGGCTGCCCCTGGAGGGCTACGTGAACCAGCTCCGGGCCCTCTCGGTGATCCACGGGGTCCTGGAGACCGAGATCTCGGCCCAGGGGGACCCGCGGGTATCGGCCGTCTGGGACGAGGAGACGCGGAAGCTCTCCCTGCTGATCTCGGATCTCGCCTTTTTCGAGCCACGGGGGGTCCCGGACGCGGCGGCCGCCATGGAGGCCGCCCAGACCCTGGCGGCGAAGATCCGGACGACGGGGATCGAAACCCCGGCCGCCCTGCTGGGGTATCTCTATGTGACGGAGGGATCGACCCTGGGCAACCGGATGCACCATCCCGATGTTTCGGCGACCTTCCACCTCAACGGCGTGGACGGCTGCCGCTATTACCTCGGCTACGGCGACCGGGTGGAGAGCCGGTGGAGACGGTTTTCGGAAGCGATGAACCGGAGCCTGGACGACCCCTCGGCCCACGGGCCGCTGGTGGAGGCTGCCCACGAGGCGTTTTCCGGGCTGGAACGCCTCTACGCGGCCCTCCATCCCCTGGAAAAGCGCGCTCCTTCCCCCCATGTGGCGCGGATCAACCCCGAGGCCGGAAACCATCCCATCCCCGAGGACCCTCGGGAGATCGAAGCCGCGCTCAAGGCGAGCGACCGGGCCTGGGCGCTGTTCCCCTATTGCCGGGAGCGGTTTGGGGAGCGGGGCAAGCGGTTTTGCGACAGCGACACGTGCTGGATCGCCACCCTGGTGAGCCTGGACGAGGGGGATCTGCAAGGCCAGATCGACTGGCTTTGCCGGCTGCTGGCCGTCCGGGGGATGCCGTCGCTCATGATGGAACAGACCCTGGAATTCCTCCGGGAGGAGCTGTCGATCCGGGTCCCCGAAAAGGCGGCGGCCTACGACAAACTGGGAGGCGCCGCTCGGACCCTCCGGGAGAAACGGTTCCGGTGGCTTGCGGAGGAGACCTTCGAATCCCTGGCCGCCGGGTTCCATCGACGCGCGGGCGGGGGGACGGCGGATCAAAACACGGGCCGGCTGATCGTCTCGGCGGTGGCCGACGAGAAGGCGGGAGTGGAGGGCGCCGTCTCCGCGCTGCGCGACTGGATGACCGATCCCGGCCGGTTTTCGGCCCGCTGGCGCGACGCCGTACATGAGACCATCGACAGGGCGATGGAGGAAATCGTATAGGCCATGCTCCAACCAGTTCCCAACCAGTTCCCAACCCGAGGTAGCGCCAAAGGAGACGGCATGATCGACGAGAGATTCTACCAAAACTACCTCGGCGCCCTTCTCGCCGGCAAGCGGTCGGCGTGCGGCGATATGGTACGGGAGCTTCTGGACGCCGACATCCCGCTCAAGGACCTCTACGGCGACCTCTTCCAGCGGAGCATGTATGAGGTGGGGGAGCTGTGGGAGGCCAACCGGATCTCGGTGGCCAACGAACACCTGGCCACCTCCATCACCGAGAGTCTGATGAACCTCGCCTACCCGAAACTCTTCGCCACCGAGCGGACGGGGCAAAGCGCGGTGATCTCCTGCGGCGCCAACGAGTACCACCAGATCGGCGGCAAGATGGTGGCGGACATTCTGGAACTCAACGGCTGGGACGGACACTTCCTCGGGGCCAACACCCCGTCCGAGGATCTGGCGGCGTTCGTCCAGGAGGTGAAGCCCGATTTCGCCGGGTTCTCCCTGAGCATCCTGTCGAACCTCGACCATCTGAAACGGGGGGTCGAGATGCTGCGGGCCGACTTCCCCAACCTCGACCTGATGGTGGGGGGCCAGGCGTTCCGGTGGGGCGGCATCGACGCCATTAAACGGTACCCGGGCACCGAGTACATCCCCTCCCTGAACGAACTCGAGGCATCCATCGGCGGGATCCGAGGCCATGGATGACCCGGCGGTCCACGCCGAAGCCCTCGCCTTTCTCCGGGAGAGCGGATCCGATCTGTTCCTGGTCCTCTCCCGGGAGGGGACGATCCTCGATGCCAATCGGTCCGCCCGGTCCGTGACTGGCCGTCCCCTCGTGGGCGAGCCGTTCCAGGGGGCGATCATCGATTTCACCGGAGGGTTCGA
>CAYSLC010000174.1:0-12038 GCA_964431545.1 uncultured Desulfobacteraceae bacterium | reverse complement strand
CCCATCACCCGCCGCAAATCCGCCGCCGCCCGATCGAGAAACCCCGCCGGGCTCTCCGCCGCCCCCGGCGGCAAACTCGCCAGCCCGAACCGGATGGTGAGGCGCACGCCGTCGACCTGGAAGGGGCTTTTTCCGAGGGCGTTTTGGAGCCGGTCCCGGGCCTGCCGGGCCTTCTCCATGCCGGTGTGGGGCAGGAGGATGGCGAAGGTCCGGTAGTCGATCCGGCCCAGGGCGTCGCACTGGCGCAGCTCCCGGCAGAGGGTTTTGCTCAGGGAGCAGAGGAGGTCCTTGCGTTTGCAGTAGTCCGCGCCGTCGCCGCGGTCCCCCTCGAAGGCGACCCCCAACAGGCACAAGGAGAGATCGGTGCCGTACCGCCGGTTGTGTTCCGCCTGTTTTTCCAGGTAGTCCATGAACCCCTGGTGGTTGTAAACCCCCGTCAGACCGTCCATGAGGGTCTTTTCATACAGGGACTGGGTGGTCCGTTCCAGCCGGTTGCAGATGATCGTCGACAGGTTCATCATGAACTTGTACCCCGTGGGCGGGTAAAGCCACTGGAGCCGTTTGATCATCTTCCAGTTGATCAGGAGCAGCTCGCAGTACCCCGACGCCACCACCGCCGCCGACCGCTTGGCCGACCGGATCAGCCCCATCTCCCCCACGATGTCCCCCGCCGTCAGGCGGGCGATGGGCTCGTGGCTGCTGGCGTCCCAGTCCACCACCGGATCGGCCAGGACGTCCAGCTCCCCGGAGATCAGGGCGTACATGGTGTCGCTCTCATCCCCCTTCCGGAAGAGGATCTTGCCGGCGTCCACCGGCACCAGGGTGCCGGCCATGATGATGAAGTGGACCTCGGTGCGGGACATGCCGTTGAACAGGGGAATCCCGTGGCGGGGGTCCTTGCCCAGCCGGAGCCGGACCAGATCCCAGAGGGTGACCAGCTCGGCGTGGAGCATGAGCGAGGGCAGCAGGATCATGTCCCCCACCAGGGCCGCCAGCATGGTGACCACCATCATCAGTCCGAAGACCGCCGTGGGGGTGAAGCTCGACAGGGCCAGGATGGAGAAGCCGACACTGATGGTCAGGGTGGTGGAGAGGATCGGCTTGCCCACATGGCGCAGGGTCTCGGCCATGGCCCGCTCCTCGTCGAGATCGACCCGGAACTCCTGGTTGTACCGGACCAGGTAGTGGATGGTGTCATCCACCGCCAGGCCGATGGCGATGCTGGCGATGAGGCTGGTCACCGTGGAGAGTTCGATGCCGAGCCACCCCATGAGCCCGAAGTTGATCACGATGGGAAAGAGGTTGGGCACGATGGCGATGAGGCCCACCTTGCTGGAGAGAAACAGGAGGAACATGATCCCGAAGACCACCACCAGGGTCAGGGAGAGGCTTTTCACCTGCCCCTGGGTGAGGAGGTGGCTGCTGGCCGAGATCACCACCCCGAAGCCGGTCACCTCCCACGCGAGTTCATCGGGGAAATTCTCCCGGACGAAGTCGAGGATCTGCTCCCGGATGGCCAGAAAGCCGCTGGAGCTGGAGATGTGGGTCAGGAGCATGATGTTGGCCCTGGAGAACTCCCGGCCCATAAACCGGTCGAGCATGTCCGTACCCAGCATGGTCTTGTAGTTGTTGACCAGCATCCGGACCTCGAACCCCTCCTCCGGCAGGGCGTAGTATTCGGGCGCGAACCCGTTGGAGGCGTAGTTGACCAGCTTCAGGTAGTCGGCGAAGGACAGAGTCTTGTCCACCCCGGGCAGGGTCCGGAGATAATCCTGGAGCCGGTCGATTCCGGCGATGCTCTCCGGGTCCTCGAAGAAGCCCGGATGGGGGCTCTCCATCACCACGTTGATGGGAAAGCTGCCGCTCATGTCCCTGTAGATGTCGTGGAAATGGCGGCTGACCGGGGTGTCGCCCTTGAAGAACTCCATCGGGTTGGTCTCCACCTCGATCCGGAAGACCCCCACGGCGCAGAAGAGGACCAGCAAGAGCAGAAGCGGCAGGGCGATCCGCTGATGGCGGAGGTTGAGGCGGATGATCCGTTCGATGGCCCCGTCGAGGAAGCCCGAAAAACGGGTGGCCCGACGCCGGGCCCCGTCCGATCCGGGGGCAGGGAGGGGAACCAGCGAGAGGGCCGCCGGAAAGAGGGTGAGGACCACGCACAGGAGGCTCCCCATCCCGAAGCAGGAGAGGACGGCGAACTCCCGGATGGCGACGATGTGGTTGAGGAGCAGGGAGCCGAGGCCGATGACCGTGGTCAGCACCGCCAGGACCGTGGGGAAGACGATGTGGGAGAAGCTCTCCGATACCGCCGTCCGGGGGCCCGAAGCCGTCCGGGCCCGGTCCAGATAGGCGAAAAGGATGTGGAGGCAGTAGGCGGTGCCCACGGCGATGAGGAAGACCGGCACGATCATGGTGAGCATGGAGACGGGGATCCCCGTCCAGGCCATGAAGCCGAAGGTCCACGCCACCGGCAGCAGGACGCAGGTCAGCGGCAGAAGGATCAGGGGAAGCCGTCGGAAGAGGACCAGGAGGATCAGGGCGATGAGGGCCAGGGTGATGGGGGGAAGCCGGAAGAAGTCCTTTTCCGTGAAGGCGGCCAGGGCCTCGGAGACCAGGGGCATCCCGATCTGGTAAGCGGACAGGGGTTTGGGGACGGCGCTGATGAGCCTTTGCACCTCTCCGATGACAGCATCGATGTCGGCGTCGTTGGTCAGGACCAGGGTCATGACGCTGGTCCGTCGGTCTGCGGAGATCAGGTTCCGCTCGAAGAGGTCCGCCGGCCCGATCACCTCGGCGAACCGGCCCATCCCCCAGGCGTTTCCGGGATACACCGCCTCTTTGATGGCGGGCAGGCCGATGACCCGCCGGACCCCGGGGATCGCCGCGGCCGCCGAAGAGAGTTCCCGGAGGGTCCCGAAGGTCTCCGGGGCGAGCATGTCGGCCCCCCGGACGACCACGCGGATGATCTCGTCGGACCCGAACCGCCCCTTGAACGCCTCGTACCGGGCCGTCTCCGGCAGGTCGTCGATGATCAGCTCGTAGACCGACGTCCGGAAGGAGAGGCGGGGGAGTTGAACGGCGAAGAGCGCCGTCACCGCCAGGACGATGAGGATCGTCGGAACGGGCCGCCGCAGGACGGCCGTCAGCAGGACCCGGTAGGCATGGGTGAGGGACAGGCGTGTGGTCATGGGAACCGATCCGTCCGGGGCACGGCCGTCAGGCCCCCCCGGCCTCCCATCGGTCGATCTTCTCGAAGGCGCTGTGGGTGGCCCGGCACAGCTCGCCCAGATCCACCGGCTTGGTGAAGTAGTCGTGGAACCCGGCCTTGAGGCAGTCGGCCAGCTGGAAGATGGAGGCGTATCCGGTGATGGCGAAGATCACGGAGACCGACTGGCGCCGCTTGATGGCGTCGCACAGCTCCAGGCCGTTGATGCCGGGGAGTTTGAGGTCGAGGAAATAGACCTGAAACCGCTCCGCCTCCACCAGTCGAAGGGCCTCCTCCCCCGTTCCGGCGCATGTCACCCGGTACCCGGACTTGGTGAAGGCTTCCCTCAGAAAGTAGCGGATGGACGGATCGTCATCCACCACCAGGATCTTCTTCTCCGCCATGGGTCTTGTCCTTTCGCCGTTGCGCAACGGCCGCCAGGGCCATGTCCAGGGCCTCTTTGTTCAACGGCTTGTGGATGAACGCCGCCGCGTCCATCTCCCGGGCCGTCTCGGCCAGGGTCTCGTCCCCGTGGCCGGTGATGACCACCACCTCGGTCTCGGGGGCCGCCGCCTTGATCTCCCGAAGGACCTTGAGCCCGTCCATCCCCGGCATCTTGATGTCGGTGAGGATCAGCGTCGGCCGCTCCCGCTCGAAGAGTTCCAGGCCGGCGGCCCCATCCTCGGCGGTGAGCACCGTATGGCCGTAAGCGCCCAGAAGGAGCCGGAACATGGTCAGGGTGGGCCCGTCATCGTCGATGATCAGTATCTTCTCCATGGGGGTCTCCGTTTTGGTCGGCGGGCAGGGCGGTGAAGGAGACCGTGAACCGGGCCCCTTCCCCGGGTCTGCCCTCCACCTGGATGTCGCCGTCGAAATCGCGGATGATCCCGTAGATGATGGAGAGCCCCATCCCCATGCCTTTGCCCACCTCCTTGGTGGTGAAGAAGGGGTCGAAGATCTTCTCCATGGCCTCCTCGGTGATCCCGATGCCGGTGTCCGTGACGGTGGCCGCCACCCGGCCGCCGGCCGGGTAGGTGCGGATGGTGATGGTTCCGATGATCCCCCGGGGGTCGTCGGGTTCCGGCTTCATCTCGATGGCGTCCCTGGCGTTGGTGATCAGGTTGAAAAAGACCTGCTCCAGCAGGTTGTTGTGGGCCTGGACCCGGGGCAGGCCGTCGGCCAGCCGGAGATCCACATCGATGTTGTGGAGGGCGATCTGGTGGCCCAGGATGTCCAGGACGGCCCGGATCGCCCGGTTGAGGTCCACCGGCTCCGTCTCCGCCACGAAGTCGGGCTTCCGGCCGAAGGCCCGGAGGCGCTGGATGATCTCCGAGGCCCGGTCCACCTGGTGGCTCACTTCGCTCACCACCTGGAGCAGATCCCATTCCGGGACCTCCCTGCCCTGCTGAATCATCATTTTGAGGTACTCGTTGCCGATTTTGATGGCGTTGAGGGGCTGGTTCAGCTCGTGGGCCATGCCGGCGGACATCTCCCCCAGGCTCGCCATCTTGTTGGCCTGGAGGAGCTGGGCATCCATCCGGACCATATCGGTGATGTCGGTGACGGCCAAAATGAAGGCCTTGCGGCCGGCGTAGGTGATGGGGCACGCCTTGACCTTGACGAGAAACGGCTCCCCCCCCTTCTTGTAGTGTCGGAGTCGGGAGAATTCGGCGCATTCATCGGCGCGCAGGTCGTTTCCGCACCGGCCCTCCCGCTCCTCCCCGGGGGCCGTGCAGAGGATGGCGCACGGTCTGCCCGCCAGTTCCCTCGGACGGTATCCATAGACCTCCTCGGCCATGGGGTTGGCATCGAAGATCTCCCCGGTGCGCCGGTCCACCACGAAGAGGGGATTGGGGCCGCTGACGAAAAGGGACCGGTACTTCTCCTCCGAATCGTTGAGGGCCTGTTCGGCCATCTTTCGCCTGCTGATGTCGAGAAGCGATCCGGTGATAAATTCGATCTCCCCCTCCCGGTTCCGGATGATGTGGCCCCGCTCCTCCACCCAGACCACGCCGCCCCCTTTGGTCCGGAGCCGGTATTCGCTGATGTAGGCGCCGCCGTTCTTCAAAGGGGGCAGGGGCGGGGGCCGGCGCCGTGCCCCCCCCTCGTCCACCAGAAGATCGTAGAGCTTGACCTTTCCGGACAGGAGTTCCTCCTTGGTGTAGCCGGTGAGGGCCTCCACGTTCTCCCCCACGAAGTCGATGGTCCCGTCGGGGTACCCCCGGTAGACGGTGTTGGGCAGATTGGCCACCAGGGCCCGGAATTTGCGTTCGCTTCGGGCCAGTTCCCGCTCCCACGCTTTCTGATCGCTGATGTCCATGGCCACGGCCAGGTAGCCGCACAGGGTTCCGCCGGCCAGGCGCAGGGGGGTGATGGAGAGGCGGACGGGGAAGCGGGTCCCGTCCTTTCGCACGTAGGTCCATTCCCGGGGGCGGCCCCGGTTTTCCGCGGCATAATGGGCCAGGGCCGCGAACCCTTCCAGTGGAGGTCCCTCGGAGGAGGCCGTTTCGGCGGCGACGGCGGCGATCTCCCCGGGCAGGTGGATCGACGCGAGGCTCCGTCCGCCCACCATCTCCCCGGCCGCGTAGCCGAGCAGGTTCTCGGCCCCGGCGTTGAAGAGGGTGATCCGGCCGATCTCGTCGGTGGCGATGAGGGAGATGCAGGTGGCGGAGTCGAGGACGCCGTTGAGAAAGGCCCGGGTGATGGGGTCGTCATAGTCTCCGCCCGAAAGGCGGGGATGGGCCTTCGGGCATTCGGAGGGGGCCTTGCGGTCGAGCCTTCCTTCGGTTTCCGGGTTTGAGTTGGGGTCCATGGGCCGGGCATCCTCGGGTCTTCGATTCTCGTCTGCCGATGCGGGGGATATGCCTCATCCCCTCTTATCCCAAAACGGGGGATCGCGTCAACCGTCCATTCGACCCGGGCCGTTCCCTGGACGGCTCCGGATCAGGGGCCGTGGGGCGGGAAGGTCATCTCGAAGGTGGTCCCGCCGGGGGCCGACCGGACGAGATCGAGGCGTCCGCCGTAGCTCCTGGCGATCTCCCGGCCCACGGCCAGGCCGAGCCCCTTGCCCTTGCCCTCGCCCCGGGTGGTGAAGAAGGGTTCGAAGATCCGGTCCCGGATGGGCGCTGGGATCCCCGGTCCGGTATCGGTGATCCGGATCCCCACCCGGTCCGGGGTCCGGAAGGAGGCGATGGTGATCCTCCCGCCGTCCGGCGACATGGCTTCCCGGGCGTTGGCCACCAGGCCGAAGAGGGCCTGGTCGAGCCGGTTCCGGTGGGCCAGGACCGGGGGCAGGGGGCTCTCCCGATGGATGGCCAGTTCGATGTTCTCCAGCCGCAGCGGGTTCCGCGTCACCCCTTCCGTCTCGGCGATGACCGCGTTGAGGTCCACCGGGCCCCTTTCCGTGGTCGGCTTCCGGCCGATGGCCGCCAGCCGGTGGACCACCGCCGTGGCCCGGTCCACCTGGGCGCCGATCTCCCCGGTCACCTGGGCCAGTTCGTCCCGGCCCACCGCCTCCCCGCGCTGGAGCATCAGCTTCAGGTATTCCGAGGCCATCTTGATGACGTTGAGGGGCTGGTTGAGTTCGTGGGCCGCGTCCGGAGAGATCCCCCCCTCCGCCGGCACCAGCCGGAGGATGTCCCAGGCGGTGACCAGCTCCACGTGGAGCATCAGCGACGGCAGGAGGATCAGGTCGCCCACCAGGGCCGAGCCCATGGTGATCACCATGAGCAGGCCGAAGACGGCGGTGGGCTTGAAGTGGGAGAAGAGGAGAATGGAGAACCCGATGCTGATGATCAGGGAGGTGAGGAGGATCGGCCGGCCCGTGTGGCGGATGGTGTCCCGCAGGGCCCGGTCCTTGTCGAGGTCCTTCTTGAACTCCCGGTTATAGCGGACCAGGTAGTGGATGATGTCGTCCACGGCCAGGCCCAGGGCGATGCTGGCGATGAGGCTGGTGGCCACCGAGAGACGGATCCCCAGCCACCCCATGAGGCCGAAGTTGACCACGATGGGGAAGGCGCAGGTGACGATGGCCACCAGCCCCACCCGCAGGGAGAGGAAGAGGACGAACATGACCGTGAAGATGAGCCCGGCGGTGAGGGCGAGGCTGCGCACCTGGCCCTTGACCAGGACGTGGCTGCTGGCGGCGATGGCCACCCCGAACCCGGTCACCTCCCAGTCGAGTTCTTCGGGAAAGTGTTCGTGCACGTGGGCGAGGATCCGCTTCCGGGTCTCCAGAATTCCCCCGGAACTGGCGATATGGGTGAGCATCAGCAGGTTGGCCCGGGAGAAGTCGGGGCTCATGAACCGGGCGAGCATGTCGTCGCCCAGCAGGGTCTTGAAGTTATTGATGACGGTCCGCAGCTCCCACCCCTCCTCGGGCAGGCGGTAGGCGGCCGGATCGAACCCCTCCATGGCGTAGTTGACCAGCCGGACGTAGTCGGCGAAGGAGAGGGTCTTGTCCACCCCCGGCAGGGTCTCCAGGAACCGCTGGAGCCGGTCGAGTACCCGGAGGTGGGCCGGGTCGTCGAAGAAGGAGTCTGGCCGGCCGGTCTTCATCACCACGTTGACGGGAAAGCTGCCGGACATGTCCCGGTAGATGTCGTGGAAGTGGCGGCTCACCGGGGTGTCGGCCCGGAGATAGTCCACCGGGTTGGTCTCGGCCTGGAGCCGGAAGATCCCGGCTCCGCAGACCACGGCCACGCCGGCCAGCACGGCCATGGCGGCCCACCGGTGGTGGAGGTCGATGCGGATGATCCGCTCCAGGATCCCGGCGAAGGGGCCGGGGCCCGCCGGGGGGGACGGGGTTTTCCGCCGTCCGGTTTCGGGAAAAAGGACCAGGGCCGAGGGGAAGAGGACCAGCACCAGGACCAGGAGGGCGGCGATGCCCACGCAGGAGAAGACGGCGAACTCCTGGATGGCGCGGATCCGGTTGACCAGCAGGGAGGCGACCCCGGCGCCCGTGGTGAAGACGGCCAGGGTGGTGGGCAGGGCCATCCGGGAGAAGGTCTCCTGGACGGCCGAGGCCGCGGCGCCCCCCGGGCCGGCCCGGCTCCGGTACTCGGAGCAGAGGTAGAGACAGTAGGCGGTCCCCACGGCGATGACGAAGATGGGGACGATCATGGTGAGCATGGTCAGGGGCACGTCGAACAGGGCCATGGCCCCGAAGGTCCAGACCAGGGCGGCCATGACACAAGCCAGGGGCAGCAGGAGGCACTCCCGGCTCCGGAAAAGGAGGTGGAGCAGCAGGCCGATGAGGAGAAAGGTGGCCGGCGGCAGCCGGAGGAAGTCCCGCCGGGTGAAGTCGCCCAGGGCCTCGGAGATCACCGGCATGCCGATCTGGTAGGCGGCCAGGTCGTCGAAATCTTCCAGGAGGCCGGAGACGGCCCCCACTACGTCGCCGCCGTCGGCCTCCGGGGCGAGGACCAGGGTGAGGGCCGTGGCCTCGCCGTCCGCGGAGAGGAGGTTGCCCGTGAAGAGTTGGGCGGGCCGGAGGAGGTCGGCCAGGGACTTCAGGTCCACCTTCCCCTTGATCTCCACCGCCTCCCGGATGGTGGACAGGCTGATGACCCGCCGGACCCCCGGGATCCCGGCCGCGGCGTCGGACAGGGCGGCGATCCGCTCGAAGGAGGCGGGGGTGAAGGGGTCGATCCCCCGGATCACCACCCGGATGATCTCGTCGGAGCCGAACAGCGCCTTGAACCGGCGATATTGCTCGGTCTCGGGAAGGTCCTCGATGGCGAAGTCGTGGACCGATGTCCGGAAGGCGAGGTCCGGGATCTGCCAGGCGAAGAAAAGGGTGATCAGGGCCACCGCGGCAAGGGCGGCTCCGGGGCGGCGGAGGATCCACCCCAGAAAGGCGGCGTAGGAGGGGTATCCGGAGAAGGGGGGCTTCATGGGGGGAAGGGGGAGGGGCGCGGCGCCCCTCCCGTCCCTTTTCCGTCGGGTTACATCAGAGCACCTTGATGTCGTAGACCTGGTTCGACTCGGGGTCGATCACATGGACGCCGCAGGCGATGCACGGATCGAAGGAGTGGACCGTCCGGAGGATCTCCAAGGGCCGCTTGGGATCGGCGATGGGGGTGCCGATGAGCGCCTCCTCCACCGGGCCGAGCTTGCCCCCCTCGCACCGGGGTCCGAGGTTCCAGGTGGACGGGACCACGTACTGGTAGTTCTTGATCTTCTTGTCCTCGATCTCGATCCAGTGGCCCAGGGCGCCCCGGGCCACGTCGTTCAGCCCGTGTCCCATGGCCTTGTCCGGCATCTCCCAGGACTGGTAGGTCTTGGTGTTCCCCTTCTTGACGTTGCCGATGAGTTCCATGATCCACCCCTCCATGGCCTGGCCGATGACCAGGGTCTCCAGGCCCCGGGCGGCGGTGCGGCCCAGGGTGGAGAAGAGGGCGGTGACGGGGATGTCGAGCTTCTTGAGCGTGCTGTCCACCACGTCCTTGAACTCCTTCTTGCCCACGCCGTAGCCCACCAGGACCCGGGCCAGGGGGCCCACCTCGCACGGCTCGCCGTCGTACCGAGGGGCCTTGAACCAGGAGTATTTGCCGATCTGGGGCTTGCCGAACTTCCAGGTGGACTTGTCGCCGCCGGTCTCGTAGTCTCCCGGCTTCGGTTTGGTCTCGCCCTGGTAGGGGTGCTTGGCCCCGCCGTCCTCGTACCAGGCGTGGAGCACATGCTCGGTGACCTTCTCCTGGACCGCGGCCTCCACCTTGCTGATGTCCCGGTTCATGATCCGGCCCCGGGGCAGGAAGAGGCTTTCCGGCTCCTGGTCGCTCTGGGGCAGATCGCCCCAGCACAGGAAGTTGGTGCATCCGCCGATGGCGCCCCAGTCCTTGTAGAAGGAGGCCACCGCGATGAGATCGGGGATGTAGACGTTCTCCACGAACGACTGGGTCTCCTTCCAGAGGTAGAGAAATTCCGCCAGCTTGTCGGGGGTGAGGCTCCGGGCGCAGGTGACGCCCCCGGCCACAAGGGTCTGGAGGTGGGGGTTCTTGGCCCCGAACAGCGCATGCATCCGGGCCGCCCGGGACTGGAGTCGCAGGGCCTCGATGTAGTGGGCCGTGGCCATGAGGTTGGCCTCCGGCGGCATCTTGTAGGCGGAGTGGCCCCAGTAGGCGTTGTTGAGGGGCCCCAGCTGGCCGCTGTCCACGAAGGTCTGTAGGCGCTCCTGGACCCCCTTGAAGTAGGCGGTGCCGCCCCAGGGGGCGTTGGAGGTGTTCTCCGAGAGGGTGGCGGTCTTCTTGGGGTCCGCCTTGAGGGCGTCCACCACGTCCACCCAGTCGAGGGCGTGGAGGTGGTAGAAGTGGACGATGTGGTCGTGCTGGAACTGGGCCCCGTGGAGCAGGTTCCGGATGATCCGGGCGTTCTCCGGGATCTTCACCCCGATGGCCGCCTCAACGGCCCGTACCGACGACAGATAGTGGACGTAGGTGCAGACGCCGCAGGAGCGCTGGGTGAACAGGGGGGCGTCCCGGGGGTCCCGGCCCTGGAGGATCAGCTCGATGCCCCGGAACATGTTGGCCGAACTCCAGGCATCCTTGACCTTGCCGTTTTCGACTTCCACCTCGATCCGGAGGTGTCCCTCGATTCTGGTGATGGGATCGACAACGATTCTATTCGCCATATGTTCTTCTCCTTGAAAAGGTAAGGGTCAAAATTGGGGTGCCGAGGCGCCTACAGCTCCTCGAAGAAGGGGGTCATGTTGTCCCAGAAGCCCGGCTGGCTGCATCCGATGCAGGGGTGTCCCGACTCCACCGGCCAGCTGGTGCCGTCGTTGTACTTTGCCACGGGGCAGTTGTTGTAGGTCTCCGGACCCTTGCACCCCACGTTGTAGAGGCAGAAGCCCATCTCCGCCTCGGGGGAGCCGAACTCCTCCACGAACTCGCCCAGCTCGTAGTGGGCACGGCGGGGGCACTGGTCGTGGATGGTCTTGCCGTAGGCGAACAGGGGCCGCCCCAGGGTGTCCAGTGCCGGCACTTTTCCCAGGAGGATATAGTTGACCACGGTTCCCACCAGGTTGACGGGGTTGTAGGGGCATCCCGGCAGGTTGACCGGCTGGACTTTGAGGGCGTCGCCCACCCCTTTGTACCCGCCCGGGTTGGGGGCCGCCGCCTGGATTCCGCCGAAGGCGGCGCAGTTGCCGATGGCGATCACCGCCGCGGCCTTGGGGACCACCTCCTGGGCGATCTCCAGGAAGGTCCGTCCGCCGATCCGCCCGTAGATGCCGTTGTCCTTGGTGGAGATGGCGCCCTCGACGATGCAGACGAACTTGTCCTTGTATTTCTTTACGGCGGCGTGGAGGTTGTCCTCCGCCTGCTGACCGGCGGCGGCCATGATCGTCTCATGGTACTCCACGGAGAGGATCTCCAGCACCAGGTCGTCCGGATACGGGTAGGTGGACCTGAGCATCGACTCGGAACATCCTGTGCACTCGCCGAAGTGGAGCCAGACCACGGGCGGACGCTGTTTGGGCGCGGCAAAGACCTCCGCCACCTTCGGGATGAAAGATGAGGAAAGCCCAAGGGTCGCGGTGATGAAGGAACAATACTTCATGAAGCTTCTTCGCGAGATGCCTCTGCTTTCCAGTTTGTCATAGAATCTCTTTTCTTCTCTCATTGACACCTCCTTGGTGCGGTTGGGGGGTTGGCCGTTTCTGAAACAAACCGATTCCGCCGGACAGTACGGGTAGCGCCAACAGTAATTTTTTTTGATGAATAAGTAAAGGAAAATTTATTCGTTACGGAAAATAGGTCGGATTCAGTAAGTGAGGGTTGTTTATTTTATGGGGAAGGGGCGAGGGGTGGGCCTTGGGTCGGCGCCGGGACCT
>CAYSLC010000173.1:0-12087 GCA_964431545.1 uncultured Desulfobacteraceae bacterium | reverse complement strand
GGCCGTATGATTTTAAAATGATCCCCGTTGAAACCATCAGCGCTATTTATCAGGAGTTTTTGGCTGCTGAAAACCCCGAGGGACAGCGCAAACGCGGCGCATTTTACACACCGAGATTTCTTGCAGAAATGGTTGTGGATGAGGCGGTGCGCAACGAACCCGACGTATGGGATTGGACTTTTTTTGATCCGGCATGTGGGTCAGGAATTTTTCTCGTCATTTTGTTTAACCGCCTTGCCGCGCATCGCCTTTCTCGCTTGGGTAGAATGCAGTATTCCCAAAAAGCTGAAACGCTCAAGTCTATCTTAATGAATCAAATCCGGGGAGTGGATATCGAAGAAACGGCCTGCCGTATCGCCTGTTTCAGCCTTTATCTGGCGTATCTTGATTTTTTCGATCCGCCGGATATCGAAAAATATATCCAAAAAACAGGTGAAAAATTGCCGAGATTGCTGGACTACGGCGATGGCTCTGAGTCGCCGGCCGCAGATATCCCGGCAATCCAAAAGGCTGATTTCCTTTCCGATGATATGATTGTGGAAGAGGCCTTCGACTGCCTTATCGGCAACCCGCCATGGGAAGGTCGTGGTTCTAAACAACTCGCTCTGAAATTCATAGAGAAAGCACCAAATTTTTTGAAATACAGCGGCAGAGCATGCTTGTTGCTGCCAACGAAAATCATCCAAAATCAAACGGATACTTTTCAGGGCGAATGGCTCCGACAGGTTACCCTAGAAAAAGTATTGCAGTTGGCGGACTACAGCTTTCTCCTTTTTCAAAATGCATTATGCCCTGCCATTATAGCGAGATTTAGAAATTTTAGCCCACAAAATCATCACATGATTGAGTTCGCTGCACCGAAATTCAACCATGACGGCTTGCGACAAGGTGTTATTATTGTCAATCCATCCTCACGCACATGGATACCGCTTGCTGACATTTTGGCCGCAACGAAAACCAAAACCGCACCGGTTGTTTGGAAACGTCGATTTTGGGGGACGCCTCGTGATCAAAAATTGCTTGATTTGCTTCGATCATTGCCACTCCTCTCTGAATTAGCCGGGAAGCCGAAGGAATGCAAAAAGTGGATAAAAGGTCAAGGTTTTCAGCCTTATTACACAGAAAAAGCAACTATCACTTCTAACTATCCGGCAAAAAAAACTATTCTGTGGGAAATGGATGCCAATTTTATAAATGCCTCAGTTGACGCTATGGGGGTTCTTATTCAAGCAGATTGCACAACGCTTGAAAAAAGATTGTTGGATATCGGCGCATCATTGGATGGAATGCGCCGGGTTCCAGATAAAAGACTGTTCAATTCTCCAATGGTATTAGTCAGTCAAGGATTCGGCAAAGTGGCCTATTGTGATTTTGATGTGCTCTTTCAACATTCACTGCAATCAATTTCAGGCCCGCACGAAGATGCAGAACAATTGATGTTTCTCGCAGCTTATTTGCGTTCCAATCTTGCTAAATATTACTTGTTTCATACCGCAGCAAATTGGGGCAGCGAGAGGGATAAGGTTCACTTGAATGAGTTGTTGAGGGTTCCTTTCCCTTTGCCTGGAAACGATTGCATTTCACCCGATGCCGAAAATATCATCATTCAAGTAGCTGAAAGAATGTTAGAATTAAAAAATAAGCTGAAAGAAGCATTTATTCAATTCAAAAAATATTCTCTTTGGGACGAGGATGAAGTAGACGATAGAAAATGGCGGAGGGAAAGAAGCAAGATTGCCGACTCAGTGCAAAAAGAAATCGAACCAATGATTTATCAGTATTTCTGCCTGACGGATCAGGAGATTAAAATCGTTGAGGATACAATAAATGTCTTTATCCCCAGTTCGACCCCAGGAACGCGATACAGCCCCCAAACTGTGACGCTCGACCCAGTAGAACGAACAACTGTTTCTCCATACGCTGAGAAAGGACTGGCCGCTTATGCCGACACATTGACCGATACATTGAACAACTGGGCTGCTCAGGAGGGTTCGATTTCTCGTGTTTGCGCAGAGGGCGGAACCGATAGCAAAACCGGACTGGCAATGATCACCTTAGCTCTTTCAGAGGCAGAGGCGGCTTTCAAAGAAAAAGAACTGTCCGGACGATTGACTGAGATTTTAAGCCGATATTACGACGCCGTTTCAAATAAAAGCAATACGATGGTTTATGAACGGGATATTTTATTTTTCCAGGGCGACCGGATACATATCATTCGCCCAAACATCCTCTTGAATTGGACTCGAACGGCAGCTATCAACGATGCCGCGAGGATATACGGCGAAATCACGGTATCAAAGGCGAGCTGAAATGGTCGGTGATTCCGGGGCTTTCAAACGGCTATTTCCACAAAAACACATTCCGACTATCCTCATTTCCATTCTCAAGGCAGGCGAATCTTTGCACAAAAAAACGGAACATGACAGGGAGGATTGGATCACCAGAAGATTATGCTTTCAGTTGGTTAAAATCCCGATATTCCGAGATGGTCCGTTAGGAATTCATTGCAAACAAGAAATTCTTTCTTCCGACCCGGAAGATAACAGGGCCGCGGGAGAAATAGACATACTTGTGTCATGTGCGCTTGGATCAGAAGTGTATTTTGCAATAGAAGCAAAACGATTGCGTTTTCTTTTCCCCGGCGGTCGGTTTGAGCCGGGAAATTACAAATATGTGGAAGAGGGAATGAAGCGCTTCATTGATGAAGAAAAATATGCGCCGTATATGGAAACCGGTGCGATGCTCGGATATGTGTTTGACGGCGACACAACTTCGGCTCGTTCGGGTGTTGATGGGTACATTAGCGGAAAAGCCCGTGAACTCAAACTCAAGCATCCGAAAAGGCTTGTAAAATCTGGTATATTGCCAGATGAACCCGTCGACGAAACCCGTCATGGTTTAGAAAGCCGAATATTTACCATATATCATATATTTATCGATGTTTGATAAATGGGTCAGAACCTTCCATCCAATATCGCCAGCCTGTTTTTAATATGGAACACAAACCGGAACTGCTTGATGAGAAACTGACCGCATGCAGGCCAACTGGAAACGATCTGGGAAAAGCCCGGAAATAGGCCTGTCAACGCCTCTAACGCCTTTCGAGATATGCCTTCGAGGCGTTTCTCAATAGATTCCATATCCAACCTGCAAATAAACGGTGCCGGCGGCTTGAGTCCGCCGAACGGATAGATCCTCGGCGCATTTACTGGCTATGACGGGGCATTCTGCCCCGGACGGGCGAAACGCCCCATTCCCCTCCCACCGCCGACCCCATAAACCCATGTTATCCTGATGTATTCAATGTGGCACAGGTTTTGTATATTCATTCTTGAGAATGAATGCGTCGCGAACCGACCCACAAAAAGGAGAACGTCATGATAACAGCGGCAATGAGGACAATGGATCAAACAGACGCCTATTTCCGGCATGTCGCACCCGATGCGGAACCCGAAGGGCGGTATCGCATCCTGCTGGCGGAGGACGATAAAGAGATGCGAACCTTATTGACGCTTGCGCTAAAAAAAGCCGGATATGAGGTGGTGGCGTGCCCGGACGGCGTCGACATGCTGACCCACCTGGCAGCTTTTCTGCTGCCGTTTGAGACGGTCCGCGAATCCTTCGACCTGATCATTTCCGACATCCGCATGCCCGGCGTCACCGGCATGGAAGTCCTCCAGGGCAAGCCCAAGCGAGCGGATTTTCCCCCCATGATCCTGATCACCGCCTTTGGCGACGACGAGACCCATGCCCAGGCCGCCGAATGCGGCGTCGCCGCCATGTTCGACAAACCTTTCGATGTGGACGAACTGCTGGAAAAAGTGAATGCCATTCTGCTGTCCGGGGAATGAAACACAGCGCGGCAAACACTGCGCCGCCGCCGCGATCGCGGAATGGGAGAGGAGGTGATGTGAAAAAAATCAGAAACGCTAAACGGCGATTCAGTACAACAGGTTGGAAATGGGAACATTGAGAATGACGACAAGAAGAAAGGAGGAAAGTAAAATGAAAGCGATTCATACTGTTTTCTTCAATCGAACCGGTAAGATCCTCGTTGGCGCTTTTTCGGCGGTCGCCCTGGTTCTTCTGGTCGGCGCGACCGTATGGGCAACCGGGCAGACCGGCCAGGCGGCGACGGCAACGGTCCAGAAAGACGCGTCCCAGACCATGATCGGCAGCGGGAACCTCTACAGAACAACGGTCGAGCGGCAAACCACCGGGGACCTGTCTTCAGACGACTTGCACCAGGTATCCCTGCTGACGTCGCGGATCGTCAATCATCTGAACGCGGCGGTAAACGGCCTTCTCGATGACAATCCCAACGGGTCCAAATCGAACATCGAGAATGCTCAAAAGCTGATCAAGGTGGTTCGGGACCTGCTCCCCGTCACCACCGTGACCACGGTCGTGACGGACGCCAATGGAAAGGAGGTCTACCGGGACGTCGACCGGGTGCAGAACGACCGGATTCCCCTCTACGAGGAAATGATCTCCATGGAAGTCGTCCAGCCGGTCCTTGACGCCAAAGAAAAAGCCGCGGAACTCAAAGGTCTCCGGCTTGAGGACGCCGATATCATCCACACATCGGTGCTGGCCGATCTGAACTACATCGAACGGAAACTGAACCGCGCCATGGCCTTGCTGGACAAGCCGGACGACGCGCTGATGCAGCTCGCCCTCGCCCAGACCCAGGGCATCGAATTCGTGATAAACGAAACCGATAACTCACTGGTCAAGGCCCAGCAAGCCCTGAAACTGGCGGAACGCATGGTCCAGGACGGCAATACCGAAGCGGCCCAAGAAAATCTCAAGCTGGCCCAGATTCACCTGGGGATGTACCGCGAACTGATGGGCAAGGATGCAGCCGCAGTCAAGGAAGTGAAGCAGCTTGAGGACGACATCGCCGCCCTGATGCCCAAGACCCAGGTGAAGGAGACCGCCGGCATCATTCGCGGATTCTGGGAAAGGGCAGTGAAATTGTTCCACCAGGAACCCGGCCAGGCCCATGTGGTGAACAAGATGTCGGAAGGTTCCGCATCAAAAACGGGTTAACGATGAAAAACCGGGCCTGAACACGGCATGGGAAAGACCGGGGGATCACATATCCCCGGTCTTTTGCCGTCGAAAATCTTGCCTTGCCAAAAGATGCCAATCGTATTACATCTCAAATCAACAGGGTCGATGTAAATTCCAATGCTTCCGATCCATTCGTGAGATCTAAAGCGAGCATTCCGCCATGGCAAACTTCAATCCCGCCGGTCTAATGCCCAAAACCATCCGCGGCCAAATCGTGATGGCGTTTTTGGTCTGTTTCGTCTTCATGGCCGCCATCATCGCCGTCAATTACAACAGCTTCCGCCGCCTGTCGCGCTCCATGACTTTCTTTGAACTGGCCGAAGACCTCAACAGTGCCATCCTGGAGATGCGGCGGTACGAGAAAAACTATTTCCTGTACCGGCAGGACTTCAATTACGAAGAAAACGTCTCCTACACCAACCAGTTGGGGCTGACCCTGGAGAGGGAAAAAGCGAACCTCATCGAGGCCATCGGCCGGGAAAACTACACCAATTTCACCCGGAACGTCGCCAAATACGCATCCCTCATGACGCGGTACCGCCAGCCCGCCTGCGATGCGAACCGGTGCGACGACTTGCAGACCCTCATCCGGGGGACCGGCCAGAACCTCTTGATTCTGGCGGATCAACTGGTCGTGACCGAACAACGGGCCATCGACGGGCTGCTCAAACAGATGATACCCCTGCCGCTCATAAGCCTGATGGTGCTGTTGATGCTGCTGGGGTTCGTGGTCTTCTTTATCGGCGAAAAGGTCGTCCGGCCCCTGGCCCGGATCACCCGGGAATCGGGGCTGGCCGCCACGGGCGCCATCCAGCGGATTACGCCCTACGGCGACGCCAAAAACGAAATCCATTCTTTGGTAGCGGCCATCAACAGCATGCTGGCCGAGCTGGAGACGCGGCAGGAACAGCTCATCCAGTCCCGGAAGATCGCCTCCATCGGCACCCTGACGGCCGGCATCGCCCACGAGATCAACAATCCGGTCAACAACCTGTCGCTGATCCTGGAGTCCCTGCTGGAAGGCGCCGATGAAATGGACGATGCGGAGCGCCGGAAGCTCTATGAAGACGCCATGGACCAGGCGGACCGGACCAGCGAAATCGTCAAAAACCTGCTGGAGTTCTCCCGGGCCAGCCATGGCCGGGCCGAATTCGTCAATCTGGAGGCCGTGGTGGACAAAACCGCCCGGCTGATCAACAACGAGTTGAACGCGCACAGCATCGAATTCACCAAAGAGATCGCCTCCGACTGCCCCGACGCCTATCTGGACAGGGGCGGGTTACAGCAGGTCCTGCTCAACCTGTTCATGAACGCCGTCCAGGCCATGGGGCAAAACGGCCGGCTGGCGGTCGCCATCGGTCCGTCGGAAACCCCCGACGAGATCCGGATCGACGTCCGCGATTCCGGCCCCGGCATCCCGGAAGGTCATCTCGACCAGATTTTCGACCCTTTTTTCACCTCCCGGAAGGATGGCGTGGGACTCGGGCTTTCGGTCAGTTACAACATCATCCGGAAAAACGGCGGCCGGATGGAAGTGGAAAGCCGGCCCGGCGAGGGGGCCTGCTTCTCCATTTTTCTCCCGACCCGCCGAACGGCGAACGGCGACGGCTAAGGCATGGAACGCTTCAAGATCGCCGTCGTCGACGACGAACCCATCGTCGGGCGGGAAATCAAGCGGGGCCTCTCAAAAGAGCCGTACGACGTATACGTCTTTCCCGACGGCGAATCAGCCCTCCGAGGGCTCGACGAGACGCCTTTCGACCTGATCCTGTGCGACCTGCGGTTGCCGGGCCTGAGCGGGCTGGACATCCTGAAGGTGGCCCGGGAGCGTTATCCCCTGACCGAGGTCATCCTCATCACCGCTTACAGTTCCGTGGACACCGCCATCGAGGCGATCCGGTCCGGGGCGTTCCATTACGTGACGAAGCCGGTGAAAATGGCCGAACTGCGCCTGCTCGTCCGCCGCGCCCTGGAGAAAGCCGCCCTGGTCCGGGAAAAAGAGGCTTTAAAGGAGGCGCTGTTCGCCCGAAACCGCCCCGAGGACATCATTGGCCGCAGCCGGGCGATGGCCGACGTGTTCCGCCTGATTGAGAAGGTGGCGCCCCTGGACTGCAACGTGCTGATCCAGGGGGAGAGCGGCACGGGAAAGGAGATGGTGGCCCGGGCCCTTCACGGTCGGAGTTCGCGGAACGGCAACCCGTTCGTTTCCTTCAACTGCGGCGGGTTTGCCGAGGACCTCATCGCCAACGAGTTGTTCGGCCATGAAAAAGGGGCCTACACCGGCGCCGCGGAGACCAAGATCGGCCTGCTGGAAGCGGCCCACACCGGCACCCTCTTTCTGGACGAGATCGGGGAGATGCCCGCCAGCATGCAGGTCAAGCTCCTTCGGTTCACCGAGGAACGGACCCTGCTCCGGATGGGCGGCGTTCAGCCGGTGCCGGTGGATGTGCGGCTCATCGCCGCCACCAACCGGGATCTCAGGGAAATGGTGCAGGAACGGACCTTCCGCGAGGACCTGTTTTACCGGCTCAACGTCGTGTGCATCCCCCTGCCGCCGCTGCGGACCCGGACCGATGACATCCCGCTGCTGGTGCGCCATTTCCTGGAAAAATACCGCCGGACCTTCGGCAAAGAGACCCGGTCCGTGTCAACGGAGGTGATGGACATCCTCCACCATTACCCGTTTCCCGGCAATGTGCGGGAGCTGGAAAACATCATCGAACGGGCCGTGGCCCTGGCCGACGGGACCGAAATCGCCGTCAAGGACCTGCCCTCCGACCTGCGCTCCCTTTCCATCCGCAGCCTGGAGGCCCGGGCCTGGCCGACCCTGGAAGAAAAGGAAAAAGAATACATTAAGGAGGTGCTGATCAAAACCGATTACAAGAAAACCCTGGCCGCGCAAATCCTGGACCTGCCCCGCACCACCCTGTGGCGGAAGATGAAGCGGCACAGGCTGGAATGAAGTCGTCCTGATTTCGTTCATACCGGCGCCTTCATCTTCGCGGCGATGGAAACCTCACCGGGCCGGGCGGACGGCAAGGTCAATCACCGCCGCCCGGAATTAGGGTTTCAGAGGTAAGGCGCTTCCAGCATTTCAAACTGATGGGCTGCGGAAAATGGAGGGGCAATGGATGCGCTTCGGCAACAGATTGAATACTACCGGGCCCGGGCCGGCGAATACGATGAGTGGTTTTACCGCATCGGACGGTACGATCAGGGACCTGATCTGAACCGGCGCTGGTTTGACGAAGCCCGGATCTGCATGGCGCGCCTCCTTTCAGTGGGGCCCGTCGATACAGCCCTGGAGCTGGCGGCGGGGACCGGCATCTGGACGAGGGAACTATTGAAAATCGCCGGACACGTAACGGCCATCGATGCATCGCCGGAAGTCCTGGCGATCAACCGGCAGAAACTCGGGAACCCGCCCAACGTCTCTTACGAGCAGGCGGATTTGTTCCGATGGGAAGCCGCGCAACAGTATGATCTGGTGAGCTTTACGTTCTGGTTGTCCCATGTCCCGCCGGCCGTCGTCGAAGATTTTCTGTCGAAGGTGTATCGGACGACGAAACCCGGGGGGACGGTTTTTATGGTGGATTCCAAAAAGGCGCCCACGAGTACCGCGCACAACCAATCCGTTCATGTAACCGGCATTCAGCAACAGCGGATCTTGAATGACGGACGCACCTTCGAAATCGTTAAGATCTATTACGACATCCATCAATTGATTGCCCTGTTTGAGCGGGCTGGCTTTTCCGTCGAAGCAAAGGAGACCCCTGCATACTTCGTTTACGCCGCAGCCAAGCGCTGACCCCTGCCGGGTTCCGCGGCAGGGAATTCTCAGGATGGAAACAGCGGCTTCCGATTCCCCTCTTCTTGTGGTAAACTACCGGGTATGAAAACTTCAACGTGGACCCCGTTGATCGTTGGCCTGACGCTCTCCGTCGTTTTTTCCTGTCAAATGGCCGCCAGCCGATGGGCCGCGACGGCCCATGCCGAGCCCCCCGACGGCCCACCGGCGCACTCATCCATTGCCTCCTCCCCCAAAGCGCCCGCTTATGTCGACCTGCGGACCAAAAAATCCCTCACCCCCCTGGTCGCCGGCGAAACCGGCCGGCTGGACATCGAAGCCAGACTGAAGACGCCGCCGGATGCCGACGGCGCCCCCTATCGATGGAACCGCGAAGCGGCGACGCCCCTGGCGGTATGGCTCGCCACCCCGGATGAGAGCGGCATTTATTTCCCGGACAAGGCCCATGAAGATCGGCCGCGCCATCACATCCTGGTGGCGTTCGCCATGCCGCCGGGGGATGACGCCCGACCGCTTTCGGCGTCGGTTCCCTACGGCGTCAACCCCAGAACCCGGGCCGGCAAACACAGTTTCTGGATCGACATCAGCGCGGAGTTGCTGGACGCGGACGGCGACCCGATCCAGGATACGGGGAGCGTGCGTCTGCCCTTTGAAGTGGACACCCATATCTGGACCAAGGTGCTGATGCTGCTGGTCGTGGGCGCCGCCGTTTTCCTCTTCATCGTGGAGTGGGTGCGGGTGGACGTGGTGGCCATCGCCATGATGGTGCTGCTGCCGGAACTGGGGCTGCTCAACTCGGGGGACACATTCAAAGGCCTGAGCAGCAACGCCGTCATGGCCATCATCGGCGTGATGATCATCAGCTACGCGTTGAACCGGGCCGGCCTGGTCAGCCGCATGATCCAACCCGTGCTGAAAGCTGTCGGCAAAAGCCCTCGCCGCCTGACCGTGCTCTTTTCGGGCATGATCGCCGTCATCTCCAGCGTGATGCAGAATACCGGCGCCGCCGTCCTCTTCCTGCCGGCGATCCGCCTGGCCGCCTCTTACCGGCTGAAAATCCCCATCTCCCGGGTGCTCATGCCCATCGGCATGGCGGCCATCCTGGGCGGCACCATGACCATGATCGGCACGAGCCCCCTGATCCTGCTCAACGACATCCTGCCGGCGTCCATGCCCAAATTCAGCTTCCTGGAGCTGACCCCCATCGGCGCGGCCCTGGTGATCGGCGGCATCGCCTACCTGTCCACGGTCGGCATGCGGACCCTTGCCGCGCGCCCGGGACCCGATGACGACGAATCCGGCGCCGGAGAGGATCGGTCCGAGGAGGGGATTTTAAGCGCCTACCCACTGATCCAGGGACCTTTCGAGATGTATGTGCCGGAGGACTATCAGCCCGGCGACCGGCCCCAGTCCGTTGTGAAAATCCGCCGCCGCTTTCTGGTCAACATCGTGGCGTCGGCCAAATCCGACGGCGCCTGCGACATCGCGCCGCTGCCGGAGACCCGGATCCGGCCCGGCTTCATCCTCTGCGCCTACGGCCCCCGGAAGGCCGTCGAAAAATTCGTCACGGATTACGGCCTGATCCTGCGGGAAGAACCGGAATGCTTCAAAGGCAACATGTTCAATCCGTCCCTGGCCGGGATCGTCGAAGGGGTCGTGTCGCCCCGGTCCAGCCTCATCGGACAGACCATCAAGGAGATCCGCTTCCGGGAGACCTTCGGCATCAACGCCCTGGCCATCCATCAATCCGGGAAGACCTATTACCGGGAGCTGGCCGACCGTCCGTTACATGCCGGCGACGCCATCCTCGTTCATGGCACATGGGAACAATTCCACGCCCTGGAAGAGCTGCACCGGAACCTGATCATCATCACGCCGTTCGAAGAGGAGTTTCACAAGCCCGAGAAATCCGGCAGAGCCCTGATCTGCTTTCTGATCACCCTGGCCCTGATGGTGCTGTCGAGTTTCTATTTTCAAAGACAACCCTACAACCCCATCCCGTTGTCGGTCTGTCTCATGATCGGCGCCGTCGGCATGGTCCTGACCCGGGTCATCACCATCAACGAAGCCTACCGCGCCGTGGACTGGCGCACGGTGTTTCTGCTGGGCGGCCTCATCCCCCTGGGAATGGCCATGGACCAGACCGGAACGGCCGCATGGATCGCCAGGGGCATCGTCGCCGGCCTGGGATCGCTCATGACGCCGCTGATGCTGCTGATCGTGCTGGCGGTCCTGAGCGGCGGGTTCACCCTGGTGATTTCCAACGTCGGCGCCTGCACCCTGCTCATCCCCCTGGGCATCTCCATCGCCAACCAGATCGGGATCGATCCGCGGGTGGCCGCCGTCGTGGTAGGCCTTGGGGTTTCCAACTCCTTCATCCTGCCGACCCACCAGGTCAACGCGCTCTACATGGGCCCCGGCGGCTACAGGACCCGGGATTATCTGAAAATCGGCGGGGGGCTGGCGGTGATCTATGTTGTCATTCTGGTGGCGATGACCTATTTCTTTTACATTTAGCGTTTATCCGAAAACCGCATCTTTTGGTCCCATGCGGCGTTCTCGCTCTGTTTCAATCCTCGAGACATTATCATTCGCCCTGCACAAAGATCTCTTTTCCGTCGGCATGGTGATGATGTCCTTTGCCCCGCTGACGTTTTTCGTCGGTCCGCTGAGCGGTTTGCTATCGGATCGGGCGGGCCGTTCTACGGCGCCCAGCTTAACGCCTTCATCAATGGATTGGACTGGGGCGATCTCACCGGCGCGCTCTTCCCCCCGCTGTCGGCCACCGCCGTGCTGATGGCCAAAATCAACGCCCGACAGTCGCCGGAGCACGCAGGCCAGCAATAAAAAGCCGGCGGGGTGCGTCCCATATATCCCATATTGAAAACAATGTGTTTGCCGCGGGTCGCAAAACGCTGCACTGGTTAAGTTGAATGGGATGATCTGGATTTATTGACAAAAGAGACAAAATCTATCATAAAAGCACTTCTTGTAAAACAATAACTGACTCAATTTCGGTGGACGCCCTATTATGGATTTTATCTCAACCAAATGTCCCTTGTGCCTAGCAAGCCCGAATTGTTGGGAACCTCCCGAAAGGAAGGTGAAATTCGATAATGTTACCCAGTGGGTGACCACACAGTGTAGTCGTGGAAGTCCCACCAGAGCAAAGTTTAGCCGACAGCTCTGTAGTGAAGTCCGAG
>CAYSLC010000172.1:6322-12134 GCA_964431545.1 uncultured Desulfobacteraceae bacterium | reverse complement strand
AGAGACTCAACACCACAAACCCGGCCGCGTAGAAGACCACCATCATGATGCTCTCCACGCCGATGTTGGCGGGGCCGGTGCGCTGGCGGAAGATGAGGCCCAGAAGGAAGATGATGTTGAGCAGAACGGCCAGGGCGGTGAGGAAGACCTCCCGCTCGCCGACGCCTTCGGAGTGGTAGATGGAGCCTTTGAAGTAGACCAGGTCGGCCGCGAAGACGAAGAGCACATCGAAAAAGTTGCCGCCGATGATGTCGCCCACGGCAAGGGTCAGGGCGCCCTGGCGGACGGCGGCCACCGTGGTGACCAGCTCCGGCAGGGAGGTGGCGACCCCGGAGAGCAGCCCCCCGGCCACCGTCTCGCTCATCCCGGTCGCCTCGGCGATCTCCCCGGTGGTCCGGGCCACCACCGCGCCGGCGAGGATCAGAAGGGCCGCGCTGGCGCCGAAGAAGAGGAGCAATCTGCCCAGGTGCTCGTGTTCGTGCTCCTCTTCGGGGATATCCTCCACCGTGAGGGCGGTCTTTCGGGGCTTCCACATGGGTTGCTGGGCGCTGCGGTAGGCGATCCAGAAGCCGAAGCCGGCGGCCAGAAAGAGGATCGGGGTCATGGGATGGACATGGGCCATGGCGGTGTCCGGGCTGGTCAGGCCCAGGATCACCAGGACCAGCAGGATCGCCAGGAGCGCCGTCTGGATCATGTTGGTGGCCGATGCGGCCGCGTGCTCCAGGTTGGCCTTGGGGTGCGCCACGTCGGCCACGGCAAGAAAGCAGGTCTGGATGGCGATGCCGCCGATGGCGTTGCTGATGGCCAGGGCCGGACGGCCGTCCAGGGCCGCCACCACCGAGGCGGTCAGCCCCGGCAGGGCGGTGACCAGGCCGAGGAAAAGGGTCCCGGTGATCGCCTCCCCCAGGCCCGTGCGGTCGGCGAGCCGATCGGCCAGGTCCGACAGCTTGGTCCCGGCGAGGGTGATGACGGCCGCCGCCGCAAGAAAGGCGGTCACATCCGCCCACAGGGGCCAGGCGGAGATATCGAGGATCGTATCGAAATGGCGGGCGATCCACCCCCACCATCGGTTCAGGTCATCCATGGGAATCGTCCATTCGGGATCACTTCCTTTCTCCGGACATCTTCTTCACCTGCTTGGCATGGACCACGTCCTCCCGTTCCTCCTCCTCCAGGCGGCCTTCGATATACCCGATGGTCCGCCGGTACCGGGGGATGAGGGTCGTCTCCAGGGCGTTGACCTGCCGCCGGGTCTTTCGCATCTCCACGGCCAGGCGCCAGACGGCGGTGATGGTCTCCGCGGCCTCCCCCAGGAACCGGAGCACGTCCAGCCACTTCTCCCTCGCCTCATCCAGGGCCGCGCTGGTGTCGTGGAGGCCGTAGGGGAGCGCCGAGGCGTCGATGTCGAGTTCCACTTGGGGCATCTTCACCCCCATGAGGGTATGGGTCGTCACCTTCGCCTCCACCCATGCCGCCGGGGAGAGGTCGATGGAATCGACCCGATCGCTGCCCATCCGCATGCGGGCCATCCGGATCGCCTCGTGGGCCTCTTGAAAATGGTCCCGGCTCTCCGTCTCCAGCTCCTCCGCCTTCTCCAGCCGGTCCATGAGTTCCCGGACCAGGACCTCCCGCTTCCGGTCGAGGAGATCATGGCGGGCCTGGATCCCTTCCAGATCCTCCCGGAGCCGGAGCAGGGTCCCCCGTGTGGGGCTGACGTCCATCACGTCGGCCATGGGCTATCCCTCCTCCGTCCGCGTTTCCGCCTTCTCGGTCTCTTCCTTCTCGTTCCTTCCCTCCTCCGTTTCTGCTTCCCCCTCCTTTTCCTCCGCGCGGCCCCCCTCCGGGTACCGGCGGTCGATCTGGTCCCGGCTCACCCGGGTCAACTCCTCCCGGGGCAGTCGGGAGAGCACCGTCCAGCCGAGATCGAGGGTCTCCGCCACGGAGCGGGATTCATGATCCCCCTGTTTCAAAAACCGCCCCTCGAACGCCTCGCCGAACCGCAGGTAGTTCCGGTCCCGCCGGGGGAGGTCCTCCTCCCCGATGATCTGGGCCATGTTCCGGGCGTTTTGCACCTCGCTGTAGGCGGCGTAAAGCTGGTTGGCCAAATCCTGATGGTCCTTTCGGGTCTCCCCCTCCCCGATGCCGTCCTTCATGAGGCGGGAGAGGCTGGGGAGCACGTCGATGGGCGGGTAGATCCCCTGTCGGTGGAGGGAACGGCTCAGGACGATCTGCCCCTCGGTGATGTAGCCGGTCAGATCGGGCAGGGGGTGGGTGATATCGTCGTTGGGCATGGTGAGGATCGGCACGATGGTGACGGAGCCGTCCCGGTCCCGGACCCGGCCGCACCGCTCGTACATCGAGGCCAGGTCGCTGTAGAGATACCCCGGGAACCCTTTCCGGGTGGGGACCTCGCCCCGGCGGTTGGAGATCTCCCGAAGGGCCTCCCCGTAGTTGGTCATGTCGGTGAGGATCACCAGGATGTGCATGTCCCGGCGGAAGGCGAGAAACTCGGCCAGGCTCAGGGCCGCCCGGGGGGTGATGATCCGCTCCACGGCCGGGTCGTCGGCCAGGTTGAGGAACAGGGCGGCCCGGGGAAGGGCGCCGCTCTCTTCGAGGGAGTTCCGAAATTCCTCGGCGGTATCGTGGGAGACCCCCATGGCCGCGAAGATGATGGCAAAGGACGCCTCTTCGCCGGCCACCCGGGCCTGCCGGGCGATCTGGGCGGCCATCCGGTTGTGGGGCAGCCCGTTGCCGGAGAAGATGGGCAGCTTCTGGCCCCGCACCAGGGTGTTCATGCCGTCGATGGCGGAGATCCCGGTCCGGATATGGCTCCGGGGGTAGTGTCTCGCCGTCGGGTTCAGGGCCGCTCCGTTGACGTCGACCCGCTCCTCGGGGACGGGTTCCGGCAGTCCGTCCAGGGGACGCCCCATGCCGTCGAAGATCCGGCCCAGCATCTCCCGGGCCACCGGCGCCAGCAGCGGGTGGCCCCGGAACCGGATGCGGACGTCCGAGGGATCGAGGCCGTGGCTGTCGGTGAAGAGCTGGACCACGGCCCGGTCCTCGCTGACCTCCAGCACTTGTCCCATGCGGACTCCGCCGTCGGGGGAGACGATCTCCGCCAGCTCCCGGTACCCCACGTCCCCGGCGATCTCCACCACCAGGATGGGACCTTCGAGCCTGTGGGCGCCGTCATACTCCCGGATAAACGCGCCCTTCACGACGACGCCTCCACTCCCCGCCGGGTGTCGTTCATTCTGCCGCTTCCTTTTCTTTTTCGTCCTCTTTTTCTACGTTCTCCTCGCCGCCTCCGGACCGCGGCCCCTCATGGGCCGGCGCCTCCGCGTCGGCGGATGCTTCCCGTTCCCCGGAACCCGCCTCCGGTTCTTCCGTCGCCTGGCCGGACGGGGATCGCAATCCCTCCAGGTCCTTCATCAGCGCCTCATGCCGCCGGTCCAATCCACCGAGGTCGTCGTTGGGCACCTCGTTGCGCAGGCGGATCAGGTCGCCCGGCCGGGCGGTCTCCCGGATCCGATGGAGGGGGATCCCGTCGTCCAGAAGATCGCGGCCCTTCCGGTACACCTCCACCAGCAGCCGGAGCAGCTTCACCTGCTTTTCGGGAACCGAATAGGCGTCCACCTGGTGGAGGGCGTTCTGTTGGAGAAATCCCTCCCGGAGGAGACGTGCGCCGGTGAGCACCCATTGCTGCGGCTCGGAAAGGGCGTCCGGGCCCACCAACTGAACCAGCTGCCGGAGGGAGGATTCCTCGTGGAGAACCGCCATGGCACGGTTTCGCAGATCGCTCCATTCCCCATCGACCTCTTGACGCCACCATCGGGCCACCTCCTCGGCCAGGAGGCTGTAGCTCCCCAGCCAGTCCACGGCCGGGTAGTGGCGCTGGTGGGCCAGGTCCCGGTCCAGGGCCCACCAGACCTGGGTAAACCGCTGGGTGTGGCGGGTCACCGGCTCGGAGAAGTCGCCGCCGGGCGGCGATACCGCCCCGATGAGGGAGACCGAGGCCGTCCGTCCCCCCAGGGTCTCAACCCGGCCGGCCCGCTCGTAAAACGCGGAGAGCCGGGCCGGCAGGTAGGCCGGATACCCCTCCTCGATGGGCATCTCCTCCAGGCGCCCGGAGATCTCCCGGAGGGCCTGGGCCCATCTGGAGGTGGAATCGGCCATCAGGGCCACGTCATACCCCTGGTCCCGGTAGTATTCGGCGATGGTCACGCCGGTGTAGATGGAGGACTCCCGGGCGGAGACCGGCATGTCCGAGGTGTTGGCGATCAGCAGGGTCCGCTCCATGAGCGGCCGGCCGGACCAGGGATCCTTCAGCCGGGGGAAATCCTCCAGGACTTCGGTCATCTCGTTGCCCCGCTCGCCGCAACCGATATAGATGATGATGTCGGCGTCGGACCACTGGGCCAGGGCGTGCTGGATCACCGTCTTGCCGGTGCCGAACCCGCCCGGGATCGCGGCGGCCCCGCCCTTGGCCAGGGGAAAAAAAGTGTCGATGACCCGCTGGCCGGAGATGAGGGGCACGTCGGGCCGGAGCCGCTCCCGCACGGGACGGGGACGCCGGACGCTCCATCGCTGGGACAGGGTCAGGGGGTGCTCCGCTTCGGCGGCGTCCGCCAAGACCGCGATGCGGTCGTCGACGCCGTACGCCCCCTCTTCGGCGATCTCCTTCACCGTTCCGGAAATCCCCGGCGGCACCAGGATCCGGTGTTCGATGAGGGGCGTCTCCTCGACGGTTCCCAGGAGGTCGCCGGCGGAAACGTCGTCCCCCCGGGAGGCGTGGGGCGAAAAGGTCCACTGCCGATCGGGATCGAGGGCGGCGGGGCGGATCCCCCGCCGGATCCGTATTCCCGATCGTTCCCGAAGCACATCCAGGGGACGTTGAATCCCGTCGAAGACGCTTCCGATGAGTCCGGGCCCCAGGACGGCGGAGAGGGGGCGGCCCGTCCGGCGGACCGGCGCGCCGGGACGCAGGCCGGTGGTATCCTCGTATACTTGGATGGTCGCAGATCCGGCGGCAAGGCCGATCACCTCGGCCGTAAGCGCCTCCTCCCCCACCCGGACCTGCTCGGCCATGGTCAACGGCCCGGTGAGCCGGGCGTGAACGATGAATTCGCTGATCCGCCGAAGGGTCCCCACCGGTTCGCTCATGGCCTCACCAGCCGATCCATGACCTGTTCCACCATCTCCTCCCGGGCCCGGCGAAGGCGGGCCGGAAAGGTCAGATCCACCCGCCGCCGGCCCGACGCATCCCGGATCACCAGTCCTCCCCAGGCCTCGGAGAGGGGCTCTTGCGCCGCGGTCAAAGAGACCTCCCCGCCGGTCCGTTCGGAGGCCGTCCCGGCCCATTGGGAGAGCCGCTCCTCGGTAAGTTTCGGGTGCCCTTTTGCACAGGCCGCCACCGTGTGCTCTCCGGGTCCGAGGACCTCCACCCCCGCCAGGGTCAGCCGCCGGAGGCATTCTTCATAGGCCTCTTCCTCCCCGGTCAGGTCGCGTAGCCGCTTTTCCGCCCTCTCCCAGATCTCGTCCAGTACCGCCTGCCGGTCCCGGAGCCGGTCCTCCCGCTCCCGGCGCGCCGCCTCCGCCCGCCGGGTCCGGCGGATCTCCGATTCCTTTTCCCGGGCCTCCCCGAGGATCGACTCCCGCCGGCGATCGGCCGCCTCCCGTGTCGTGTTCCGGATCTTCTCCGCCTCCGCCTCGGCCTCCCGGCGGATCTGTCGGGCGTCGCTCCCGGCCATGTGACGCACCGCGGTGATCAGTTCGTCCGCGTCTCCGATGATTCTTGCCATGGATGCCTCCT
>CAYSLC010000172.1:0-6222 GCA_964431545.1 uncultured Desulfobacteraceae bacterium | reverse complement strand
GGATGCCTCCTAGACGTTGATGCCGATGGCTTGGCGGACCATCCGCCCGATGGATGATGCCGGGGCTTCGCCCCCCCTGCCGGGGATCTCCATGACCAGGGGCCGGAGCCGGGTCATCTTGAGCCGGTCCACCCGTTCCCGGATCCCGTCGGCCAGCGGGCTGGTGATGAACACCACCTGGAGGGAGGGGTCGTTCAGGGCGTCCGACAGGGCCGACGCGGCCTGGTCCGGCCCCTCCGCCACCGTCCCCCGGCCGCCCACCAGCCGGAATCCCAGCACCGTGTCCCGGTCGCCGATGGCATGGAAACTCATGATCCGCACCCCCGTCTATCCGCCGAACCCCATGAGGATCATGAAGGAGATGATCAGGCCGTAGATGGCGATCCCCTCGGCCAGGCCCACGAAGACGAGGCTCCGGCCGAAGATGTCCGGGTTCTGGGCCATGCCGCCGATGGCGGCGGCGCCGGTGGCGGCCACCGCGATGCCGGCGGCGATAACTGCCAGGCCAACGGAGACGGCGGCGGCCATCGCCTTGAGGCCGCCCCCGCCGCCGCCGGAACCGGCACCCGATTCCCCGGACGAGGTCTCCTGGGCGAACAGGGGCCCCCCCGTGAGCACCAGGGCGCCCCCGGCCAGGACCAGGATGAGGTTCACGATCATCAACCCGCCCACCACCGATTTGACCCGCTGGACGCGGGTCATCCGGGAAAAGGCCAGGAGCACCAGCATCAGGGTCAGGGCCGCGCCGGCGGCCGTCTGCATGGTCAACATCATTCCTCCTCCTCTGTTCTCGTTACCTGTTGTCGTCCGGGAAGCCACATCGTTTCCGCGCTCCCTACAGGTGGAAGGGGCGGAACGCGACGCCCCTGCCGCTGAAAAACTTCCCAAAGAATTCATAATATTCCAACCGCAGGGCCTGGATCCCCACCACCAGCCCCTCGAACCCCACCACCAGGGCCGTGCCGACGACCAGGATCGCCCACCGCGCCACGGGCCCCGCCCCCTCCGCCAGCGTGAAGATCACCTTCATGAACCCGGCGTGGGCCACCGCAAAGGCCCCCAGACGGACGAAGGAGAGGGTGTTGCTGATGTCGCTCAGCACCGTTTCGAAGAGTTCGAAAAGCCCCTGGACCACGGAGGTTCCGGTGTCCCCCTCCATGAGGGGGCGACGTCCATGGACGAGCCGGCCCAGCGGCTCCCGGAAAACCAGGAGCACCGCCGGCGGCGCCAGCAGAACCGGTAGCGTCGACGGGGAGATCATCTCCAGGGCGGCCGCGGTTCCACCGCCCACCAGTCCGGCATAGAGCCAGACGCCGGCGATGCCGCTCCCGCCGAAGAGCAGGTCCCCCCACCGGCGGGTCCGGAAGCTGTTGACCAGGGCGGCGGCGAACCCCAAAAGGAGGATCACCACGCCGCCGGCCACCGCCGCGAGAAGCAGGTCGACCATGTTTTCCAGTGGGCGTAACCATCGCGCGGGCAGGAGATCCTCCCGGCCGAAGAGGCTCCCGTAGAGGAACCCGAAGGCGACGCCGCCGGCCCCCGCGGCCCCGAGAACCGCGCCCAGGGACGAGATCATCCCCCGGCCGCGATAAGCGAGCGCGCCGCCCAGGAGCATCAGCAGAAGCCCGTGCCCCACGTCGCCGAACATCATACCGTACATGAGAACGAAGAAGAGGGCCGCCACCGGCGTGGGATCGATCTCATCGTATCCGGGGGATCCGAAGGTCCGAACCATGGCCTCAAAGGGCCGGAAGATCCGCAAGTTCCGCATGAGGGACGGCGGATTCCGCCGTCCGCCCGCCGCCGGCGAAACCAGTTCCACATCGGCCCGTCCCCCGGTGGTGGTCTCCACCGCGGCCATCAGATCGGGGACCGCCGGCTCCGGAACCCAGCCGGGGATCAGAAATGTCCCCTTCCGGTGGGGCAGCCGCGTGACGGCGGAGGCGATCCGGTACCCGCTCTCGGCCACCCGCCGGAGGGCCAACAGGCGCCGGGTCCAGTGCCGGGCCAGCCGCCGCCGTTCCCGGTCCAGATCCGAAAGGGCCTCCTGGGCCCGTGCGAGCCTCTGTTTCAGCTCCGGCAGCACCTCCGAGGGGATTCCCCGCACATCCTCCGGCAGGGGGAGAGGATCGATGAAGACCCCGGCCAGGGCCCGGTCGAGGATGTCGGCGTGGCGCCGGTCGGTGGCGGCCACCACCAGAAGCCGGTCCCCCTTGACGGCCACGGGGATGAGGATCAGCGGGATCCGGAAAAGCATCAGCGAAACGGCGGATCCCGCCTTTTCGGATGGCGGCTCCACCACTTCGATCTCGGCCCGTCCCCGGGCAGCGGTCTCCAGAGCCGTGACCATTTCGGTGACGTTCTCTCCGGGGATCCATCCGGAAATGAGAAAATCATGGCCGTGGCGGGCGAACCGGGTGACGGCTTCGGCGGCACGGGCGTCCGTGGACGCCCGGCGCCAGAGGGTCAATAGCTGCTGCCGGCGGCGATTCGCAAGGCGTTCCCCGGCCCGGTCGAGATCATCCAGCGCCGCCCGGGCGTCGGCCGTATCGCTTTCCAGGGACCGGAGGGCCTCGTCCGGGGTTCCCTCGTACCCCTCCGGAAGGGGGATGGTTTCGCCGTGGAGTTCCCCCATGATCTCGGAGATGAGGTGGGCATGGCTCCGGTCGGTCGCCGTGAGGATCAGGACCCGATCCCCGTGATCCGGACACGGGATCGGCATCACCACGGCCGGGATCCGGAAGAGGACGACCCGGAACCGCTCCATCCGCTCTCTGGGAAGGATCCCCACCGACCAGGAAAGATAGGCCGGGTTCCGCATCGCGGAAAGGGGGATCGCCAGGGGGGCCAGAACCGCCAGCCCCCGCCGCAGGGACCGCAGCCGGTCGACCGTCTCCCGTGCCTCCCGCCTGCGGGATTCCCAGGTGTTCACCTCCGGTTCGAGACGCTCCAGGGCGTCGCGGATTCCGTCGGCGTCGGTGAGGGGGGCGGCCCGTTCATCCGGCCCCACCTCCGGGCGGGGAATGGAGAGCACCTCCAGAAGCCTCTCCAACCGATCGGTCAGGTCCGCATATTCCCGCCCCAGTCCCCCCCAGCGGTCGGACGCCCTGGACCATCCCTCGCCCCGGGATTCCACGAAGCGGAACTCCGAAAGGAGCATCAGGGAGAGGGCGGCCGGTGCCACGGTCGACTCGTCCACGAAGATGTTGACCTTCCGCATGGAGGGCCGCCGGCGCCCCCGGGCGCGACCGGACCGGTCCCCGCCGGGGCCGAACAGAGCGAACTGGAGGGTGTCGAGCTTCTCCCTGTCCATGGTGCCCACCACCCAGTGGAGGTAGGCGGGATTCCGGATCTCCTCCACGGGCATCCGCAGGTGCTCGATGAACGAAACCTCCTCGATGAGGTACCGGAGATGTTCGACCTCCCCTTCGACCCGCCGCTTCCGGTCCCGCCAGTCCCCTACCGCCGCTTCCGCCTCCCGAAGCCCGCCGGACACGTCCTCGGCATCCTCGCCGGGGATCAGGCGCCGGGGGGGCGGGGTTGCGCGGCGGTCCACCCCGAGGTCTTCCAGGAGGGCGTCGAACCGCTGGCGCTGGTCGGCCAGCCGTTGGCGGAGGTCCTCCCATTCGGGGCTCGGATCCGACCATCCGTCGGCTCGGAGAGGGTGGATATGGAACCGGCGCAGCCGGGCCAGCGCCACGGCGGTCCGCTCCACTTCCTCGGCGCACACGTAGAGGTTGACGCCCCGCATGGGGGCCGGGGAGAACAGCATCAGGCCGCCTCCGTGACCGGCGACGGATCGATGCAGACGGCGTGGGGACGTCGGGCCGCCCCCTGGACCGTATCGATCAGCCGCTCCTGTTCGGCGGAATCGTCGGAAATGGTCCCCGACAAAAGCCTGTAGGGCTCCCTTCCCGCCTCCCCGTCGACGCCGGAAGGAACGCCCCGGCGGCAGGGGCGGCTCCGGACGACAAGGGCCAGAGCCTTCTTTTCGGCGTCGGTCCGGTCCCACATGGCGATCAACCGCCCCCGCCATTGCCGGGAGAGCCGATCCCGCCGCTCCCTGAGTTCTTCCCCCTGTCGCTCCAGGGACGCCAGGTTCTCCCGGGCCTCTTGGAGCGTCTCCGCGGCCGTATCCCCTTGCGGCGGGAGGGGTTCGAAAAAAAGGGATGTCAGGACCCGCTCCAGGATCGTCCGCCCCTGGGGCAGGGCCGCGGCGGCCACCAAGGTCCGGCCCTGTGTCGCGGAAAGGGGAAGAATCGCCATGGGGGTCCGTGGAGAAATCAGTTCGACCCGTCGCATCTGGCCCGTGGGGACATGGCCGAGGGTGATCCACAGGTACGTGAGAGACCGGCACCGGCGGAGGGAAAGACCGGTCGGTTCCATCTGTTCGAGGGCCCGGTGCCATGCGCGGGCCCGCTCCATCTTGTTTTCGAGATCCTCGTTGCGCCGGCCCCAGTCCGCCACCCGGTCCTCCAGATCGGAGAGGGCATCCGCCATCTCCGCCGCGTCCCGATCCGGCGCGATGCCCCGGCGCAGCGGATCCGGCCGGACCTTGGGCGGCCGGATCTCCAGGGTTTCGATCATCCTTCGGATCCGGTTCTGGAGTTCTTCCAGCCGGTCGGGAGCCGACGTCCATCGATTCGGGCCCTCCCCGGGGGAGGAGCCGTCCCCATCGCCGCACGGCTCCATCCGAAGGCTCTCCATGGGGAACAGGGCGGCGGCCACGGCGAACAGATCGGCCTCGTGGATGGTCAGGATCACCCTCGCCCGGTTCATGAGCGCCCTCCCGGCCCGATCAACCATCCCCGGATCCGGTCCGGCGATACCCCGTTGACCCGGCCCTCCAGTACGGTGATGAGGTCGTCCAGCTCGCTCTCCACCAGAAAGGTGTGGGCCAGGACGGCGCCCAGGTGGAACGGGTTCCCCAACAGGGCGTGGCGGGCCAGGCCACAAAGATGGCGGCGGAAGTAAAACTCCAGCGCCACCAGGGCCTCCCGCTCGGATTTGCCCGCCAGGGCCTCCACGCCGGGCAGGGTGGCTTTCCACCGCCGGCGGAGGGTCTCCATGAGCGGGGCTCCGGCGGCCGCGTCCTGCAAAGCGGCGGCGTCCATGTATCGTTGGGGCGGCATGACATGGCTGAGGATGGTCTCCGGGGCCAGGCGGAAAAATTGACGGGCCCGGTAGACCCACAAGAAGTTCCGACCGTCCACCAGGGTGCAGATCAGGGTCCGGGCCTCCCGCCGGTCGATGACGCGCAGGCTGTCGGTCAGGTCCACCAGCTTCCGGTGGTAGGCGCCGTTCAAGGCCATCTCCAAAACAGCGGACGATCCTTTTCGCTCATAGGCGTTCCGGGCGTCCCTCAGGGCTTTGGCGTAAGCTCGACCCGTCGGATCCGCCCCGATCCGATCGATCAGGGTGGGAATCGATCCGGCGCCCGCCATTCGATCCCAGGGGAGTCCGGAGGCGGATCCCAGGTCGACCAGCATCGACCGGATCCGCGAACCCGGCACGCCGCCGTGAATGCCCCGGATGATCTTGATCAGGTTGTCCACCTCCAAAGAGCGCCAGAGCCAGTCGAGCAGGTCCCGGCCCCGGCCCCGCAGGAACGTCAGGGGCAGGCGGAACCGCTCGGCCACGGCCCCCCGCAGGGCGATCTCCACGGTCTCGATCTCCGGCGCCAGGTCCACCACCGCATCGCCGTAAGGGGTGCCGCTGAGCACCGAAAGGATCTCCTCCAGCCCGGAGGCGGAGAGAAGCCGCCGCCAGGTCCGCTCCTCCAGCAGTCCGCCCAGATCCCCCCGGACGGCGGCATGGGCCGCGGCATATCGGAAGGCCCCCATCAACGGGATCCGCTCTCGTCCCCGAGGTTTCCGGTGACCCAATCCACCAGGTATTCCACCGTGCCGTCCATGTTCTCCCGGGCATGGCGCCGCAGGGAGGCGGCGTCGGATCCGGCTCCGGATTCCACCCGTTCGGCGGCTTCGCCCGCGTCCTCCTTCGCCTCTTCGATGATCCGGTCCGCCTCCTTCCGGGCGTCGGATTTCACCTTTTCGGCCAGTTCCTCCGCCTCCTCCCTGGCCCCGTCGACGATCTCCCTGGCCTCCTTCTTGGCCTCTTTCACCTTGTCCCCGGCCTCCCCTTCGGCATCGAGCAATCGCTCGATCACCTCCTGGGGGGCGGTCTGATCGGGCGATTTCGCCATGACTCCACCTCCTTGGA
>CAYSLC010000171.1:0-12210 GCA_964431545.1 uncultured Desulfobacteraceae bacterium | reverse complement strand
CAAAATACGGACGGCGATGAAAAGCAAGGCCAAGGATTTCGAGCGCAGGCTTGGACAGAGCCATAGGGAGCTTGCTGATCATCCACTGGATTTTCGATGCGTCCGAGCTTTCCGGGTACGGCTTTCCGTTCGATATGCGGCACTTTCTTTTCTACAGACGGCTTGTCGCCGGATACGGAAAAATCGTCGAATTGCTCGGTCAAAAAGATTGCAAACCTTTTTATCAACTCAAAAAGCTGTTGCAGCGAATTGCGGAGGACGACGGCTTCGAGCAGGCGGTCGGTAATTTGGAGAAAAACGAAATCGTTTTCAGGGAACTCAGAGAGGCCCTGAAAATTGCCATGCCGGACGGCAAGGATGGATTGAACGATGACGGGGACGATTGCGAGATGAAATCAATATCCCGCAAAGTCTCCGACTTTGAGAGCAAATACGATGCGTCCACAGAGAAGACGCACCGCAAAATGCTCGACCAAATCGGGAAATATCGCCGGAAGCTGTTCGCTGATCCGATTCCCTGCGAAATCTCCGGAAGCGAAACCCTGATTCAGCCTCAACGAACGAACAACATCATGGAGCGCGTTTTCAGGGACCTAAAAAGAACGCTGCGCAGGAAAAGCGGCTCCGTTTCTTTGAAAAGACCGATTGGCGCGATGCTGCCGGAAACGCTGCTGACAAAAAACCTGGAAAACGACGATTATCTTGAAATTCTGCTCGGGGAAACAAGATGCCTGGAGGAAAGGTTTGCGCAAATCGACAGTCACTTGTTCATGCGCGAATTTGAAAAAATGCGATCACACAGTAGGAAAATCCCCGCCGAAGCAAAGAAACTGATAAGAAAAGAAGGAGCCTTAGAGCATATTGAAACATTATTTTTAGCCACAGCAAGTTAGATGCCAACCGTTGTTTGCGAACATAGAATAATTTTAATCTTGCGGAATCGGCGGGTTCAACAGGTGGGGCGTTTAATGATAATTCATCGATCTCATTTTCCCACAGGGACAATTTGCCGGCAAACTCTATTATATATTCAGGTGAAAAGCGATCCCAAACGGTCCAGTCAGGGTCTTGCGCTTTGGCCTGGGGAAAATAAAAAAACTCATCGCTGGCCGATGCGACAGGAAAGTTGTTTGAAATTTCCCTAAAAATTTCCGTGCCGACTTTTTCTAAATGGCTCTCCGGTGGATTGATAATCGCTTACCTCCTTAAAATGTAGTTCATGTCTGAAGGTGTACCTCCTCCTTTTTTTCGCCCATGCGAGCGGTCAATCTACCACTTTTACGTCTGTGGAAATACAAATTTTCCTGATGGTAACGGATTTTACGGAAATCTGATTTCATCATGATTGACAGAGATTTCAAACCCCGAAAGCGTCTGGCATTCCAGGCCACACAACGCCTTGGGGGTGTTTTCACCAAAAAAAGACCTCCGAGGTTTTGAAAACCTCGGAGGTCTGGGATTCGGCTTCGAAATCGGTTTATCAGGGCGTTGCCGGGTCTGGCATATGTTGCCTTTTCAGGGTCATCATGAACCCGGCGCGCCATCGGCGTCCTCGCGCAATGTCTTTCGGCCCCTCCTTTTGATCATCGCGATTTCCGAAAGCGCGGCTTCATCCAATGGGGCGGGCCGGTGCTGGTCCAGGATGGCGGCCGCCTTTTCTTTCAGAACGGTTTCCATGGTCTTGGAACCGTTGCGCTCCCATTGGGGTCTCGCTTGCCGGTTGAAGACAGCCGGGCGCCAGAAGGATTCTCTCAAATATTTGAGGGTGTGGCCATGGGTCAGAAACTGCCCTCCGGGCCCGATGGTTTCGATAATGTCGGCGGCCATGGTGTCGGCGTTGATTTCCGCGCCCTTGAGATATTGTCGGACCATGGCGATGATCTCGTTGCCCATCAGCAATTGCAAGGGAGAACAGGTCATGGCGGAATCAATGTACCCCACGTCGTGGATCAGGTTCACACCGGAAAGGGCCTGGGCGAAAATATGGAACGTCGCCTCGATGCCGGCCTGGGCGTCGATGGTTTTGGCGTCGGTGGCGCCGGCCAGACCCCAGGTCGGGATTCCATAGGATTGGGCCACTTCGGCGTGCAGGCTGTACGCCAGACTAACCGAAGGGGCCGCCAGGCTGACGAGGGAGGTGGACATGTCCAGGATCGCGAAGTTGGCGGCCAGGGCCGCCGGGCATCCCGGATTTTTCAATTGCGACAACACAATGCAGAACAGCCCTTCGGCCAGCGCCAGCGCCACTGAACCGGCCACTGTGATGGGGCCCGTCGCCCCCATTTGAACCGCGGAACTGGGGACCTGGGGGATGCCGTAAGCGGCGGCGGTCATGAGCCGCTCGCAGGCGTTTCGGGGGAAAACCAATGGGGAGAGATGCACGGGGAAAACGATTAAAAATGGTTTTTCCTGGAGTCGGTTCAGACCGCCGGCGGCGGCCGAGGCCATTTCGATCACCCATTCCAGCGATCTTCCGGATCTGCCCAAAAACACAAGGGGCTTGGAGGTGTGGGTAATTAGGGCCTCGAATTCGGAAAGGTCCGCCGCGGATTCGGGCATTTCCCGGGTGGAACCGAAGGGCATGACGAAATCGATGTGTTCAAGGGCGTCGGCCATCACGGCCCCTTGTCTGATGTCGCCCAGGCATGTGGATCTCACCTGCCCGGACGACAAATCCAGGGTGTTGGGCGCTGCCGTGGAAGTGCCGAAATACGAATTCCGGCCGCGCACCCGCAAGGCTTCCCGGCCCGCCCGGTCAAAAATCGTCCACCCCTTGGGAACTGATTCGAGGCTGGCGGCGACAATGTCTTCCGGAATCCCGACCCGTTCCTCCCGGACGACGGCGCCCGCTTTCTTTAGCAGCCGCAACGCTTCGGGGTGGCACACCCTGAACCCGGGGAACATCATCAGGTTCAGGGCCGTCCGCTTCAGGTCTTCAATCTGGTCTTCCGTCAAAAACCGCGTGCGACACGCTGGTTCGCGGCGATCGCTCAAGCGTTCAGCCATGCATTGTTGAATTGCATGTACAAGGTGGGATGGGCTTCCACCCCCATGACCCGTTTGTTGACGCAAAGCCAGACATTCATCCAGTAGGGGATGCCGATGGAGCCGCGTTCCTGTTGAATTTTTTCCAGTTTGCAGAAAACCTTGCTTCTTTCTTTGGCGTCCAGGATTCCGTTGGCCTGGCTCAACAGTTCGGAGAATTCCGCATCCACCCATCGGGTTTCATTCCAGGCCGCGGGTTTGCCGTCCTGGTCCGCCACGTAAGCTAAATTCAAAACCATTGTTCCCAGGGGGCGGTGGGTCCAGGGGGTGACGCCCAAACTCACCTCGGTCCATTGTTCCCAATACTGGCTGGCGGACATCGATTTGATCTGGATGTCAAAGCCCCCCGGCCGGGCGTCTTCCTTCAGCACCTCGGCGTACCTCACCACATCGATCCATTGACCGCAGATGGAGAGTTCGATTTTCAATCCGTTCGGAAAGCCGGCCTCGGCCAGAAGCTTTTTGGATTTTTTGGGATCGTAGCCGGGCGTTTCGATGGGACAGTATTCCGGATGGTTCGGATGAACGTGGACGTCCTGCCCCTCCAGACCTTCGCCCTGGAATGCCAGGGCGAGAATTTTTTCCCGGTTCTGGCATAGTTTCAACGCCGTCCGAACCCGGTTGTCCTTCCATGGGTCCTGATCCACCCGCATTCTCAATACGCGGGTCTGGGCGGTGCTCGCCGGCAGGACGCGAATATGCTTTTCGCCCTGAACCGATTTCATCACCGCCGGATCGGGATTGTCCGAATTGTCCAGCAAATCGACCTCTCCTGATTTGAGGGCGGAGATCAACGGCGCCTGATCCGATCCCAGGTCGATGAAGCGCATTCCTTCCAGATAGGGCAGCGGTTTGCCGTCGGCGCCCGTTTGCCAGTAATCGGCGCGGGCTTTGAGGATGGCCACTTCGCCCTCGCTGTATTTTTCCAGGGTGTAGGGACCTGTGCCGTGGGGCGCTTTCAGGAAGTCCCCCTCGAAGGTGCGATGATTCAGGATAAGGGCGGGGAAATGGTGCAGGTGCTCCGGCAGGGCGATTTCAGGTCGGTTCAGGTGGAGTTTCACTTTTTGGTCGTCGACTTTTTCAATCCCGCCGGCCGACAGGTAGCCGCCGATCAGTCCGTACAGGGAAGATTTGGTGTCCTCATTCAACCACTGGTTCATTGTGAAAACAACGTCGTCGGCGACGAAGCTGTCTCCATTGTTGAATTTGACACCCTTCCGCAGCAGAAGGGTCCATGTTTTCAGGTCGTCGCTGGCCTCCCAGCCTTCCAGCAAAAGGGGGCGCGTGATGTTGTCGGGGCCCGTCAGCGTCAGGTATTCGGCCACTTGCCGGAAAATATTGGCCGGTTGAATCCATGAAAACTGGGCCGGATGCGCCACTTTCTGGATTTGAGAGGCGATCCTGAGAACGCCGCCTCTTTTGGGGGCCGCGGCAAAGGAAGCTTTCGCCATGGGCAATCCGGCGACGGACGCGGCGGCGCCGGCGGAAACCCCAAGCAGGGCGCTCAACCGCAGGAACTCGCGGCGGGACAAATTCCCTTCGCGAAGATCCGCCAGCATTCTTTCAAAATACGGATGCGATGTTTTTTCTCCCATGACCTCTCCTTGAATTGATGGAATTTTTAAAAAGCGCAACGCCTTCGGGAGCGTCCTCCCCTGCGGTTTACGTCAGCCCCGCCTGGCGCACGCCTCTGGTCAAACGGTCCAACACGTCCTCCATATCGCCGGTAAACCCCATGGATATCCGGACCAGTCCCGGCGACAGCCCCATGGTGGCCTGATCTTCCGGCGGAATTTCCGACGAGGTCGTCGATCCGGAACAGGACATCAGGGTGTCGTAAAAGCCCAAAGAGACCGCGATCAGACCGAAACGGACCTCGTTTTGCAGCACCGACATCAGTTTTTCGGCCCGCCTGGCGGTTTCGCAGTCCACGTTGAGCATGCCGCCGTAACCGAAACCGGGATTCATGAGCCGGGTCGCCAGTTCGTGCTGCGGGTGGTCGGGCAGCCCCGGATACGCCACCGGAATGCCCAGTTCCTTGAGCCGTTCGGCGGCCGCGAGCCCCCTTTGGCTATGTTCTTTCATTCTCAGTCCCAGATGCGGCAGCCGGTTGATTACGTCGAAAGCGACCCGGGGGTCCATGGTCGGCCCCAGCAGCATCACCCGGCCCTTGTGCAGATCCATGAGCTGGTAGACGAAATCTTTTTCCGCGCAAATGGCGCCGCCGATCATATCGCTGGCGCCGTTGATGAATTTGGTCAGGGAGTAGGCCACCACATCCGCGCCCATGGCCGCCGGGGAAAAGATCAGCGGGGTGAAGGTATTGTCCACGACCAGTTTCAGATGGCGGTCGCGGGCCAGTTGGGCCAGGGCCGGGATGTCCGCCACGGCCAGCGACGGGTTGGCCACCGTTTCCACGTAAAGGACTTTGGTTTCCGGACGGATGGCGTCGGCGAAAGCGTCGGTGTTGGCCGGATTGACAAAGGTTGTGACGATGCCCATGGACGGCAACAGGTCGTGGAGCAGGGCCCAGGATCCGCCGTAAATGGTATGGCTGGACACGATGTGGTCGCCGGCCCGGCAGATCTGAAGCAGCGTACAGCTGATGGCCGACATGCCCGACGCCGTGCTCAACGCCGATTCGGTTCCCTCCATGGCCGCCAGATAGCGGTCCAGCACGTCCACTGTGGGGTTGAAGTGCCGGCTGTACAGAAAACAGCCCCCTTTTTCCGGGCCGCGCAGCCCGCAAAATATTTCGGGCATGGTGTGTGGTTCCATAACGGTGAATGTGGACGACCGGGAAATGGACGGCGTCACCCCGCCGTGCTCGCCGAATTCCCGGCGAGCGTCGAACATGGCTTTGATCGGGTCGTGTCGGGTCATGGGTTTTTGCCTTTTTGTCAGCCGATGACGGAAAAAGAACTGTCCGGGTTGATCTGACGGAGGCGGGAGAAAAACCCGATGTCGCAGGCCCGCCGGGTGTATTTCATCGGATATTTCACCGGGTCCTTGTCATGGTCGTGGCCCGCTTCCACCTTTTCGATCAGATGGGCCATCATCGCGCCCACCACGGGCGCGTTTTTATACTGGTTGCCGCTGGTGCCCACAGCCATGTAGAAACCAGGCAGGTCGGATTTGTCGTAAATGGGCAGCCAGTCGTCGGTGCAGTCGTAGAGGTCGACCACGCCCTGGGTTTTATTGGGGATGGGCAGATTTTTCAGACGCTGGGCTTCGCGCATGGCCTGGGTGTTCCACTGGTCGGTGAAGTTCGTGTTGTAGTTGTCCGGGTCGTCCACCCATTCCAGGATGTCGCAGTCGGGGTCTTCGGACCCGACCAGCACATGGTTGCCGACTTCCGGCCGTGAGTAGCAGCCGATGTCGCCGTCGGAAATAATGGTTCCCAGAACTTCGTAATCCAGCCCCGGCGGCGCGGGAACATGCGCCACTTCCTGTCGCAGGGCCTTTGTCTTGATGTTCATGCCCTCTTCCACGCCGGCCATCCGGTTGACGATAAAGGAATGGGGGCCGGAGACGTTGACCACGATGGGGGCGTCGATCTGGGTCCCGTCCTTCAGGGTCACCCCGGCCACGCGCCCGTCGGCCTTCCGGACATCGACCACCTCGGCGTTGAACAGGAATTCGCCGCCTCTGGCTTCGGCGGCCACCTGGAGGTTGTGGGTGGACAATTGTGGATCGGTGATGAATCCGGATTCGGGCATGAAAATGGCCCCGACGACGCTGTCGCCGGTGGGTTCGCCGAAGCCTTCGTCATCCATGAGTTTGGGCGGCCCGTACTGGCGGGTGTCCACATAGGGGAACCGTTCGCGGATTTCTTCCGGCGTCAGTTCCTCATACGCCACTTGAAAATCGTCCAGGCTGGCCATGACGTTTTTCAGATATTTGTTTTTTTCGGTTTTCGTCACCAGGCAGCCGCAGTTGACGTATCGGGCCATCCCGCGCGGGTCGGCCACGCCCAGGTATTTGTTCCAATCCAGCCAGTAAAAATAGCTTTCACGGGCCAGGGCCACGCCCGGCGCCGTGGAATAATGCAGCCGGATGATGGCGCAGGAATTGGAGGTGGACCCGTACCCGGAGGCGGGGTATTTGTCTATGTTCAGGGTTTTGTAGCCTTTTTTAGCCATTTCAAACCCCACGGCCGCGCCGATGACGCCGGCCCCGATGATGATGACGTCGTATTCTTTTGCCATTGTCGTCAGAATTCCTTTCTTGTTTCGCGATCGATTCGCCGTTCGAATCAGCGAAGGTTTTTCGTCTGGTCACATCAAGCCGAACAAACGGGGGAAAAACAGGGATATGCCCGGCACGAACGTGGTGATCAACGCCACCGGCAGGGCGACGACGGCCATCAACACCACGGCCGGACCGATGGTTTCGTGAATTTCCACTTTGCCGATGCGGCACGCCATGTACAGAATCGGCGCGGTCGGCGGGCTGTTGGCCCCGATGACCACGCTGGTGGCAACGATGGCGGCGAAGTGAATGGGATGAACCCCGCTTTGCACCATCACCGGGAGCAGCAACGGGGAAATGATAACGGTCACGCTCAAATCGTCGACGATCATGCCGGCGACGATCAGAAACAGATTGACCACCAGCAGAATCCAGACCGGATCATGAAACGTGTCGATCATGAATCGCGTAATCTCCTGGGGAATGCGCTCCATGCTCATGATCCGGCCCACGACGAGGGAAAACAACAGGATGATTAAAATCACGCCGGTGGTTTCGGCCGCGTCGGCGAGACTGCGCCAAAGTCGGGGCAACGACAGATCCCGGTAGATCCAGAACCCCACCACGAAAGCGCAAATGACCGACACCGCCGCCGCTTCGGTCGGGGTGAAGTAACCGCCGTAGATGCCGCCCAGGATGACGACCGGCAGGCAAAGCGCCGGGAGCGCGCTTTTGGCGGATGGAAAAAAGCGGGGCGTTTCCCTTTGGGCGGTTTTTTGAACCGCCGCCGGGTTTTTGGGCGGGTACAGGCGGTGCATGAACATGTTAGCGGCGCTGAGCCCTATGATCAAAAGAATGCCGGGGCCGATGGTGGCCGCGAAGCAGGCCGCCACGGACTGGCGCGTCACGGCGGCGAACAAAATCATGGTGATGCTTGGCGGGATCAGGATGCCCAACAGCGACGATATGCCCAGCAATGCGCTCGTGTAGGCCCGGCCATACCCGCGCTCCTCCAGCGGATCGATCATCAGCGACCCGATGGACGCCACCGCCGCCGTGGCGGTCCCGGAGATCGCGCCGAACACGCCGGCGGCCAGAATCATCGATATGCCCAAACCACCCGGAATCCGGCCAACGATGGATTCGATGAAATCGATCAACCGGTTGGCCAGACCGCCGCTTTGCATCAGATATCCAGTCATGATGAACAGCGGCAGCGCCATGAGGATGACCGAGTTCATGGACCAAAACCCGGTGAGCATCAGGGACTGGAAATTGACGTCGTAAAAGACGCTCAAAAGGACCGTCATCCCGGCGAAGGCGAACGCCACCGGAACGCCAATCAACATCAAAATAATCAAGCCCGCGATCGCCGCCACCGCGCCCATAATCAGACCTCCCCGCCGTTGGCGTTTGTTGAATTGCCTGCGTCCCTGGGTTTCAGTGCCGCGAAAAAGTCGCGCAGGCTGTAGATCATCACGAGTAGGCTGGCCGCCATGATGCTGGCCTGGGACGTCAACCAGGGCAACCTGAGAATCGGCGTCGTCTGGGGCCGTTGAAACGCCCATCGGATCAGCCCCAGCGCCCACCAGACGAAAAAACAGGTAATGATCAACGTCAAGCCGGTGACGACAATGCGATGGGCGCGACGCGCCTTGGGATTTTGGATGAATTGGTCCAAAATGCCGATGCGCAAGTGCGAATCGTTGGCGCTGGCCAGCCCGGCGCCGAGCATGTACAGCCACATGACCAGCATCAAATAAATTTCCGGCAGTCCACGAAACGCGCGGGTGAACAGATAACGCCCCACCACCTCGGTGACCATCAGAACGGCCACCGCGACGCTTAATATCACGCAGACGACATTGAGACCCCGCCGCGTTTTTTGATCCAAGGTTTTCAGTGGCATGACCCGCCCCCCGGCAAATGGTCAAAGTGAGTTGAAGACAAGCACGCGTCGCCCGCAACAACCATTCAACGAGCCGCTTCTCTCAACGCCCCCTCGCTCCCGGTTCGCGGCAAAGAGAGGGGGAGAAGCACCCCCCCTCAATGATTCCGGAGGAACAGACGAGGAGATCTTGCATGGCGGCCTCCGTTAAGGAAACCCGCCGCGGTGAAAGACGTCAAGCGCTACGGTTTGCTTGCCTTGGCCCGGACCTGGTCCATGATCTTTTTCCCCACGACCTCGTCCATCATCGGCCAGATTTTTTCGCGGATGGTCTTGACGTAGGCGGTTTTTTCCTCTGGCTTCAGCTCAATGTACTTGATGCCGTGATCGATGGCCAGTTGGCGGTAGTGCTCGTCCAGGGCCCGGCCGTCCTTGAACTGTTTTTCCATCACTTCGACCGCCGCGTCCTGCACGATTTTCTGATGTTCCGGTTTCAGCTTGTCCCAGGATTTTTGACTCATGGCCAGCAGGCCGGCCATGAAATTGTGTTTGGTGTGAACATAGTAATTCAGCACGTCGCGGAAATATTCGTAGTCCCAGAAAATGATATTGGCCGCCTCCCCGTTCACCACGCCGGTTTGAATGGCGGTGTAAAGTTCGGTCCAGGCGATGTCGGCGGTCTGGTAACCCATGGCACGGACGGTGTCCGCCCAGGGAAAGGCGGGGGGCGTGCGGACCTTCATGCCTTCGGCGCCTTCGATGGTGGTGGCGTATTTGCCCCGGGTCGCCACGCCGTTGAAGCCTTCCGGCCAGGTGCCGAAAAATTTGAGCCCCAGCTCGTTAAAGAGTTCTTCCATGATTTGATTCATCCAGCCGCCGGGCTTGAACGCGGCCAGGGCGTCTTCCCAGTTCAGCAGCATGTAGGGCGTGAACAAAACGCCGATGCGTTTGTCGTAGGACGTCATCGGCCAGGTCAGCATCATGTCGATGTCGCCCATGATAAACTGGTCGAAGGTTTCCTGCTGGCCGCCCAGTTCACCCTGGTAGTAGACCCGAACCTCGATGTCGCCGTTGGAATTTTCTTTGATCAGCTTGGCCCAGTAATCCAGGCTGTCGCCGGCGGGGCTTCCCTTGGTTCCATCGGCGGTGGCCATTTTGAGGGTCGTTGGTTTGGCCAAAGCCGACGCAGGGCCGGTCAGGGAAGAGACAATGAGCGCCGCCGCGCAGACGGCGATCCAAAACCAGTTCATCCTTTTGATTTTCTTCATTGCGAAAGTCCTCCTTGCTGATTGTGGTTTCAATGGCTGCTTCGATGTCTACAAAGCGACCAGTTCCTTTTCGCCTTCGGTTTTGATCCGGTCCAGCTCGGAAAGAACGGTTTCCGATAATGGTTCGGGTTTATGGGTTTCCAGAATGCGGACGATTTCTTCCTTGATCCGGGTTCCCACGTCTTTGGCGCCGTCGGCTTTCCAGGTTTCGTAGGGCTTCCGGGTGAATACTTTCGGCCGCCAGAGCTGGGTTCGCAGATGTTTCGCGGTGTGCTGTTGCTGCATAAAATGGCCGGCGGGACCGACGTTGGCGACGACGTCCATCGCCAGATGCTCCGTGTCCACTTCCATTCCGCTGAGATAGCGTTTGGCCATGCCGATAATGTCGTTGCCCAGGACCAACTGCTCCACGCCGCAGGCCATGGACATGTCCATGTAGCCCACGTCGTGAATCAGGTTGAGACCGGCCATCCCTTGGGCAAGAATCGAAAAGGCCGCTTCCGCCCCGGCCTGTCCGTCGAGGAGCTTGGCGTCGGTGGAGCCGGCCAGTCCCCAGGTGGGCAGCCCGAAAGACTGGGCGACTTCGGCCTGGGCCGTCAGGTTCAGGCTCATCTCTGGAGACGCGACGGTCATCAAACCGGACGCCATGTCCAGGATGGGGAAATTGCACCCCAGGCCCACCGGGCAACCCGGACGTTTCAGTTGGGCGATGGTCAGACAGAACAAGGATTCCGCCACGCCGAGCGCCACCGCGCCGGCCATGGTCATGGGCGCGGTGGCGCCGGCGTTGGGCGCGGGACCCATCATTTGCGGCAGTCCGCGTTCGGCGGCCACGAGGATCCGACCGGCGACTTCATAGGGCATGACCAGGGGCGATATCGGCTCCGGGTAGAAAACGATAAATGGTTTCTCGCGTAGCTGTTCTTCTCCGCCCGCGATGAGGGCGGCCATTTCGAATATCAGTTCGGCGCCGCGAGGCGAATAGGACAGGAAAATGACCGGCTTGGTGGTGTTGGTCGCCGCGGCCGCGAATTCGTGCAGGTCCGCGGCTTTGGCCGGGACGTCCTGGGCCGAGCCCATGGGCATGACCCAGTCGATGTTTTCCAGGGCGTCGGCGACCTTGGCCGACATGTTCAGGTCTTCCACAGTGGTCGGATGGAATTCCCCGGTCAGCGCGTCCTTGGTGTTGGGGCTGGCGGTCGATGTGCCGTAATAGCTGTTCCGGCCGAACACCTCCAATGCCCGTCGCCCGTTGCGGTCATAGATGGTCCATCCCTTGGGGGTCGTGGAGAGACAGCCCCGCACGATGTGTTCCGGCACCTTGACGTGTTCCTCCTTGACCACGGCCCCGGCCGATAGAAGCATTTTGCGGACCTCCGGGTGCAGGACTTTGAACCCCACCTTTTGCATGATTTCAAAGGCGGTCTGCTGGATGCGCTCCACCTGGTCGTCGGTTAAGAGACGGAAATGGGGGGTCGCTTTCAGGGTGACATTGGTCTGGATCATATGGCGGTCCTCCTAATGGGTTGGAGTTGCATATAAATTAAAGATAGCGGTTGGCGGCCCGGATCATCGTCCTTTGCATATGGCTGGATCAAAGGGATTTGACGCCTGATTTTCCGGTTGTCGCGCGCATCGGACCAATTTGAACTTGAGGTGGGGCGTCAGGGCTCGAATCAATTAATGATTAAATCAATATAACATAAAAACAGGCGGGTCAATAAAAAAACAGGCAAGGGGCAGAAAAATCGTACTATATTTTACTATGACCGCAAATGACGGTTGGCACCTATTTTGCTATGCCAGTCAGAAGGATGG
>CAYSLC010000170.1:0-12287 GCA_964431545.1 uncultured Desulfobacteraceae bacterium | reverse complement strand
TTTGGGATTTGAGATATTCGCTGATCTTTCTCGCCGTAACCAGATTGCCCACGTTATCGGCCAAAAATCGGGCCAATCGTTTCAGAAAATTGACATTCCGCACGTCGTACCGGGCCACGACGTCTTTGAGGAGTATGGCGTCGACAATATTTCTCAAATAGTCAAAGACCACGTTCTCTTCCAGCGGCAGATGTCTCAGATACGGGAGGCCGCCGAATTTGAGGTAGGCGTTGAAACTGTCGCGGCCCGGGCGTCGGTCGTGGAATTCCAGGAATTCCGAATAGCTCAACCCGTACACTTTGATTTCGATATATCGGCCGGAAAGATAGGTCGCCAGTTCACCGGAAAGGAGTTTGGCGTTGCTGCCGGTGCAGAAAATATCGATGCCGCCCCCGGCCTGGAGACTCCGCAAAGCCGTTTCAAACCCATCGATCTCCTGCAATTCATCGATAAACAGGGAACACCGGGTGCCCGTTTGACGATGCTTGGCGATATGGGCAAGCAGATGGTCGCCGGTGCGGATCTCCGAAAATTCGTGAAGCTCCTTGTTGATGTAGATGATCTGTGCGTCGGGGTCCGACCCGGAAAGGCGATGCATGATCTGATACAGCAGGTAGCTCTTCCCCACCCGCCGCTGACCCACCAGAATCTTCATGATCCCCTTTTGAACAAAGGGCTCGATCCGGTCCAGATAGGTTTTTCGTTCGACAAAGTCGGGGAATTGCATAAACGGCGCCATGGTTCGATGGATGCCTAAAAACGGTCGTTATAAACAACAAACATCGATCAAATAGCAAATCTGTTGATCATAGTCAACAGATTTGCGCTAATTCGGCCTTTGAGAGGCGATGGCCGAGGGATTTCGGCACGTCCGGCGGCCAATTCCGATTTGAATGGGTGAATTATACTATCATTAAAACCATAATATACTACCCTTGTGAGGTGCCGCTTCGCCATTATTGTTCTTTCAGGATGGGTCCGGAGCGGAAGCGGGATGGTCCCGATCGACGGCTCCGTGGATGGATGAAACAACACGAAAGAAAGGAGCAAGGGATATGGACGAAAATCTCGATCGAGTCCTGGAGGGCATGGGGGCGGAGTACGGCGACATGGTGCTTCCCGGCGCCCGGCATTACATGGAGGTGAACATCGGAAAGCGGGCGGACTCCCTCGGCTTCCCGGATCTGGCGGAGAAGTACCGGGATGCCTATGCCGTGGTCCCCTTGCGGGGCCCTGTCTCCGGCATGAAGGTCCGCATCGACGGCAGGACCTTCGTGGGGTACGCCCAGTACCCGTCGGGCATCGCCGTGCCCGGCTACGTGGCCCGGGATTCCTCCCAGGCCCTGTCGCCCTATGTGGCCAACGACAGCATGATCCTCAACTTCGCGTAACCCCTTCGGACCGGCCCCGGTGCGCGTCTTTGCGGTTGGTGGGCATGACGCCCACCCTACGCCCAGCCCCTTCGGACCGGCCCCCGGGCGCGTCTTTGCGGTTGGTGGGCATGATGCCCACCCTACGCCCAGCCCCTTCGGGCCGGCCCCCGCGCGCCTCTTTGCGGGGGACGGCCGTAGGGTTCCGGCGCATCATGTGAGCCGGTTGAAGGGGGGCTGAAACGCCGGCCGGTGGGCGGATGGAATCACGGCGGGTCGGTCTTTAGGAGACCGCCGCCACCGTCCCGCCGGTGATCCTGGGCAGGTCCGCCGACGGCAGTTCGAACATGGCGTTGGGTGTGCCGGCGGCGGCCCAGATCACGTCGAAGTCGAGGAGGTGCGCGTCGATCCAGGTCCGCATGGCCACCACATGGCCCACGGGCGGGACCCCGCCGATGGCGAACCCCGTCACCTTTCGCACCAGGTCGGGCTTGGCCATCCCCACCTTCTCCCCGGCCAGTTCCGCCAGCCGGACCTCGGAGACCCGGTTGGCCCCGCTGGTGATCACCAGAAGCGGCTCCTTGGTCCGTTTCCCCTTGAAGACCAGAGATTTGGCGATCTGCCCCACCGCGCACCCCACGGCCCGGGCCGCTTCCTCCGCGGTGCGGGTCGATTCGGTCAGCTCCATGATCCGAAAACCGTACCCTTTCTCCTCCAGGGCCGCCCGCACCCTGCGGGCGGCGGCGCTCATCTTCTCCGTCATCGGTTCTCCCCCCCGTTCAATGAAAACGGTTTTGTCCTGTACAGGCCCGAGACCCGTCGACTCGGCGGCACCCCGGCCGCCGGGGGGACCCGGCGGCCGAATTAAATACTATATTTTCGGCCGAAAGCGAAGTATAATCGCTTCCCGTCGGGTGCCGGTCCGCGTGTCGCCACCGGCGGTTCCCGGCGATCCGGCGGGAGATTTTCATCCACGCAACACCACCATCGGGCAAGGAGGTCGTCATGGAGAACGAATGCACGGTCAAGGATCACTTCGAACTTCACGAGAAGCTGCTCATGCGGGGCGGTTTCGGGATCATCATTCTGCTCGCCTTTTTGGCCATCCTGCGCCACGAGCCCTCCGCCGCCTTCGTCTACCTGGCGGCCGCGATGATCGGCGGTCTGCTGGTGGTCTACCGGTTCCTCTGCGTCTACTGCCCCTACCCCTACCACTTCTCCGACTGCCTCTTCATTCCCTACCAGGCGATCAAGGGCGTGGCCAAAAAGCGGGAGGGGGAGTGCGACGCCATCGACAAGGCGGGGACCCTCCTGGTGACCCTGATCATCGTGGTCTTCCCCCAGTACTGGCTCTTCATGCACCCCTGGATGGCGATCACCTTCTGGGTCGTCGCCCTGGCGTTCCTGCTTGTCTTTCCCCTCTACTACTGCAAACGGTGCCGCCACCGGCAGTGCATGGCCAATCGGGCCTAGCCCCGGCCGGTTTTCCCCGGAAGTCGGGATTCCGCGCCTACGCCCCGGCGCCTTTCTCCCGCAGGGGCCCCTGGCCGGCCAGGAATCGGCGGATCCAGTCGAACCCCAGCAGCAGCAGCGCCGCGTCGTCGCCGCGGACCTTCTCCAGTCGCTCCGGAGGGACGTGGAACCGGGAGAGGAAAGTGCTGTCGAACACGAACCGGCGGAAGGTGTCGATGTTGTAGGCGGCCATGTAGGCCATCTTCATGGCCGGGCTGTCCACGCCCTTCTCCCCCCACGGGTTTCGATCGAAGACGGCGTGGACCTTGGCCCATTCGGCGTTGATCTCGTGGTAGGCCGCCATGCCCTGGTCTTCGATCCATTCCTCCGCGGTCCATTCCCGACCCTCCCGGTGGCCGAGGCAGTGGCCGTGGCGGACCACGGAGCATCGGATCCCGAAGCCGCCGTCTTCGTCCCCGTACAGGGCCGGCTCCAGGGGATAGGCCCGGCAGGAGTAGGGGCGGTCCCCGTAGACGGTGCAGCCGGCCTCCGATAGAAACGGGCAGGGCTTTTCCGGGCCGTCGCTCATCTTCATCATGACGTTGGGGAAATGGGGGTTCTCCCGAAAGGCGGTGATGGTGTGCCGGGCCAGGAATTCCTCCGACGTGATGCCGAGGCGCCGTTTCAGGCGGATGACGTCGCAGGGGTAGAGGTACATGTCCGCGTCGTGGCAGCACCGGGTGAAACAGGGGACCCCGTCGTGGCAGGCGAACCGGAACGCGCCGTCTCCGAGGAGGTAGCGGACGGGGTCGCCGGCGGGGGTTGCTCGATGTGAAGGCATCGCTTCTTCCTTACTTCTCTGTCTTCGGTCGATGGTGGTGATCCGTCTCTTCCCCCCCGTCATGGGCGGGAACCTGCTCCACCATAACGCCGATCGAGCAGATCGGAAAGGGGAAATCGATTCCGCAGAAGGGAGATCTCGAGCATCGGAGACACTTTTTTTCAATACGAAGGGAGCCCCATGGAACCATCGAAAGCGGTCGTCCTCACAAGCGGCGGCCTCGATTCCACCACTGTCATGGCCATGGCCCGGGCGGAAGGGTACGCCCTGTACAGCCTCAGCTTCCGCTATGGCCAGCGCCACTCCCTGGAGCTGGAGGCGGCCCGGCGGGTCGCCGAGGCCATGGGGGCCGCGGAGCATCGGGTGATCGACATCGATCTCGGGGTCATCGGCGGCTCGGCCCTGACCGGCGGCGCCGACGTCCCCAAGGACCGCGCCGAAGGGGAGATGGGATCGGGGATCCCCGTCACCTATGTCCCGGCGCGGAACACCATCTTCCTGTCATACGCGCTCGCTTGGGCCGAGGTGGTGGCGGCCCGGGACATCTTCATCGGCGTCAACGCCGTCGATTACAGCGGATATCCGGACTGCCGGCCCGAGTACATCGAGGCCTACGAGAGGATGGCCAACCTGGCCACCAAGGCCGGCGTGGAGGGACGGGCCGTCCGGATCCGGGCCCCGCTCATCGCCATGACCAAGGCCCGGATCATCCGGGAGGGGACCGGCCTGGGGGTCGATTATGCCATCACCCACAGCTGCTACGATCCCACGCCGGACGGCCTGGCCTGCGGTCGGTGCGACAGCTGCCTGCTGCGGAAAAAGGGGTTTGCCGAGGCCGGGGTGGCGGATCCGACCCGGTACGGGCCGGCCCCACCGTAGGCCCTTTGAACCCGGCCGACCAGGGTCGTTACCTCAGCTCCTTCCCGAGGACCTGGAAGAACCGGTCGATCTCCTCCGGGGTGTTGTAGAGGTGGGGCGAGACCCGGACGGCGTCGCCCCGGATGCTGACGAAGATCTTCTCCTGGGCGAGCCGGGCCCCGAGCCCCTCTGGCAGCCCGCCGGGGAGGGTGAGCCCGACCACGTGGGGGCTCCGGATCCCCTCCGGCGGGGTCTGGAACCCCAAGTCCCGTCCCCGGGCGGCGATGTCCGAGATGAGGGCGTCGAGGGTTTCCGAGATCTCTTCAACCCCCCAGTCGAGGATCTGGGTCAGGGCCGCGGCCGCCACCGGTGCCAGGAGGAAGTTGCTCCCCTCCCCCACGTCGTACCGCCGGGCCCCCGGCTGGTAGGTGTCCCGGTAGTCCACCAGACGGGCGAAATCCTCCGATCCCTCCCGGTTGAGCCAGTTCTCCTCCAGGGGGACGCCCTCCTGCCACTTGGGATCCACGTAGCAGAAGCCGAATCCATAGGGGCCCAGGAGCCATTTGTGGGCCGTGGTCACCAGGAAGTCGGGCCGGACCGCCTCCACCGAAAAGGGCACGGCCCCCAGGGACTGGGTGCCGTCCACCACCAGGGCCGCGCCCTTCTCCCGGCATCTGCGGCCCACGGCGGCAAGGTCGATCACAGAGCCGTCGGTCCAGTGGCACGGGGGCAGGGCCGCCACCGCCGTGTCGCTGTCGATGGCTTCCAGAACGGCCGGCGTCCATCCGCCGTCCTCCCCCCGATCCACGGTGATGATCCGGGCCCCCCGCTCCGCCGCGACCCGGCGCCACGCGTAGACGTTGGAGGGGAACTGGTCCCGCAGAAGAACGATCTTCCGGCCCTGGGACACGGGCAGGTTCCGGGCCGCCAGGGCGATGCCGTAGGAGACGGCCGGGATGATGGCGATGTTGTCATGGTCGGTGCCGATCAGGCTGCCGAAGAGGGCCCGATTCTCCGCCATGGCGCTGATGAAGTGCTCCGGCCGGATCTCCCACGGGGTCGATTTTTGCTGGATCGCCCCTTCGCCGGCCGAGGCCGCGGCGAGCATGAGGGGGGCCGTGTAGGCGCAGTTGAGATAGGTGACGTCCCTTGGGATACGGAACAAGTGGTCCTGGGGGGGAAGCATGGGATCTCCTGTGGTTCGGTCGGTTAAGATTTGGATCGATATGGTTCCATTTTCGCTGTCGCCTTCCGTTCGGGCTTGTTTTTCGGTCGCAACCGACATGATGATACGACCCGGCGGATCCGCCCGACAGGACCGCGCCCCTTTTTCCTTCCATCATTCATTATTCACGAAAAACCGGACCATTGCAAGGCGGTCGGAAACGGGAATCCGGGGGAATCCGTCCCCGTAGGAGGGAACAACAGCGGTATAGATAGGTTTTGACATTCCAAGCGGGCCGATCTACCATTGATACGGGCCCTGACGGGTCGGACCGGCAACGCTCCCACCGTGGCGGCGCCGCCGAATCTCCATAAAAGGGCCGGTGTTTTTCCCCCCAATTGCAGTTGACCGCCGATGGACCGGAATCCGGGACGAGGCGATGGGGCGAAACCGGAAGCCCCCCGGAAAGCCCCGCCCGTCGAATCTCAATCACGCAAGGAAAGGAAATGAATCCATCATGACGACACGTTCAACCAATGCCCAGGTGGATCGGATCATCGAAAAGGCCCTCGAATTCGGCGCCGACATGGCGGGCACGGCTGCCTTGGCGCCCCTGAAAACCTCCCCCTCCCACTGGGTCAACCCCCGGATTCCCGCCTACAGCGGCGTCGGGACGGATGGAAACAAGGGGTCGCTGGGGGAGTCCGGGGAACCCGGCGCCCCATGGCCCGAGGAGGCGAGGACGGCGGTGGTCATCGCCCTGGCCCACCCCGAGGACGCCCCCGAACTCGACTGGTGGGACGGCCGGAAAGGGACCCCGGGCAATCGGCGGCTCATGGAGATCAACAAACGGTTGAGCGACTGGATCCGGGCCGACATGGGCATGGGGACGTGGCTGCTGCCGTACTACGTCGAAAAGGGCGGCGTTTTCCTCAAGGACGCCGCCGTCGCCGCCGGCATCGGCGTGGTGGGGCGGAGCAACCTGCTGGTGACCGAACGATTCGGGCCGAAGGTCCGGCTCCGGTGCCTCCTGGTGGACGCGGATCTTCCGGCCACGGGGCCGGCGGCGTTCGATCCCTGCGACGGGTGCCCCGCCCCGTGCCGGGACGCCTGCCCCCAGGACGCGTTCGACGAGCAGGTGTACACCGATGAAAAGCTGGGGCCCCATCTGCCCGCCCGGGACGGGACCTACAGCCGGCAGCGCTGCAACCAGCGGATGGAAGCGGACATCGCCGAGGGGGAGCCGGTCCCGGCCACCGAAGAGCGAGACGCCCATACCCTGGTCAGATATTGTCGGGCGTGCGAATTCGAATGCATTGCCGGCTTGTGACGCCGATCAGGTCGGTTCCACATGGGTCCCCCCGGAATTGCGGCACAGTTGGGTATCGTCTCGCCGAACTCCGCCGGAAATACGGCGGCCGGTCACTCGATCTTCTTCTCCGCCTCGGGGACGACCCTCAATCGCGAGGGCCACATCACCAGGACCGGAAGGCCGAGAAGGAGGAGCCAACCCGCCTCCACCGATAATTGATCGGGTTTCGTTCCCAGAACGCCGATGATGGTCCCGCCGACGAAGCTCAGTCCAAGGCGAACCGAAATCAGATGCGTCGGGCCGCGGCGGAAAAATTTCGCCACGATCAGCGTGAGCGTGGCCATGACGAACCCCGATGCGATGCAGATGAGGAACAGGAGCGCGCCAACGGCCCCGGCCATATCGCCCGCCGGGCCTTGCTGCAGGGCCGCATCCGAAACAGAACTCATGCCGATGAACGAGCCGCACGCCATCAGCCCGCTCACAGGAAACGGGAGAAACCAGACCAGCTTTGAACGAGTTTCCAAACTCAACATTATCGCCTCCCGGCCGCCGAACATGGAAAGGGGCGGCCTGAAAGATCAATTCGATGGCATTCCAAAGCCGAAAGGGTGGCAAAAAGCGATGCGCTGCCCACCCTGCTTGGCTGCCCAATCCTTATTTATTGTCACGGAATCATTAATAAGGAACCATGTCGGAAATTCTTTTTAAGCAATCCTCCATCGATCCTTTGCCTAAAGAAAACCATTTTTCAGTATGCCTCATATAGCTCAATTCAAACTCATTTTCGCCATGATATTCCATCCGTGCAAATTTGCTTTCAAAGGATGATGCAATGGATCCCGGAGGACACTCGTATTTCGAGCAAAAATAAAAATAGTTTCCATACCATTTCGTATAAATATCAACAAGGTGATTCAATTCGAATTCCTTGGGCGCGGGTTTCACGTATTCTGGTTTAAATATTTTTTCTACAATCTCATCACCTTTGTCCTTCACTCTTTGCTTTATCCCATCCGGCACTTTCGGCTTCGGTTTTTTCGACGGTTGATAGACCCAGGTTTTTTTCTTTTTGGATTTCATATTCTTCCTCACCTTTCATTTATCCGGTTTTTTAAATTTAGAAGAAGGCGTGGACGGAAGCCGTCATCGGCCACAGTCCCTAAGAACCGCGCGTGCGCCTTTAAAACCAATTTCAGACGATGCCTTTGGTCGGCATCCGTCCAAGAACTACGAGGTTCCAAATTCACTCAAGGTTCCTTTATGGCGCGGACGGCACGAACGGATTTTCTGCTGAAAAAGTTTAGGTCGATCAACTCGGATTCGAGACCGCGAGAGTCGAACATAACGAACCATATTCTCCTCCGGTCGGGCTGATCGACACTCCAGTAATGCTGCGGCATTTTTCCGCTTCTGTCGTGAAAATTCCGGCATCCTTTACCCACGCCACTGGACGCTCACCTTGTGGTTCAGTGGCGGTCTCCCTTGTGCGGATGACTCCGGATATGATTTGCCCATCAGGATAATTTCCGTTACTTGCGGATGATGCCATAGAGACTTGTTAGCCGCGCTTTTCATACTCCAGCAGATACCAGGTGGCAATGCGAACGGCGGCGCCAAGCACCGTTCGAACGACTTCTGGGCGAAAGGCCGCTGCCTCTTCGTCGCCGTGAAGGGCAAGGTTGCCCTGTTTTCTGACATTGTAGTAGTGCGTGAAGACATCCATGGGGATCACGCGCGCTTCCCGTAACTCATGAACCAGATTGACCAGTGGTTTGCCGCCGGGAGTACCAAGGGATCGCGAATACAGACGCTGGGCGATCACCTCGACAATCTGACGGCACTTCGCAACGGCCATGCGGGCGTCGATCGAGGCAATTCGTTGCGCGGTCAGCAGATGCCGCCGTTCATCAGCGTCGGGAAGGCGTTCAAGGTAGACACCGAGAGCATCCGGGCCCGTTGGGTCGTCGTGACTTGACAGACGAAAGGGGGCATTGAGAGCAAATGACTCGTAGAACGCCTGGCAGTCGACAAATCGTTCAGAACGGTCTCTCTTCGTTGCGCATATGAGGAGATCGGCAAACTCCGCGGGGACAGAGGCGTGAATACGTGAGTCGGAAACATGGCCTCCGCTCGATTCAACATACGAGAGTAATGCCAAAGGTCCGTTACCTTCAAAGCCATCCAATTTCATCATCTCCTGGACGGAGCGCCCCGAGAGAACCTCGACGAGCAATAGGCCGGCCGCGTACACGTCGCTCTGCTTGGTGAACAGGTATGGCGGCGAGATGATTTCAGGCGCCATGTAAAGCGGGGTACCACACAAGTTGCTGTCGATGTACTCCGCTTCGGCGGAAACCGCGGCATGGAAATGGTCGAGCTGGGCAAAGGGCTCGGGTTGATCCTTCACATAGACCCCGTAAGCTTTGACATCTCGGTGGATGATGTTGTTCTGGTGGAGTGCCGCCAGACCGCGCAGGATGTCTTTGCAGAGGAACGCTCGGACCTGGGGATTAAGGTTTTCCCCCCGCCGTGGAGAAAGCAGCGCGTCCAAGGTGAGACCAGGGTCGTACTGTTTTACTGTGAAGAACTGTTCAGGGTGCACCACGAAGTCCCGGATTGCGACGATGTTCGGATGGCGGAGCCGCATGATCTTCACGGCGATTGATCGATATTGAACGAGAAAATCACGGCGTTCAGGCGTGTCCTCCAAGGTTGGCACGGCTTCGAGAACAGCAAGATCCTCAAGTTGCTCATCCCGCGCGCGGTATCCCCGCGCCATCCCTCGGGAGTACAGAGGCTCTTCAATCGTGTAGGTGTGGAGTACCTCTACTGACTGTTTCATAATGCGCTCCGGCCGCACAAGGGTCGAACTCTAATCTCGAGTAGACGGGAACCCGGCGACATCACCGGCCCCCAATACCCTGAGAGCCGTACGTGGGCCTTTGAATCAGGCTTTCAGCCGGACCCAAGCGTTCCAAAAGCCGGCCCTTCGAGGCCAACCGACTGTGATATTTTACACCTTCCCCCCGTGTGTCGATCCTTGCGGTCAACCGGTAGGGTGGGCAAAAGCGAAGCGTTGCCCACCTTCTGGTGGGCACAACAAAACCGTGCCCACCCTACTTGGCTTCATACAACTGGAAATATTCTATTGTGTTTTTCGCTAATTAAAAAATCCCGGTCAACGCTTCCCTCCAGGCCCCCGGGGAACCGGTGGAACCGCGGCGGGCGGCTATTGCATATTCTCGCAATTGCGAATGCGTTCAAGGGCCTTCACGGCGCTTTTTTTTACCAGGCTGCTCACATCGTTTTCCCCGATTTTTATGAGCGGCGCCATAGCCCGGATGTCGCAGAGCATTCCTAGAATTTCAGCAATCGCCGCGCGTTTTTTACTTTCCGTGTATTCCGGCGAGAAATTTTCAACCTCGTTTATCAGCGCAGGGACGGCGGGGGCGCCGATATTTAAAAGTCCGGCTTTGGCCGCCTCCGCCGTGGAAGAATCCTCCTCTTCATCCAATGCCTCGATCAACGTTTCCGCGGCCCTGGCGTCGCCGATTTTCGAAAGCGCCGCAATGGCGTCGTGTCTGGTGTCCGCCATATACGCCGCTGTGATGAGGTCATCCATTGCTTCTGGATCGCCGATATTGCCCAGGGCCCTTGCCGCCATCTCCCGGTAAATCCAATCATCGGCCCTGTTGCGCAGGACCTTCAGAAGAACAGGAACGGCGCGCGGGTCTTTTAGTTCGCCCAAAGCCCCGATGCAGCCGGCCAGTATGCCGGTCCGCATTTTCATGTCCTCCCGCACGCATGCAATCAAAGGTTCAACCGCATTGCCACTGCCTGTCGCGCCCAGCGCCATTGCGGCGCTCATGCGGACCTGGCCGTCCTCGGCGCGATCCCGCAGCACCTTCACAAGCGGCGCCACCGCCCTGGGGTCCCGGCTTTCCCCCAAGGTCCAAACGGCTTCTTCCCGCTCATTCACGTCACTGCTTTTCAGTTTGCTTATCAAATGCGCTATTGCGTCCTTTTCAGCCCATGAATTTTGCAGAAAGCTGGTAAAATTCATGAGCGCGGCAATCGACGCGAAGAAAACCAATAATCCTATAAACCTGAACAAGCTCATCCTCTCCAGCTTAAGGGTCATCTGACTTTGATATTGAATATTTGACAATCAGCGGCTGTTCATCCAGCCATGGTACGTCGGGAAAATGTCACAAGGTCTCGGAAGCATTTTGCATCCCTCATCGGGAAATGGCGTTTAAGCTATGCGCGACTCAAACCGCCATACCTTATTAATAGATATCTCTGAAATATTCAATACCATTATACGATTACCATCCTTTTTTCCATTGATACAGAGCTGGATGTTTCTTGAAGGCGCTGAAAATAATCAAATTCAGACATTTTTATATTCAGTTGAGATGTTGACATGACAGATGTTTTTTGTCATTGAAAACACTGATGACATGGTTTTTTTTCCGTGGTAAAGACGCTAGGATTTAAAAAACTTTAATGACATTGGGGGTGCATAAGACATGGAATGGAATAAAAGAAAAAGTATCGCCATCACTGTGCTTTTACTCTCATTTCTGCCGTTGGCATGTACAGCGCCCCAGTATATCTGGCATCAGGAGGATATTGGTTTTCAGGATGTAAACCCGCCATCCCTTGAAAAGAAAATCCTGATCGCCTCCCGGAAAAGTGAATTCAAATGCGCCATCGTGCAGCGCATCAAAGCGCATTATCAACATCAATCTGTGTATCTCAGAATCATAGGCATCGAAGATCTCGAATACGAGGTCGGAAATCAATATTCTGCTATTGTGCTCGTTAATACGGCAATGGGTTGGACAATAGACAGAAAGGCGAAACATTTTCTGAAGAGACGCAAAGACCTCGATTCAGTAATTGTTTTGACAACATCCGATACAGGAAAAATTTCTCCGGACACTGAAGAATATCGCGTTGATGCCATTTCATCCGCATCAGTCATGGATCAGGCTGAACATGTTGCGGATAAAATTATTCGCAAAATCGATAAACGGATAAACAAGTGAAGCGCAAAAAGATGGACTGGATCTGACTCATTCACGAGAAATGGATGGCCGCAATAGGACAATGCCCTCTCATATCGTCCCATATTCATGTATGTCATTCCGATGGTCGGAATGCTCAATGGCCCTTTCTTGCCGTTTTTCTTTGGTAAATTGATTCGCCGGAGCGGTTTCGGGCTGTAAACCACGCGCCGCATACGGCCGCCGTCATTTGGTTTATCCAGTCATTCTCCGC
>CAYSLC010000169.1:0-12303 GCA_964431545.1 uncultured Desulfobacteraceae bacterium | reverse complement strand
GTTGACCTGCTCGATCCCCTGGGCCTGCTCGTTGGAGGCGGCGGCGATCTCCGCCACCAGCTCGGCGATCTTGTCGGCCTGCTTGGCCACCTCGTCGAAGGCGTCGTTGGTCTTGGTGGCCACCTCGCTGCCGTCCTGGATCTTCTTCACCGCCCCTTCGATGAGGTCCGACGTGTTCCGGGCCGCCTCGGCGGCCCGCATGGCCAGGTTCCGGACCTCGTCGGCCACCACGGAGAACCCCACCCCGAACTCGCCGGCCCGGGCCGCCTCCACCGCCGCGTTGAGGGCCAGCAGATTGGTCTGGAAGGCGATCTCGTCGATGGTCTTGATGATCTTGGAGATCTCCTCGCTGGCCGAGGAGATATCGGACATGGAGGTGGTCAGCTCGGTCATGAAGTCGTTGGCCTTGCCGATCACGCTCTGGGCGTTGCTCACCAGGGTGTTGACCTGGCTGGCGTTGTTGGCGTTCTGCCGGGTCATGGAGGACATCTGCTCCAGGGAGGAGGCGGTCTCCTGGATGGAGGCGGCCTGCTGGGCCGAGCCCTCCGCCAGGGACTGGCTGGAGGAGGAGACCTGCTTGGCCCCGGTAGCCACCCGTTCGGCCCCCTGATCGAGTCCGCCGATGATCCGGTCGAGGGGTTTGAAGAGCCGGGAAGAGACCAGGATCAGGTTGAGGCAGAGGACGACCATGCAGATGACGGCGATGGTGGCGTGAATGGTGACGTTGTCGGCCCCGTAATGGCCCAACATATATCCGCCGCCGCCCACGAAAATATATCCGGGAACCAGCCAGATCCAAAGGGTGGTGGCCAGGGTCTTGCCGTAGATCAACCGGAGAACCAGATAGACGATCAGAAGACCGATGAGGATACTGGCGGCGACGACCAACGTTTCAGTGATCATTGGATTCCTCCCTGCTAGTTTTGGTAAGAGCCGTGGGATCGCGAACGGGCGGTTCGGGTCCGGATCGAAACGGACCCCGCCCCATCCGCTGTGTTGGATGCGTAACGGGCCTTTTCCGCAAGGATTATAGCGAAATGGTCATGGTGTCAAGCAGGAAGGTCGTGAAAATGGCGCCGGGCGGAATCGAACGGGGGCGTTCCGCGGGCGGGGAGGAACTTGGCCCGCGGTTCCAGGGGCCGCCGGCCGGCGGAGGGGTTCGCCTCCGCCGGCGACGAGGAACTCCCGGGTCCGCCGTGCCGGGGCGCGGGCCGCGGGAGAGCCGGAGCCATGGGGATGCCGCTGATCCCGTAGGCGTTCAGCCGGCCATTTGTCGGCCCTTCCGGACGAAATCCTTGACGTAGTAGGGCATCTGCTGGGTGAGCAGGTACGTCTTGAAATCTCCGTCGATGGCGGTGCGCGGCACCCGCCACTCCTCGGCGGAATAGAGGAAGATGTCATACTCCGAGCACCCCTGCCGCCGGGCCATGAACGCCATGAACTCCTCATCGGACAGCGGTCGCTGACGTACGTGCTTTTTGTCCAGATGGAACATCAGAAAGTAGTACAATAACGCGCTGATGGGAAAGATGACCATTCGCCATTCAAGCATTGTGGTTTCCATGATCGCCTCCGTTTCCGGCCGGTCGCCGGCGGGCCCGGCGTCCTGCGTCGATCCCCGCCGCAATCGATTCTCCCGGCCACGTTGTTCCTTACCATCCACCCCGTCTCCGGCCGGAGGCTTTGGGGCTCCGAACCTTTTGGGGGTGAATAGGATCTCTTCTCTCAATAATGGGACGCCGTTGCGGGTTCGTAAATGGGCAAACCCGTGTATTTGTCCCCTCGATTCCCTTTATCCCGTTTTATACCGTGCCGGCACGTTGCCGTTTTGTGGAACCCGATGACCAATTTTGTCAGGGAGCCCCTCTTTTTCGGTTGCACCCGCAGGCCGGTCCATGACAGAATCGGACCGTCGGACGATGGGTCCCGGGCCTCGGCGGAGGCCGAATCCGCCGGTCTCCGTCCCGAGGGCGGCCGCCCCGCCGGGGGGACGGCGCCGCCGGGGGCGCTCCCATGGAGCACACCCATAGGGGATAATATTGCAACTATCATGCCTGATCTTCCGGGTGCGCGGAGGTCCGTGGGGGCCGGCACGGGACGACGAACCCACGGCGTGCGCCTTGGAACAACGGAAGCGTGGAGCCGAAGCGGTCGGATGAAGAAGCCCGATGTACCCGAGGAGAAGAGGCCCGTTCCCGGGCCGGAACTCCCCTATTGGAAGGCCAAGTCCCTGTGGGAGATGTCCCGGCGGGAATGGGAGGACCTTTGCGATGGATGCGGCCTGTGCTGCCTGGAGAAGCTGGAGGACGAAGAGACCGGGGAGGTCCACTACACCAGCGTCGCCTGCCGCTGGCTCGACACCGAGGACTGCCGGTGCACGGTCTACCGGGAGCGGAAACGTCGGGCCCCGGACTGCCTGATGCTCTCGGCCGACAGCGTCCGGGAGCGGTACTGGCTGCCCGCCACCTGCGCCTACCGCCTCCTCTGGGAGGGGAAAGACCTGCCCCCCTGGCATCCGCTGGTCTCCGGCGACACCGAGACCGTCCACGCCTCGGGGATCTCGGTGCGCCGGAAGGTGATCTCCGAGGCGTACGTCGACCCGAAGACGCTGGCCGCCTATATCATCTCGACGAAGCTCTGAGACAAAACGGCCGCCCGACCGGGGCCCCCATTCGATATTCCGCGAAGACCCGGAGGGCCTTCCCATCCGGTATTGTACCGACCCCCCACCATAATCGACAATTTTGTACTCCGCTCCGGTCCGGGGATCAATCCATCCGCCGCCGGATCTCCGAGACCGCCGCCTCGACCTCGGCTTTCCGATCCGAATAGTGCTTTCGGCAGAAATCGGTGATCTCCGACGATACGGCCGCGGGATCGGGGAGTTCCGGATAGGTTTTGAGGTCGAGGGCGTCGAGATCGATGGGCCGGAAGGCGAGCTTCCGGTCCATCCCGTCCCCGAAGCCATCGGTTCCCGAGATCCGGGCCTTTTCGGCCTTGGCGGGGTCGAACCCCCGGAACTGCTGCAACATCCAGGTGGGGGCCATGTCCCGGTTGGTCTGCTCCACCCGCTCGTTGATCAGCTCCCCCATCTTCAGAACCAGATGGTAGCTGGGGGCGATGGCGTCGGATCCGTCCGGATCCCGGCTCTGTTCCTTGGGGCCGTTCAGGTAGGTTTCCCACCGCTCGTGAAGGGCGGCGTAGGACCGGCGGACAAGGCCGGCGTACCGGCCTTTGCGGGTCCAGGCGCTGGGCAGGCTCGGAGGGACCGCCGCCTGTTCCGGATCGATATCCAGCAAGGGCTCCGGAGACGCCACCCCCAGCTCCCGGTAGAACCGCTCCGCCGCCTCCCGGTCGAGCATCAGTTTGCGGATCAGGGCGGCCTGGGCATCCACCCCTTCGGCGCTTTCCCGGACCTGTTCCACAAACTCCCGGAAGACCGTCATCATCCCTTCCAGCTTCTTCCGGGAACCGAAAAAGGCGTCGGCCATATCGGCCAGGGCCTCTTCCGCCAGCGTGGTGGTGAAATCATCGAACCGCTTCAAGGGGACCTCCGTCTCCCGGCGTCGGGAGGATCATCGGGCTTGATCATGTCAATTTGCACAACCTATGGGATTTTGATACAATCGAGGTCATCATGCAACAAAACCGCCCACAAATCAAGAGGCTTTGCCGCCGACCGGAGATACCGCGGCCATGGTGAACGACGGACCGGGAATCGTGATCCAACACACACCCCCCTTCAAGAACCCGATACTCCTCATGGGGTTCGACGGATGGGGCAACGCCCTGGACATCTCCAAGGGGATGGTCGACTACCTGATCCGCCGGCTGAAGGGGCGATTCTTCGCCCGTCTCGATCCGGAGATCTTCTACCGGTACGACGAGTCCCGCCCCACGGTCCGGATCGTGGAGGGTCTGCTGGAGGAGTTCTCGCCCCCCGGCGGCCATTTCTACGCGGTCCACACCGGAGAGGAGGAGAACGACCTGGTCCTGCTGCGGGCCAACGAGCCCAATCTCCGATGGCGCCGGTTCGCCGAAGAGGTCTTCGGTCTGTGCGGGTCCCTGGGGGTGACCCTGGTGATCACCCTCGGCAGCATGTACGACAACGTGCTCCATTCGGACCGCCGGATCTCGGCCATCAGCTCCAGCGGCGTGCTGGCGGAGCGGCTCAAGGCGCTCAACGTCCAGCCCATCAGCTACAACGGGCCCAGCGCCGTCCACACCATCATCCACCAGGAGGCCGTGGACCGGGGCATCGACTCCCTCAGCCTCTGGTCCCACTGCCCCTTCTACCTGGAGAACACCCTCCACTACGGCCTCCTCTCCCGGCTGCTCGATGTCCTGTCCACCCTCTGCGGGTTCGTGCTCGACCGGGAGGAGCTGGAAAACCAGTGGCAGACCCTCAACGGGAAGGTGGAGGAGCTGATCCAGGAGAACCCCAAGCTGGCGTCGATGATCGAGGACATCCGGAAATCGAAGGAGGCGGGTTCCAGGGAGAGCATCAAGCGGATGGCGGGCCGGGACGACAAGGTCATCAATCTGACGGATTTTCTGGACCCGGGGTGAGCATCCAAGGAGGTTCCCATGCCGCCGTCGAACATCGTTGAACAGCCCGATCTGAGGGACCGGACCCACGTGTTCCGGGATCGCCGCCACGCCGGCGAGGTGGTGGCCCGACTCCTCTCCGGGTCGCCGGAGGGGCCGGAAAGATCGGCCGTCCTCTTCGCCATCCCCGCCGGGGGGGTCCCCGTGGCCGCCGCCGCGGCCGACGTGCTGGCCCTTCCCCTGGAGACGGCGGTGGTGAGCAAGATCACCCTCCCCTGGAACACCGAAGCCGGATACGGAGCCGTCGCCTTCGACGGCACCGTGAAGCTCAACGAGCCCCTGGTGGCCCGCCTGGGCCTCTCCGCCGAGACGGTGGCGGCGGGCGTCGCCGCCACCCGGAAGAAGGTGGAGAGCCGGGCGGCCCGGTTCCGGAGGGACCGGCCCATGCCGGATCCGGCGGACGGGACCGCGGTCCTGGTGGACGACGGGCTGGCGTCCGGATTCACCATGCGGACGGCAGTGGCCGCCATGAAGAACGCGGGGGCGGCGCGGATCGTGGTCGCCGTGCCCACCGGCCACGACCACAGCGTCGCCGCCATCGCCGCCGAGGTGGACCGGATCTTCTGTCCCAATATCCGGACCGGGCACAGCTTCGCCGTGGCCGAAGCCTATGATCAATGGTACGACGTCCCCGAGTCGGAGGTGGAGGCGTTGCTGGCCGGCCGAGGACCCTGATGCCCGGCCCCGGGGGTCCACGGTTCAGCGGAAAAGGCTGAGGTTGGGGGCGGCCGTCCGTTCGGCCCCGTCCCTGAAAAAGCGGTCCAGCGCGCCCCGGGCCTCCTCCAGGCTTCCGGCGCTCTGGATCCGGGAGTGGAGGGTGTGTCCGAACCGGAAATTGGCGCTGAAGTAGAGGGAGAACCGCTTGAACCGGCCCAGGGCCGCGGCCGGATCGAAGTGGCGGCCGAGCAGGTCGAGGTGGCGGCGGGCCGTGCCCCGGTAGGTCCCTTCCCCGGGATGGAGCCCGGCCGAAAACTGGGCGAAGATCCAGGGACGGGCCACGGCGATCCGGCCCAGGGCCACGCCGTCGCACCCCGTCTCCCGGAACATCCGCAGACAATCGGCCTCCGAGAAGACGTTCCCGTTGCCGAAGACCGGGATCGAGACCGCCGCCTTGACCCGGGCGATGTACGCCCAGCGGGGCGGACGGGACCGCCGGTCCGGCGCCACCCGGGGATGGAAGGTCAGTCCGTCGGCCCCCTCGGCCTCGAACCGGCGGGCCAGCTCCACCGCGGCCGCCGGGTCGTCGGCCCATCCGGTCCGGTACTTGACGAACAGGGGGCAGGAGACGGCCCGGCGCACCTCCCGGATGATCCGGATGGCGAGGCCCGGGGTCTTGAGCACCTCGGCCCCTCCGTGGCGCTTGCGGATGGCCGCCGCGGAGCACCCGAAATTGACGTCCACCCCGAAGAGCCCCTCCGCCTCGATGCGCCGGGCCGCCCGGGCCATGGCCTCCGGCGCGGTCCCCACGATCTGGACCACCAGCCGACCCGCCTCCTTGTCCCGCCAGCGGAAACAGGGGGAGGTGTGCCGGTTCTCCCCGGGCACCCGACCGGCGGCGCACATCTCCGAAAACATCAGCCCGCACCCGCCGAACGCCTCCAGCAGCTCCCGGAAGGCCACATGCCCCAGACCGCTCATGGGGGCCAGGACCAGCCGGTTGGGCAGGGTCCGCCCCCCCACGGCGAGGGGGCGGTCGACCAGGGCCCGGAGGTCCGTCATCCGTCCCGTTCCCGCGCCTGTTCCCGGACGGTGGGCTTCTGGTGGTGGTTTTTATAGATGGGATGCATGAGAAGCCTCCTTTTCCCTGGGGATCGTGCTTCCGTCCGGTGGGTTGTTCCGGCGGAGGCCGCCGGAGACGGGAAAGCCCCACCGGGGAAAAGGTAAGTCGCGGGGGGCGGCTTGGGAAGAGCGCCCCGGGCCGGGCGGCACGGCGCCCGTCTCCGGTTCAGGCCACGTCCAGGGGGGAGAGGTCGAGGGGATGAATGAACTCCGCGCCCACCAGGTTCTCGGCGATGGTCCGCACCACCACCTCCTTCTGGATCCGGGACTCGTCGGCAAGCCAAAACTCCAGGGTGAGGGGATCCCCCGGAGAGAGGGCCGAGACATCCTCCGGCTCGAATTTCAGACCGGTCCGGGAGAGGTTCCGGACCCGAATGGTCCCCTCCACGCCGGTGGCGGTGTTGACGAACCGTCCGGAGAGGTCGGTCTCCTTCCGGTAGAACATGCGCCGCTCCAGCAAAACGACGTAGGAGTGGCCGCAACTGCATTTACACCGCACCTTCACAGCCTTCTGGATGTCCTTGTACTCGGAGACGTCCATCAGCTTGGCCTTGGCGCACTTGGGGCAGACGAAGGTGGCCATGTTGTTGCTGTTCATGAAGACTTTTTTTTCGGTCATTACACGTCAGATCCCGTTGTCCATTGCCGCCGGCCCGCGGGACGGGCCGGACGGCCGTCATCCCGAATATCCGAGGAGGAATCGTTCCAACCGGTCGATCTCAACCTCCTTTACCACGGCTCGGCCCAACCCGCCAAGGAAAACAAAGTGGATGGCGCCGCCCTCCCGCTTCTTGTCCCGTTTCAGACCGTCGACCACCCGGGCCGGGTCCACGGGAAGAGAGACCGGAAGCCGGAGTCTTCGGAGGAGGTCCTTGAGCCGGCGGGCCTCCCCCCCGGAGAGCATCCCCTCGGCCGCCGACAGGTCGGCGGCCATGGCCATGCCCACGCTCACCGCCTCTCCGTGGGGACACCCGGTGATCTTCTCCACGGCATGGCCGAAGGTGTGGCCGAAGTTGAGAATCCGCCGCTCCCCCTGTTCCCGCTCGTCCCGGTTGACCACCGCCGCCTTGATCCCCACCGAATCGTGGACCGCCGTCTCCACCACCTCCGGATCGAGGGCCAGGGCCTCTGCGCAATGGTTCTCGATGTAGGTGAAATGGCCCATGTCCCGGATGGCCGCGTGTTTGACCATCTCCGCCAGGCCGCAGGAGCGCTCGGCCCCCGGCAGGGTGGCGAGGAGGGTCGTGTCGCAGAGGACGAAGGCGGGCTGGTTGAAGACCCCCACCATGTTCTTGTAGCCGCCCACGTTGACCCCGTTCTTCCCCCCCACGCTGGCGTCCACCTGGGCCTGGAGGGTGGTGGCCGCGTAGCCGAAGTCGACCCCCCGCAGATAGGTGGAGGCGACGAAGCCGGTGAGGTCGCAGACGATGCCGCCTCCGATCCCCACGATAAAGGCGGACCGGTCGGCCTCCAGCCGGATCAGATCCTCGTAGAGGCCCCGGGCCGTGTCGAGGCTCTTGACGCCTTCGCCGGTTCCCACGATGAGGGTCGGCAGGTCGGGAAACCGGCTCCCGTAAAGCCGGGAGACGTTGGTGTCGGTGATCAGGATCACCTTGCGCCCCGCCGGCAGATATCGGATCAGATGGTCGAGCCGCTCCCCCACGGCGATGGTCGACCGCCCCGCCGCCCCGTGGATCTCGATCCGTTTCACGTCGGACAGCCCTCCTCCCCGGGGCCCTTCATCGGATCCGGGAGATGTCGTGGATCGCCTTGACCTGACGGCAGAGGCTTTCGAACTGATGGGGATAGAGGGACTGGGCCCCGTCGCTCATGGCCTTTTCCGGCTCGTGGTGGACCTCCACCATCAGCCCGTGGGCTTCGGCGGCCACCGCGGCCCGGCTCAGGGGGATCACCTGGTCCCGGTACCCGGCCGCGTGGCTCGGGTCGACGATGATGGGCAGATGGCTCTCCCGCCGGACCACCGGCACGGCGGAGAGGTCGAGGGTGTTCCGGCTGTGCTTGACAAAGGTCCGGACCCCCCGCTCGCAGAGGATGACCCGGTCGTTGCCCCCCTCCAGGATGTACTCGGCGGCCATGAGCCACTCGTCGATCACCGCCGACATCCCCCGTTTGAGAAGCACCGGCTTGCTGGCCTGGCCCGCCCGACGCAGCAGCGCGAAATTCTGCATGTTTCGGGTGCCGATCTGGATCACGTCGGCGTAGGCCTCCACCCGGTCGAAGGTCTCCTCGTCCATCACCTCGGTGACCACGGGCATGCCGGTCTCCTCCCGGATCTTGACCAGGATCTTGAGCCCCTCCTCCCCCAGCCCCTGGAAGGAGTACGGGGAGGTCCGGGGTTTGTAGGCGCCGCCCCGGAAGAGGTGGGCCCCCGCGGCCTTGACGTGGCCCGCGATGGTCATGGCCTGGGCCTCGCTCTCGATGGCGCAGGGCCCGGCCATGAGGATGAGATCGGGCCCGCCGATGGCGATATCCCCCACCCGGACCACGGTGTCCTCGGGTTTGAACTCCCGGCTGACCAGCTTGTACGGACGGGTCACCGGGATCAAATCCTTGACTCCGGGCATCCCCTGGAAGGGGGACGGATCCACCGCCCCGCGGTTGTGGAGGATTCCGATGGAGACCCGGTCCCCTCCGGGAATGGGTCGGGCCGCATAGCCCCTCGCCTCGATGGCGGCCACCACCGCATCCACCTCTTCGGATTTTGCATCCTTGCTCATTACCACCAGCATCGCCTTCGCTCCTTCCGGGCGGCCGGTCTGGAAACAGGCGCACCTCCCAGACCGCCTCCGTGTCATTTTCTTCGCTCCACCCCCCCGCATCCGGCGATTCGCACCCCACGGAACCGGCAACCCCGGAAAACAACAAGGGCCGTGTCCGGGAGGCTTTCCCCGATCACGGCCCTTTGAAAACGCGCTGTGGGATGGAATCACATTGTCGTCGACCGGTCGGCGGGCGCCTCCCTCGGAGAGAGTTTCCGTCGCCAGAAAAACCGTTCCATGTCGAACATCTCGAGGGGCCCTTTCCGTGAAATCACACCGCCGGTCCCGATCTCCGCCGAGACCGTAATGAAAGGGGTGGGCGTTGTCAAGGGATTTCTCGATCCGCGTTGACAGCCCGTGGGGATTTGGGCCATACTGATCCCTTGCGCGGTGTGGATCAACCCTATCCACCCGGCGGTTCGAATCCAATAACAAGGAGGTTTGCGTATGAAGGACGGAATCTGTTCCAAGTGCGGCGCGGACGCTGTCTACGCCGGAAAGGATGTCTTTCCCAAGTCCGGCCCCTTCGGGTGCAACACCATTCCGGTGGGCCTCACCTCGGTGGCGGCCCTCGACAACTACGTCTGCGTCACGTGCGGCTACCTGGAAAGCTACGTGGCGGACGAGGACAAGCTCAAGGAGATCGCCCGCAAATGGAAACGGGATAAGTAGACGGCCGGGGGAACAATGGGGCTACTCGGGGGGATCGGCCGGATTCGAGGGCTGCGCCGGTTCGGCGGCATCGCCGGCGTGCTCGTCAAGCACGGATACGGCGACCTGGCCGAGCGCCTCTTCCGCCGGGGCGGGAAGCGTCCCGATCCCCTGGGAGACGGGGAGATCCTCCTCCGATACGGCTTCCCGGCCCCGGCCCGGATCCGGCTGATCCTGGAGGAACTCGGCCCCAGCTTCATCAAGCTGGGGCAGCTCATGAGCACCCGGGCCGACATGTTCCCCCCGGAGTACATCGAGGAGTTCCGAAAACTCCAGGACAGCGTCCCCCCCATCCCCTACGAAACCATCCGGGCGGCCGTGGAGGCCGCCCTCAAACGCCCCCTGACGGAGGTCTTCGCCGCCTTCGACACCCAGGCCCTGGCCGCCGCGTCGGTGGCCCAGGTCCACCGGGCCACCCTCCTCACCGGGGAGACGGTGGCCGTCAAGATCGTCCGGCCCGGCATCGCCAAGAAGATCCGGGAGGACATCCGCCTCATGTACTACATGGCCGGCAAGATGGAGGCCATGTCCGACCTCGGCCGGATCGTGGGCGCCGTCAACCTGGTCCGGGAGTTCGAACGGACCATCTTCAAGGAACTCGACATGTACATCGAGGCGGGGAGCATCGAGAAATTCCGAAACTACTTTTCGGGCAGCGAGGAGATCCACATCCCCCGGGTCTTCTGGGACCACACCACCAAATCGGTGCTGGTGATGTCCTTCATCCACGGGATCAAGATGGACCAGGTGGCGGCGATCCGGGCTCACGGGATCGATCCCAAGGAGATCGCCCTCATCGGCCTGCGCTCCTTCTCCCGGCAGCTCATGGAGTTCGGCTTCTTCCACGCCGATCCCCACCCGGGCAACACCATCGTGGAGTTCGACGGCCGGGTGGGGCTGGTGGACTTCGGCATCACCGGCTATCTGGACGAAGAAATGATGCTCCAGATCGCCAACCTCTTTCTGGGGTTCGCGGAACACGACTACGACATGGTCATGGACGTCCTCTGGTCCATCGGGATCATCGACGAGGAGACCATGGACATCAACCGCTTCAAGGCGGACCTCATGGAGATCAGCGAGCCCTTCTACGGCCGGTCCCTCCAGACGGTTTCGGTGCGGGACGTCTATGACCAGGTGATGCAGCTGGTGCTCAAGTACCAGATCCGCCTGCCCCGGAACCTTTTGCTCCTCTTCAAGACCTTCATCCAGACCGAGGCCCTGGGCAAGATCCTGGGCAGCGACGCCAGCCTCCTGGAGGTGACCCGTCCCTACGCCAAGAAGCTGATCCAGCGGGGGTACGAGGCTCAAAAGATCCTCAACAAGCTGGGCAAGGACCTCCGCCAGGCCCGCCGGTACGCCGAGGCGACCCCCCGCCACCTCCACGAGATCCTGAAGCAGACCGCCAAGGGCAAGCAGCGGGTGGAACTCCACCACACGGGCCTCGACCGGCTCGACGCCCCCCTGGAGCGGGGGGTCAACCGCCTGACGGTGGGGCTCATCCTCTCCGCCTCCATCCTGGCCGGCTCCCTGGTCCTCAACTCCTCCCAGAAGGTGGTGGAGTTCACCATCGACCTGTTCGGCCCCCAGACCGTCTCCCTCACCTCGATCCTCGGGGTCACCGGCTACGTCATCGCCACGGTCCTGGGGGTCTGGCTGATCCTCTCCATCCTGAGATCCGGAAAACTCTAGACAGGGCCGATCTGCCCGCGAGGTCGTCCGCCGACCCCCTGACAAAGACGAAACGGAAAAAGGGATCGCCGGCCCCGGCGACCGGGGCGGCGCATGGTCGATCCGGGTCGCTACGGGCGGCGGCTTCGGGGTTGACAAGGCGGATCTCCTTCCCGTAAGAGAAAGGAAAGGTCCGGGGTCGGACCTCCGCGATCCGATGTTCCATCCACCCGTAACAAGTTCCATTCACCCGTAACAAAAGGAGGAGACAAATGGCAAAGAGAGTTCTGATTCCCCTGCTGGCGCTCACCCTGATCCTCGGCGTTTCCGCGCCGAAGACCGAAGCCGCGGACAGTCTCATCATCGCCACCGCCACCACCGGCGGCACCTATTACCCGGTGGGGGTGGCCATCGGCACCCTGATCAGCGTCAAGCTGGCCAAGGAGCACCAGATCACCGCCACGGCCATCAACTCCGCCGGTTCCGGTGAAAACGTCCAGATGCTCAAGAACAACGAAGCCCACATGGCGATCCTCCAGTCGCTCTTCGGCCTCAACGCCTACCGGGGGGAAGGGCCCTACGACGGCCGGGCGGTGAAAAACTTCCGGTCCGTGACGATGTTGTGGGAGAACGTGGAGCACTTCACGGTGCTCGCCAAGTACGCCAAGAGCGGCACCATCCAGGACCTCAAGGATTTAAACGAAAAATTCTCCATCGGGAAACGGGGCAGCGGCACCGAGGGCTCCGGCCGGAC
>CAYSLC010000168.1:0-12392 GCA_964431545.1 uncultured Desulfobacteraceae bacterium | reverse complement strand
TTCCTCGCAACCGAATCCTGGGTAAGGTGGAAGTCAAGAAACGGGTAATGCTCCCTTTGTTGACCAATCTCGGGGCGCTCCCCCGAGCTGGTATGTCTTGCCCCTTCGGGGCTGGTGGTAAACTGCAGGAAACCCTGATCAGCTCAGCTTGTGAATCGCACGGAATTGTTTACGATGGCGCGGCGTGGATATGGGGAAATGGCCCTGAAAGGGCCAAACATACCAGCCCAGGGCAGTCGCCCTGGGAGAAGAATGATTACAAGTTTCGAAAAGCCCTGAAAGGGCGCCACATCTGCGCTTCCGGGACCGGGTGGTGCACCACGCCGTGCTCAACGTCCAGGAGCCGGTCTTCGAGCGGTGCTTCATCCACGATTCCTACGCCTGCCGGAAAGACAAGGGCACCCACCGGGCCGTGGCCCGGGCCCGGAAATGGGTGCGCCGGTACCCCTACTTCATGAAGGCCGACGTCCGGAAGTTTTTCGCCACCATCGACCACGGGGTCCTGGAGGGGCTTCTGGAGCGCAAGTTCAAGGACCGGCGGCTCCTCGACCTTTGCAGAATCATCATCCGCCACCCCTTTTCCGGCCAGGGAGAGGGCATGGGGATCCCGGTGGGCAACCTGACCAGCCAGTGGTGGGCGAACCTATACCTCGACCCGCTGGACCATTTCATCAAGGACGAGCTTGGGATGCGGGCCTATGCGCGGTATATGGACGACACGGTCTTCTTCGCCTATGACAAGGAGACGCTCCACCGGCTGCGGGCGGAGATGGAGACATTCCTGGAGGACCGCCTGAAGCTCCGCTTGAAGGAGCCCGGCACCTTCATCGCCCCGATCCGCCAGGGGCTGCCGTTTCTCGGGTTCCGGATCTTTCCGAACCTGGTCCGGCTGAGGCGGGAAGGGCTCTTGCGGTTTCAGCGGAAAATGCGTAAAAACGAGAAGGCGTTCGCGGAAGGCCGGATGGACGAGGACGCCATGATCCGCTCGGCCCAGAGCCTGCTGGGCCACGTCCGCCATGCGGACACCCATGCCGTGCGGGAACGATTTTTCTATCCGGAACTCTTTTCCGGGTGAAGGGGATAAAAGGCGGCAACCGTGTGGTGCGGGGCGGTTCCTGGAACAACAACGCCAGGAACTGCCGGTCCGCGAACCGGAACAGGAACGCGCCGGACAACCGCGACAACAACCTGGGGTTCCGCCTCACGAATTCAACGCCGTTTCGCCAGAAGGCCCGCGTCCATGGATGCCGGTCCCGCGCGCCAGGCTTTGACCATTCCCTTCACCCCGCTCCGGGCCGTGCCCGGACGAATAACCCCGAAACCGCCGCGGTGAGTAGGCCCCAATGGGCTCGAAAATGGCGGCGGTTTTTTTTTGCGCCGACCGCCTTCGGTGACCAGGAGGTCCTGGAACTCGGGCGCGAGGTACTCCGCTATCTCCGAAACCCGATCAATCGCCAATGGAGACCAGATGACGATCATTTTCAAAACGCTTCCGTAATCGTTCTTTCACCTCGGCGTGTTCGATCCCTTTCCCTTCATCGATCTGACCAAGGGAAACCTGGAGATCCATCAAAAGCTCCAGCTTTTCTTGCAACATTTCATATTCATGGGGGTCCATCAGCACGGCGACGCTCTTTCCAATGCTGCGTGATAATTAAAGGTCGTTTGGTGTCATGAACGTGTTTGATGCAACGGGCGATTCCTGTTCTGACTTCCGACAAAGGTTTAATATCCTGGTCGATTTTGATTCGGGGCATGTTTTGCCTCCACGTAAGTGCTTTTTTTGGTACAAAATAGCGTACGGAATCGGTCGGCGCAATCTTTTTTCCTCTTGCACACGGAAGATCCATCCATCTGCACCCCTTGGCGTTCTACGACCATCCCGACGATCCAGCCCCCCCGTCACCTCGGATCAAACTGAAACCCCACCTTCGGCGCCCCCTCCCCCTGATCTTCCAGCCGCAGACGGGCCGCGAAGGCGCTCCCCTTGCGGGAGATGAACCCCTGGAGCGTGCCGGTGGCGCCGTGTTCCAGGAGTTCCTTGGCGACGGACCGGGAGATCTCCTTTCTGGCGATGGTCTTCCAGATGGTGAACCGGCAGCCGCCGTCCTCCTGGCGCCAGTTGGCGCAGCCGTACCCCTTGTCGCTCTCCACCACGTCGCCGCCGCAGGCCGGGCATTTGCCCAATACCTCGGCCTTGGCAGGGCCGTTATCGAAGTCGAAGGCCGCCCCCCAGGTGCCGTCTTCGTTCTGGACCACCTTGAGTTTCGCAGAAAAGGGCCGGCCGGCCTTGGAGACGAACCCGTCCAGGGGGCCGATGATCCGCTTTTCGGTGAGTTCCCGGACCGTCTCCGGGGCGATTTCCCGGCCGGCCATGGTCTTCCAGACCACGAACCGGCAGCCGCCGTCCGCCTTTCGCCAGTTGCCGCAGCCGAAGCCCCGGTTCCCCTCGATGATGGTTCCGCCGCAGGCCGGGCACTTGCCCAGGTCCGTCTCTTTGGTCGTTCCGTTCGCCGCCGGGGGCGATCCCTTGAATTCGTCCACGATCCTCCTTACCAGTTCCTTGATTCCGGTCAAAAACGCCTCCGGGGATCCGCTCCCCCGGGCGATCTCCTCCAGGGCCATCTCCCACCGGGCCGTCTCCTCGGGGGAGGCGAGGACCCGGGCCTGGGGAAACCCCCGGAGGGTCTCGATGAGGCGGCACCCCTTGTCGGTGGCCACGAGAAACTTCTTTTTCCGCTGGATATACTTCCGGACGAGGAGGGTCTCGATGATCTGGGCCCGGGTCGCCTGGGTGCCGAGCCCCACGTCCCCCCGGTAGACCTTCTTCAAGTCCGCCTCCGCCACATACCGGCCCGGATTGGTCATCTCCTTGAGGAGCCGGGCGTCGGTGTAGTCGGGGGGCGGCTGGGTCATCTTCTTCTCCAGGGCCGCCTCCGCCGCCCGGGCCGGGTCCCCCCGGGCCAGGGGCGGCAGGTCCTGGGATTCCTCCTCGTCGCCCGGCCGGCCCTTGTCTTCCGTCGGATCCTCGACCCCGTAGGCGGCCCGCCAGCCGGGCACGAGGATCCGCTTCCCCTTGGTCCGGAAGGTCTCCGCCGAGACCTCGGTGACGATCTCGGTCGCCTCGAACTCGCAGTCCGGGTGGAAGGCGGCGGCGAACCGGCGCAGCACCAGGTCGTAGACCTTCCGCTCGTCGGCCGAACATCCGCCGGGCAGCGGCGCCAGGGGGATCAGGGCGTGGTGGTCGGTGAGCTTGGCGTCGTTGAAGACCCGCTTGTTGGTCCCCTGGATCAGGTTATCCCGGACCCCCGCGAAGATGTCGGGGTATGTTTTCCCCAGTTTCGACGCCACCTTCCGGGCCAGGTCGACGTTTTTCGACCCCAGGACCCGGGAGTCGGTCCGGGGGTAGGAGAGGCACTTTTTCGTCTCGTAGAGCCTCTGGGCGATCCCCAGGGTCGCCTTGGCGGTGAGGCCGTGTCTCTGGTTGGCGTCCCGCTGGAGGTCGGTGAGGGAGTAGAGGGGCGGGGGCGGCTCCTTCTTCTTCCGCTTTTCGACCGACCGGACCTCACCCGTTCCCCCCTCGACCCTGGCCAGGACCGCACGGGCCTTTGCCTCCTCGGCGAAACGGGTCTCCTCCTTTTTGAACCAGAGCCCCGTCCACGTCCCCTTGGGGTTTTCGAACCTCGCCCGGAGGAGCCAGTACGGCTCCGGCGTGAAGTTCTCCCGCTCCCGCCGGCGGTCGACGATGAGCGCCAGCAGGGCCGTCTGGACCCGGCCCACGCTGTAGAGGTCGTCCATCCGCTTGGTGGCGGCCCGGGTCCCGTTCATGCCCACCAGCCAGTCGGCGATCTGCCGGGACTGCCCGGCCCGCCAGAGCCGGTCGTACCGGGACGCCGGGACCAGCGCCGCCATCCCCTCCCGGATCACCTCGGGGGTCAGGGCCTGGCTCGACCAGAACCGGTGGAGCTTGCCCTCCGCCCGGAACCCGGCGTGCAGGAGGATGGTCCGGGCGATGACCTCCCCCTCCCGGCCGGCGTCGGTGGCGATCACCACCCGGTCCAGGGGGGACTGGAGGAGTTTCCGGATGACCCCGAGCTGTTTCTTCGTCTTCGAAAGGGGCTTGTAGTCGAACCGCTCCGGCAGGATCGGCAGGGTGGAAAGGTTCCACCGCTTCCACCTGGGGTCGTAGTCCTCCGGCTCCAGCAGCTCCAGCAGGTGGCCCACGGCCCAGGTGATGATAGTGTCGCCGTCCCCCATGTAGCCGTCCTTTTTCGACTGGACCCCCAGGGCCCTGGCGAAATCCCGGGCCACGGACGGCTTCTCGGCCAGGATCAGGGTCCTCACCGAAACGCCCCCCTTCGTGTTTCCGTTCCTGGGCAATGGCGTGAACTCATGTCGGGATCTTATCCCCTGGCGGAGATTTTTTCAACCGCGCGCCGGGATCCCACAAGACGTTGGTCCGGAAAGCTGTCGAACCTCCGGCCGCACCAAGGAACCGCCGGTCCGGCGGGGCCAAAGGCCATCCGGGGCGGACCGAACAGCCTCCGGGTCCCGAACGGCCGCTGTCTCTTCCGGAGCACAGCCCCCAAATGGAAGCATCGGGAAAGAGCGCTGGGACGAATATGAGACAAATTACGGAATCTCCAAATTATGTAATTTTTGGACGCAAATTCCGTCGATGACAGCGAGAACCTCGGTTTCTCCCATTTTCTCCCCTGGTCTTCTCCACTTTGGTATATCCAAATTATAAAGCCATTATAACTGGTTATGGAATAAGCTACAAAATGTGTGCATTCTTTTTTTGCACCGATCGGCACATCCGGGCCATTGTTGTCACATATTTTGCAATGTACCCATCGTTTCCGCACCACTACTGTATTGGGCCGCGCGGACCTGCATGCCAAAGGCGTAAGCGTTCGCGGTCAGACCCTTAAACCGGAGGATCTGCCGGTTTTCCGACGGTGTCCTCGATCCCAATGGTTCCGCCCGCCCACGATCGCGCTGTTCATGGGGATGGAACCGTAACCGACCAGGAGGAATAGAGATGGGAATTCAGTGGATCGTTACCCTCTATGGTGGCCTGTTGATCTGCCTTTTGGGCTTCGTGATCCAGAAGATCCGGGGGAGGGAGGAACTCTGTCAGGAGATCTTCAACCGGACGGGAAGCGGTCTGGTGATCTGCGAAGCCGTGGACGGGGGAGGCGATTTCATCTACAGGGCGGTCAACCCGGCCGTCGCCCGGATCGGGAGCCGGAGCCGGGAGGCGCACATCGGCGGCCGGCTCGCCGATCTCTATCCGGGTGTGGAAAAGACAGAAATCCTCGAGGCTTTCCGGCGGGTGTGGCGGACGGGGCGACCGGAGGCCCTGCCGGCAATCTGCTATCAGGACGACCGGATCGCATGCTGGGTCGAAACCCGCCTTTGCCGGCTCCGTTCCGGGGAGGTTCTGGCGGTGTTTGACGACGTAACGGATCAGAAGGCGGCCGAGGCGGCTCTCCGCGCGGGCGAACAGCGGTTTCGGGCCTTCTTCGACAATTCCCCCGTGGGGCTCTATATCGGAGATGTCTCCACCCGGCCCGCCCGCTGTGTGCGGGTCAACCGGGCCCTGGCGGAGATGTTCGGCCTTCCGCCCGAGGCCTTTGCGGGAAAGACCCATCAATCTATCTTCGGCGACCAGGGGGCCGCCAAGGAGAAGGATGCCCTCGTGGCGTCGGTCGCCGCGAGCGGATGTCCCGCCGTCCTGGCGTCGAAATGGACGGCCGCCGACGGCCGGGAGATCCATGTCCACGACACCTGCTTTCCGATCCCCGAACCGGGTGGGCGGATTACCGGGGTGGGCGGGGTGGTCGTCGACCAAACCGAGAAGGTGGCGGCCGCCGGCGAGAAGGCGCGGCTGGAGGCCAGCATCCGGCAGTCCCAGAAAATGGAGTCGATCGGGGTGCTGGCCGGGGGCATCGCCCATGATTTCAACAACATCTTGTTTCCGATCATCGGATACGCGGAGATGCTGGCCGACGAGCTGCCCCCGGACAGCCGGGGGCGGAAAAACATCCAGGAGATCCTGAAATCATCGGGTCGGGCCAAGGATCTCGTCCGGCAGATCCTCGCCTTCGGGCGGAAGAGCGACAAATCGCTCCGGCCCGTCTTGGTCCAGCCTCTGGTCAAGGAGGCCCTCAAACTCCTCCGGGCAACCCTTCCCGTCTCCATCGAGATCACCTCCACCATCCGGCCGAGCCGCCCGGTGCTGGCGGACCCCACCCAGATCCACCAGGTGCTCCTCAATCTCTGCACCAACGCACAGCACGCCATGTCCGAAACCGGCGGCACCCTCTGCGTGGAAGTGGCGCCGGTGGAGGTGACGGCGTCGACGGCGGGGACCCCCGAGGTCCGGCCGGGAGCCTACCTGACGGTCCGGATTCGGGATACCGGCTGCGGCATGGACCAGGTGACCCTGGAACACCTCTTCGAGCCCTACTACACCACCAAGCCCCAGGGGGTGGGCACGGGGCTGGGACTGGCGGTGGTCCACCAGATCGTCAAGGACCACGGCGGATCCATCGACGTCCGGAGCGAGCCCGGCCGGGGCAGCTGTTTCACCCTCCTTCTGCCGCTGGCCGAGGCCGAGGCCGCCGCCGACCTCGTTCCTCAGTCCCAGGCGGCCGCCGGGTACGAACGGATCCTGCTGGTTGATGACGAACCCTCCGTGGTGGAGGTCCTGCGGAGTCTCCTGGAATCGTTCGGGTACTCGGTAACAGCCCGCTACAGCGCCCTCGATGCCCTGGCCCTGTTCAAGAACGATCCGTCCGCCTTCGATCTGGTGGTCACGGATATCGCCATGCCCCATCTGCCGGGGGACCGGCTGGCGTCGGAGATGCTGGCGCTGCGCCCCGGGCTGCCCATCGTCCTGTGCACCGGATATACCGACTGGATCGATGCCGAGAAGGTCAAACAGATGGGGCTGGCCGGGTTTTTGACCAAGCCGGTGGACAAATGCGAACTGGCCCGCGCGGTCCGGGAAGCCCTTGATCCTACCCCGGCGAAGGCGTAGGCGTAAGAATCTTTCCCCTCGTACGGCCCTCCTTTACACCTGGAACCGGATGGTCCCTCCCTTCATCGCCGGGAGAGGCTCCTTTCAGATGATCTCCTCCCTCCATAAAAATGCACCCTTGACAGCGGGGATTCGGCCGCGATAGAAATGGTAGTACCATTTAGGGCGGCATGGGCATCCTCGCGATGAGGGGCGGAACCGTCGGAATGTCCAAAAAAATCAGCTTTTCTATGGTCCATTCAGGAAAATGGTATCCCGGAGTGGCTCGGCCATTCCGCTGATAAAAATCATACCAATAAGAGGAAAGGATACGACCGCATGGCGAAACAGCTCAGGTTCACCCCCGCCAGGATGGGACGGGCCGGGGAGGATGTGGTCCTGCAGATCGAGGCGGCCATCCTGGGTGGGAAGATCCGGCCGGGGGAGAGCCTGCCCAGCGAGCGGGACCTCCAGGAGCAGTTCGAGATCGGACGCGGGGTGATCCGGGAGGCCCTTCGGGCGTTGAAGGAGAAGGGGCTCATCGAGGTGCGCAAGGGGGCCAAGGGCGGCGCCTTCGTCAAGAAGGTGGAGGTGCGCAACGCCAGCGAGTCCCTGGCCCTCTTCCTCAAGCAGCGGGAGGTCGACCCGGAGTCCCTGGTGGAGTTCCGGGAGAGCCTCGACCGGACCATCACCGTGCTGGCCGTGGCCCGGGGGGACGCGGCGGAAAAGAGGGCCCTCATGGAGGACGCCGACCGGCTCGCGGCCCTGTCGGAGGCCCCGGAGCCGGACATGGACGCCCTGGTGGAGATGGACCGGGACCTCAACATCCGGCTGGCCCGGATGAGCCGGAACCCCATCTTCGAGTGGGTGATGCGGGCCCTCCAGCTCGGGTTCAGCTCCCACGACCAGGCCCTCTACGCCGACCCCTACTACCGGAGGGAGACCGTGGCCAACTGGGGGGAGACCACCCGCCAGATCGCCGCCGGGGAGCCCATGCGGGCCCTGTCGTCCATCGGCCGGCACTATATCCTGCTGCGCAACCGCCTCCGGGAGAAGGCCGGGGAAACCGGGGCGGGTGCCGCGCCGGCAGCCCCCCGGGCCGTTTCCGGGGAATGACCGGACGGGCCGCCATCTGCTTCCCCCTTTCGAAAAGCGGGGGCGTGGGGATGTTCCCGTCAACCGAAACAACGCTTACAAACCCTTTTTCCGATAAGGAGGACCCATGACCCAGAAACGATTCGAGAAACGGTATGACTATATCATCGTGGGCGGGGGGTCGGCCGGCAGCGTGCTGGCCAACCGCCTGAGCGAAGACCCGTCCGCGGAGGTGCTGGTCCTGGAGGCCGGGGGCCCCGATTACCGGTTCGACTTCCGGATCCATATGCCGGCGGCCCTCACCTACCCCCTGGCCGGCAAAACGTACAACTGGTGGTACGAGTCGGAGCCCGAGCCCCACATGAACGGCCGGCGGATCTACCAGCCCCGGGGCAAGGTGCTCGGCGGCTCCAGCTGCATCAACGGCATGATCTACATCCGGGGCAACGCCCTGGATTTCGAGAAGTGGGCGGGATATCCGGGACTGGCGGAGTGGGACTACGCCCACTGCCTGCCCTACTTCAAACGGCTCGAAGGTCGGCTGAGCGGGTCCGGCGGCGGGTTCCACGGCACCGACGGCCCCCTCTACCTGACCACGCCGGCGTGCGACAACCCGCTCTTTGCCGCCTTCTTCGACGCCGTTCAGGAGGCGGGCCATCCCCTCACCGACAGCGTCAACGGCCACCGGCAGGAGGGGTTCTCGCGGTTCGACCGGACCACCTTTCGGGGCCGCCGGTGGAACGCGGCCCGGGCCTACCTCCATCCGGTCAAGGACCGGCCCAACCTGACGGTCCGGACCCGGGCACTGGCGGGCCGGATCCTCTTTTCCGGGGGCCGGGCCGTGGGGGTGGAGTACAAGCGGAAGGGCAGGGTCCACCGGGTCTACGGCGGCGAGATCATCTCCTGCGGCGGGGCCGTCAACTCCCCCCAGCTCCTCCAGGTGTCGGGGATCGGGGACGGACGGGAACTGGCCGCCCTCTCCATCCCGGTGGTCCGGGATCTGCCCGGGGTGGGGGAGAACCTCCAGGACCACCTGGAACTCTACGTCCAGTACGCCTGCAAGAAACCGGTGAGCCTCTACCCGGCGCTGAAGTTCTGGCGGCAGCCCCTCATCGGGGCCCAGTGGCTCTTCGGCCGCCGGGGGGTCGGGGCGAGCAACCACTTCGAGGCCGGGGGGTTCATCCGGAGCAACGACCGGGTCGAATACCCCAACCTCCAGTTCCATTTCCTGCCCATCGCCATCCGGTACGACGGGTCCGTGGCCCGGGGCGGGCACGGGTTCCAGCTCCATGTGGGGCCCATGTACTCCGACGCCCGGGGCCGGGTCCGGATCACCTCCGCCGATCCGGCGGTCTACCCGGCGATCCGGTTCAACTATCTGTCCACCGAAAAGGACCGGCAAGAGTGGGTGGAGGCGATCCACTGCTCCCGGCGGATCATCGCCCAGCCGGCCTTCGACGATCTGCGGGGCGAGGAGCTGGCGCCGGGCCACGGCGTCCGGAGCGACGAGGAGATCCTCGACTTCGTGGCCCGGGAGGGGGAGAGCGCCTACCACCCGAGCTGCACCTGCAAGATGGGGTACGACCCCATGGCGGTGGTGGGGGCGGATCTCAAGGTCCACGGGGTGGAAAACCTCCGGGTGGTGGACGCCTCGGTGATGCCCGACATCACCAACGGCAACATCTACGCGCCGGTGATGATGATCGCGGAGAAGGCCGCCGACATCATCCTGGGGAATACGCCCGCGGCGCCGCTGAACCTGGGCTTCCACCGCCACGTGCCGGAAGTCCCCGAAAACCGAATCAGGAGGGCGTCATGAGAGATCTGAAGATGTACATCGACGGAGACTGGGTTCCGGCCGCGTCGGGCCGGACCCGGGAGATCATCAACCCCTACGACCGGTCGGTGATCGCACGGGCCGCCGAAGGGGATCGCGACGACGCCCGGGCCGCCATCGCGGCGGCCCGGCGGGCCTTCGACCACGGCCCCTGGCCGAGGACCACCGGGGGCGAGCGGGGCGGGATGCTGCGCCGGATCGCCCGGCTCATCGGCCGGGACCGGGAGGCCCTGGCCCGGCTGGAGAGCCTCGACACGGGCAAGACCGTGGAGGAGAGCCGGTGGGACATGGACGGCATCGCCGCCATCTTCGACTACTACGCCGGCCTGGCCGACAAGGAGGCCGGCGAGGTGATCGCCTCCCCCGTTCCCGAGACCACCAGCCTCCTGGTGCGGGAGCCGGTGGGGGTCTGCGGCCAGATCTCGCCGTGGAACTATCCGCTCCTCCAGGCCTCCTGGAAGATGGCCCCGGCCCTGGCCGCCGGCTGCGCCATGGTCCTAAAGCCGAGCGAGATCACCCCCCTGACCACGGTCCGGGTGACGGAGCTGGCCGAGGAGGCCGGGGTCCCCCCGGGGGTGGTCAACACGGTCCTGGGGCCGGGGGCCGACGTGGGGGCGGAGCTGGCCGAGAGCCCCGACGTGGACCTGATCTCCTTTACCGGCGGCATCGAGACCGGCCAAAAGATCGTCCGGGCCGCCGCCGGGAACGTCAAGAAGATCGCCCTGGAGCTGGGGGGCAAGAACCCCCACATCGTCTTCGCGGACGCCGATTTCGACCTGGCCCTCGATCATGTCCTCAACGGCGTCTTCTTCCACGCGGGGCAGATCTGTTCCGCCGGGGCCCGGGTGATGGTGGAGGAGGGGATCCACGACCGGTTCGTGGCGGCCCTGGAGGAGCGCATGGGCCGCATCGTCCTCGGCTCCGGGTTCGATCCCGGAACGGAGATGGGCCCGCTGATCTCGGCGGAGCACCTCGCCAAGGTCGAGCGGTACGTGGCCGTCGCCCTGGAGGAGGGGGCCCGCCTGCGGCTGGGGGGCGGCCGGCCCGAGGATCCCCGGCTGAAGGACGGGTTCTTCTTCCTGCCCACCCTCTTCACCGGCTGCCACGGCCGCATGCGCATCGTCCGGGAGGAGGTCTTCGGCCCGGTGATCACCGTGGAGCGGTTCAAGACCGAAAAGGAGGCGGTGGCCCTGGCCAACGACACGGACTACGGCCTCTCGGCGGGGTTCTGGACCCGGGATCCGGACCGGATCCACCGGGTCTCCCGGGCCCTGCGGTTCGGCACCGTCTGGGTCAACGACTTCAACGTCTACTTCCCCCAGGCCCCCTGGGGCGGATTCCGCCGGTCCGGCATGGGCCGGGAGCTGGGCCGGGCCGGGTTCGAGGAGTACACCGAGATCAAGCACATCTACCAGAACCACGCCAACCAGCAGTTGAAATGGTTCGGGGGATCGTCTAAGGTAAGGAGGGCGGCGGACCGGCCCTCCTCCCGTTGCGAGGAGCTGTCCGCCACGGCATAACATGATCGGCCCGGAACGGCGCGTGATCCGGGCCGACCCCTTCGAAAGGAGAATCGATGAAAGGTCCCAAGACAGCGGCAAGAACCTGGCGGCAAACCCTCGGCGTGGTGATCCTTTGCACTTTGTTGATCCCGGCGTGGGCCGGGGCGGAAAAGAAGGAGAAGAACGAGGTCCGGTTCGTCAGCGTGAGCTGGACCGGTGTGACGGCCAAGACCGACCTGGGGGTGAAGATCATGGAGGCCCTCGGCTACGAGGCGGACAACACCATGGTCTCGGTCCCCATCGTCTACAAGGCCCTCGACCTGGGGGAGGCGGACGTCTTCCTCGGCAACTGGATGCCGACCATGGAGACCATCGCCAATCAATATTTCGAGAAGGGCTCGGTGATCAAGTACGTGGCCAGCATGCCCGGCGCCAAATACACTCTGGCGGTGCCGACATTCGTCAAGGAGGCGGGGCTGGCCCACTTCAAGGACATCGCCAAGTACGCCGACCGGCTCAACAACCGGATCTACGGCATCGAGGAGGGCAACGACGGCAACGAGGTGATCCAGAAGATGATCGACGAGAACCTGTTCGGTCTGGGGGACTTCGAGCTGGTCCCCTCCAGCGAGGTGGCCATGCTCTCCCAGGTCCAGGCCTTCATCAAGGAGGGCAAGTGGATCGTCTTCCTCGGCTGGTCCCCCCATTACATGAACCAGATCATCGACATGGACTACCTCGACGGCAGCACCGCGGAGACCTTCGGCCCCGACGACGGCACCGCCACGGTCTACACCAACATCCGCGAGGGGTTCGACCGGGAGATGCCCAACGTGGCCCATTTCCTCAAAAACTTCAAGTTCCCCATCCCCATGATGAACGAGATCATGACCATGCTCTACGAGGATGAGGACCTCGCGCCCATCGACGC
>CAYSLC010000167.1:0-12425 GCA_964431545.1 uncultured Desulfobacteraceae bacterium | reverse complement strand
ACGCTATTCCATTGTCCTTGCGTTACCTCGTGTCTTGCCATGAAGAATGGCTTGCTGATTTTTACCCGATGCGGAGATGGTTTTTGGTCGTCTCCCCAGCAAACCCAACTGCTATCGCCCATCCAGAACTCCCCCGCTGGTATCTCGACAAATTCCATGCCGAAACGGTTTGTGAACATCTCCAGGTCTCCGGCGGGGGCCGCGGCGATCGGCGTCGTCTGTGATGACCCGTCCTTTTCAGGCTCCGCCTTCAGCCCCACATTCATATACCGGTCATATTCACGGCTCAATCGCTTCTGAAGCGGCTTTATATGATCTTTGAATTTGCCTTCTCCGGTTAACGCCGTTTCGATCCGGATCAACCGGACCCCATCGACGGTGACGTCGAACCGGGACAAGATACCGTCGGCGTAAGTGGCCTCGACATCGGAGATCATTCCCTCAAGATCGAAGATGATCGTGCGCGGGGGACAGAGCTTCAACCGCTCCACCTTCTGAAAACTCTCCACCAACTTTTTGTACTCTGGGTTCCGGATGTCGAGTTTCCATCTGGAATCCGTCGATTCGAACGTGTAATGGTTTTCCGAGCCCGCGCCATCGACGACCTTCGTTCCCAGGTCCAACACCTTCTTCCGGCCCATTAGCCGGGCGCAGATCAAATCCTGTTGCATATCAGAATCGAGGTGGGAGATATTGCGGAGAAACTCGGCTATGGATCCGACCGTCTCCGGCGCGTCCTGGCCCAACAGCCGGCAGATGGCGTTCCCATCCTGCTCGTCGCAGATGTTGATCAGCCGCCGTCGGCACGGCGGTTCCGCACAATCGGCGAAATGGGAAAGACCGAATAGGACAACGACCAATGTGACGCCGACTCGAATCATGCAGGCAGAAAAAGACTTCATTCCGTTCCTCCGGACAACGACCCCGACAAGGGCTTTCGGGTAATATTTGTCTTCATACATTGAACGCTTTACGGACTCATTCGATGCCGCCAAACAGCAGCTTGAGCAATCGATCCGATCCCATCAGCTTTTTCTGGACCACGATCAGACGGCCGTCGTCGATGGTCAAGACCATCAACAAAGTGTCCTCATTGTCCCAGACGGTCAGGGAACGGTTATAGTGAAGTCGGGCATACCCCTCGAAATCCGTCCCTCGAAACACCATATTCCCGTCGTCCCGCACCTCCAGATATCCGCCCATCGGCAGCGGGATCTTGTCGTCTATGATGATATCATGGAATTTGATGCGCAGGGGCTCCCCGGGGTAGTGCTCGTCCGGGTCGATGGTCACCCGGACCTTGGTAATGATCGGCTGACGAGGGCCGGAGTAGGATGCCGAAAATCCGTCACCCGAAAGGAAACAGATGACGCCGCCCACCAATGCCCCCAGCCCCAGCAACCCGAGCACGCCACCGCGCAAGGGGATACCGAATCCGATGGAAAAGGGACCCACCGACAGGATGTCGAAGCCGATGTCGATCAATGCCTGTGCCTGAACCGGAATCAACAGGCATAAAAGGATACAGACGATGCTGACCGCAGTTTTCCGTCGAAACATGGATCGACTCCTTTTACTCTGATTCCCTACTGCCTCCGGGGTGTCAAGCGTTGTTGATCAACCTGCGCATTGGGAGCGTATTCTACCTATCGATCGTGGGCAATGCAAGAGCGAATGAGACAACCAAGATGATTTTCCCGGAGTTGATTTTTTTCTCGATTCGGTATAACTTCAAGTAAATTACTGAATCGTCGGATGAATCGAGGCCGGCTATCGGTTTTCCTCCGTTTTTCCCAGATCAGTTCTGTGATTATTTCCTCATAAGGACGTATTGTTGGCCGCAATTCAGAAAGACATCTTGACAACGATTCTTAAAAAAGAAGGACCGGCTTCGAATCCGCCGTCACTTTTGGATTGAATGATGAGCTTTCGTGTATGTAGCCCAGACTTGAAGGGAGGAATTGATGCAACTCCAGATCGATATCGAAATTGAGGATGACGGTCGTTGGATCGCGGAAATACCCGATTTACCTGGAACAATGGTCTACGGGAAGACAAGGGAGGATGCAATCACGAAAGTGAAGTCGCTCGCCAAGCGCGTTATCGAAGACAGTCCCTTCGTGTCCGTTTCCTTTCACTAGCGAGAGCCGTGGTTCGGAACGAAAGAGGGGCGTTTTTGTCAACACTGCGGGATACATTGTAAATTCTGATTGATACGGTCTCGCCGATCTGGTATATGGTTGCTAATGCGGATCGACGTCTACTGCCCTGGGCGGTAACGGAGCCCCCCTGAACGACGAATGGACATTGATGATCGTCTTCGTCTCAAAACCGCGATCGGCCGGGTTATCGAACGGGGGGACAGTCAGAGGGACCAAGGGAAATCAAGCGGTTGAAAGCCAAAAAAAGGAACCAGAGAGCAACTCCAGAAGCATCGGGAGAATGGAGAGGTTGTAGCGCCATGGATCTTCCAACGCGGATCGGAGACGAAGAGAGTCCCTCCACCGTGATCCACGGGGAATCGGAGATGGTCACGGAGGTCATGGATCTCGTTCAAGGCGGTCGGGTTTCGGAGGCGCGTCAGTTATTGTCGACGGTTCCAGAGAACCTTTCCGGAACCGTCGAAAACTGGCGGAGAGTGCTGGCCGAACCGAATGCCGAACCGGGAATATCCGCTTCAGGTTCGAGCCTGTCGTCCGACTCTCTGTGGCTCAAGGAGAACGCGGATCGGTACCAAGGAAGATGGGTTGCCCTGAAGCAGGGTGTCATGCTCGGCAGCCATGTGAGCCGGCGCGAACTACACCGACGGCTGAAGTGTGCCGGAGCCCTCAATGGCGCGAGCTTCCTGAGAGTTTAACCGGTTTTTGACATGGGGCATCTGTTCCGGAGTTCAGGCGGTATCCATACGCCATGGAGCAGCGGATTCGCCTCTTTTCTGACCAGCCATGGAAAGGGCTACTGGCGTTTGACCCTCGCTGTGAAATGCCGGATCGGAAACACGGAGGGACAGGACATCGCGTTGTTGGACACCGGTGCCGAATGGTCGGTCATCGACTGGGAAACAGCGGAGACTGTCGGGGACGAGCTTGGCCCGCCCACCGAAGAGATCCGGCTCAGTACCCGATTAGGGGACTACTCCGGTTCGTTGTGTCGCGTAAAGATTACGCTGCTGGCCGAAGAAGGGTGCGGTTGTGATCTTTGCGTCGACGGGACCGTTTTCGTTTCCGAACAATGGGAGGGACCCGTCGTCTTGGGGTATCGCGGTTTTCTGGAAAAGGTTCGTATCGCGTTTGATCCCGGATCCGCCCCGAACCAGGAGACCTTCTTCTTCGGCCCCGTCGGCGGATACGATGCGTCGGCCGACCTCGATTTGCCCCGTTGACTTGACCCTCGGTTTCACCTATACTTCCGGCATCTTCTGTTGTGGTATGGACCCCTAACCCTTTGGAGGAGACCATGGTAGAAAGCCGGTCAGACGCCCCTCGCCCCATAGGCCCTCGGTCCGTGGGTCGTCCCGATACGGACGATTCCCGGGCCATTGTTCCGCCGAAAGGCATCCCGGAACCCGACATCAAGGCGGCCGAGGCCCATGCCCAGTCCATGGTCGACCGGCTCCTCCGGGAACCGGGGGACGACGGAGCCGTGACGGACCTGGAGAGCGACCTTTCGGCCCTCCTCTCCAGGGCGTCGGTGGAGATCGAGCAGCTTCGGGGCCGCCTGGGGCGGATTCTCGACATCGATCTCACCCCCGAGGCCCCGCGATCCATCCCGGATTACCTGAACCGGATGGACCGGACATTCAGGGACATGGACCCCTTTGTCACGGCGGACGAGTTGACCGCCGCCGTAACCGCCGGCGGGGTGGGACGGCTCCTGCGCAAGCCCGCGTCGGTGGGCGCCCTGCTCAACGATCTCGGAGGCCGGTGGGCCTCCATGCAGACCTATCTGCACGCCCTGCTCCAGTCCCTGGAAGGGGGCGCGAACCGTCTCATGGGGCATCAGGAGAGCCTGGAGATCCAGTATGCCGCCTTCAAATCCCTCCGGAATGAACTCCGCCTGCGGATTCACGGCCTCTCCGTCATGGTCGGCGGGTTGTCCCGGGCCAGGGAGACCGACGCCGCCGGCGGCATGGCAAGCCGGGTCGAGAGTCTCCGGGGGACCCTCGACGGCTGGATCGATCGGCTCGGCGGGGTAAAGGAGACCATGGTCCACCTCTTCGTCTCCCTGCGGCAGGTGATCAATTTCACCGGACGACTCCGGTACGCGATCCGGTCCCTCGACCGTCTGACCCGGTTCGCCGTGGAGGATGGCGCCCATATCACCGTATCCGACTGGAAGGAGGGCGAGATTCTGAAGCTCCTCAAACAAGAGCCCGACCTGATCCGGCGGATCAAAACCCATGACCGGGAATCCCCGGGCACCCCCCGGATCGACCCCCGGGACATCGCCATGAAGCCGTTGATCCGCTTCCGGGACCTCATCCGGCGCCATGGGATGCTCATGGACCACATGGACTTCACCCGCGACGCCGTGGATGAATACCGTTCCTCTCTCCGGGAGACCCTGGACCGGCTGGACCGGACGGGGGAGGGTGTGGTTACCGGAGGGCCCCACCGCGAGGCGGCCTGAGGCGGGTCGGCCCGGTTTTCGATCCGTAACGAAATTCTAACACAATCTTCATCATCTCCTAACAAAACCGGCGTATTTTTCCTTTCAACCCCTGTGAAGGCACAGGTCGACTGTGCCTCCCTTCTCTCTGACCGCGGGTGGCCGGCGACGGCCACCCTTCCTTCATCCCTTTTCGTCCATGGGTGGGAACGTTCGCCCGTTTCTCTCCCTGGCTCTGATTTTCGGCACGCCGATTCTCCCGTCGATTCCCATGTCTTGACAACCTTCGATCCTCCGATGGTATAATCGAACGTCAGCGGGGCTCAACCGAGAGCCCTTTGCGACGGGATGCCGGTGAATGGGGTGCCATGTCCGTAAGCGGATGACGGTCTCGATTTTTGACGGCCGGCAATTGGAAGAGGGCGGTCGGTGGGGAAAAAGGATTACCCGGTGACCACGGCGGAGAGACTGATGACGGAACTGATCAGCGGAAAAAGGCGCCAGGTGTTCCCGCCGGCCATGGAGCCGGACGAGTACGGCCTCGTCTTTGTGGGGGCGGACCTTTCCGTGGAGACGGTGATCGAGGCCTACATGAAAGGGTGCTTTCCCTGGACCGGTGCCCCGCCCATCCCGTGGTTTTCCCCCGATCCCAGACTCGTTCTCTACCCGGCGGATTTCCACGCCTCCCAACGCCTCCGGAGGCTGGCCCGCCGGAAAACGTACCGCATCCGGATGGACCGAAACTTCCGGGCGGTGATGCGAAGCTGTGCCGCCATCCCCCGGCCGGGGCAGATGGGCACCTGGATCACCGACAACATGGTGGAGACCTATTATCAACTCCACCGCCTCAACATCGCCCACAGCGTGGAGGTCTACGACCGGGAGGACCGCCTCTGCGGGGGGCTCTACGGGATCACCCTGGGCCGGGCCTTCTTCGGCGAGTCGATGTTCTCCTGGGAGCCCAACACCTCCAAGCTCGCCCTGTTCGGCCTCTGCCGCCTGCTCCGGAATCTGCGGTTCCACTTCATCGACTGTCAGCAGGTGACCGCCCATCTCATGCGCCTCGGCGCCATCCCCATCCGGCGCAACGAATACATCCGGCGCCTGGACGCGGCCCTTTCCTACGAGACGCTCCAGGGAACCTGGCGGGACCGACCCATCCCCCCGTTGGAATGAGACCGGAGCCCGGTGCCCCCGTCGGGACCCCCGGTGTCCACCCTACTCGCCGGAGAGCTTGTCGGAGAGCACCTCCTTGAGGACCACCGCGTTGTTGCGGGTCTCGTCCTTGGCCGCGTAGACCAGGGTCACCGTATCGTTCCGGGCCGTTTCGGCCAAACGGTCGAGCTGCTCTTGCTTCGCTTCGGCCCGGAGTTCAAGTTTGTACCGCCGTTTGAACTCTCCCCACCGCTCCGGATCATGGCCGAACCACTGTCGGAGATCGTCGCTGGGGGCCAGATCCTTGAGCCAGTCGGACAGGTTCGCCTCCGCCTTGGCGACCCCGCGGGGCCACATCCGGTCCACCAGGTAGCGTTCCCCGTCCTCGGGGTCGGGGGGATCATAGGCGCGCTTGAGCCGGATCATGGAAATCCTCCTTTCATCGTCTCATCGTCGTCGACGGTCACAGCTCCTTGACCCGCAGCATGTTGGTGGTCCCCTTCCGCCAGACCGGCTGGCCGGAGGTGATCACCACCAGGTCCCCTTTGGAGACCAGGCGGGACGCCAGGGCGCTGGAGGAGGCCAGTTCGATCCGCTTGTCCGTATCTTCCGTGTCGGGCACATGGCGGGGATAGCACCCCCAGTAGAGGGCCAGGCGTCGCACCACGTCCTTGTCCGGGGAGAGGGCGAGGATCCGGGCCTTGGGTTTGAACCTGGAGATGTGCATGGCGGTGGAGCCCGACCGGGTGGTGGCGATGATCGCCTTGGCCTCCAGGTGATCCGCGAGGATGCAGGAGGCGTGGGCCACCGACTGGGAGACGTTCTTTTCCGGCGGGAGTTCCATGTACCGGGAATGGTGGAAATGGTTGAAGGCGCTCCGGGCGATGCGGCCCATGAACCCCACCGCCTCGGCCGGATACTCGCCGGTGGCGGTCTCCTCCGAGAGCATGACGGCGTCGGCCCCGTCCAGCACCGCGTTGGCCACGTCCGTGGCCTCGGCCCGGGTGGGGCGGGGGGCCTCCACCATGGAGCGGAGCATCTGGGTGGCGATGATCACCGGCTTTCCCACCTGATTCCCTTTCCGGACCAGCATCTTCTGGATCTCCGGGACGGTCTCCAGGGGGATCTCCACCCCGAGATCCCCCCGGGCCACCATGATGGCGTCGGTCACCTCCATGATCTCGTCGATGTTGTTCACCGCCTCGTGCTTTTCGATCTTGGCCACCAGGGGCGTCTCTTTGCCGTTGTCATGGATGATCTCCTTGACCTTCCGGAGATCGTCGGCGGTTCGGACAAAGGAAAGGGCCACGTAGTCGACCCCCATCTCCAGCCCGAACCGGAGATCCTTCCGGTCCTTGTCGGTGAGGGAAGGAGCGGTGATGGTGCCCGAAGGCAGGTTGATCCCCTTGTGGGAGGTGAGGACGCCGCCGGTGATCACCTCGGTGCGGATCTCGGTCTCGGTGGTCTTCCGGACCTCCAGTTCCATCATGCCGTCGGCCAGGAGGATCCGGTCGCCCTCGCTTACCTCCGTCGGAAGCCGGGGGTAGGAGACGGAGATCCGGTTCTTCTCCCCCCCGGCGTCCTGGTTGGTGAGGATGAATTCCTGGCCCGGCTCCAGCCGCAGTCCGCCCTCGGGGGCGTCGCCGACCCGGATCTTGGGGCCGCACAGATCCTGGAGGATGGCCACCGGTATTCCCATGTCGTCGGAGATCGACCGGATGGAGAGGATCTTCTCCCGGTGCTCCTCGTGGGTTCCGTGGGAGAAGTTGAGCCGGGCCACGCTCATTCCGTTTTCGATGAGCCGGCGCAGGACCGCGGGGTCGCCGCTGGCCGGTCCGATGGTGCAGACGATCTTGGTTCTGGGCATGGGTTTCCTCCTTGCCTGCAGGTCTTTGTTGGGTCGGTCTATTCCCGCGTCTCCTTCAGCGCCGTCAGGCCGATGGGGCCGGGGAAGGTGCGCCTGCCGGGATCGTAGGGCGGGGTCCGTACGGTGAACTTGAGCCGATCGCTCCGGTAGAGGTCCTCGGCGTACTGGAAGCTTCGGTCGTCTTCGGTGAGAATGAGCCGCTTGATGAGAAGCAGTGGGGCGCCCGGCTCGATCTCCAGCAGATCCGCGTCCACCGGGGAGGCGGAGGTCGCCTCGATGGTCTGTTCGGCGGTGCCCAGCCGGACGGAGGTCTCCCGGTGGAGAAGCTCGTAGATGGAAGCGGTCTCCAGATCGAACCGGAGCAGGGGGGAGAACAGCGTCTCCACGAAGTCGGACCGCTCGATGATCAGGGGCTCTTCGTCTCCCATACGGAGTCGTTCCACCCGGATGACCCGCTCGCCCTCCCGCAGGTCCATCAAGGTTTTCGTCCGGGCCGATGGGGGCTGAACCTCCGCTTTCAGCAGCCTTCCGCCGGGACGTTTGCCGTGCTGCCGCATCAGGGCGGTGAACCCCATGAGCTGTTTGGCGTCCTGGCCGATCTTATCCTGGGGGGCCACGAAGGTGCCGCGCCCCTGCTCCCGGAGGATGAGCCCCTGGTGGAAGAGCATCTTGATCGCCTCCCGGACCGTGCCGCGGCTCACCTTGAACCGGGCGCAGAGTTCGGCCTCGCTGGGGAACCGTTCACCGTCCCGGTACCGGCCCGAGGTCACCTCGTTGAAGAGTTCTTCGTAGATTCGATAGTACCTCGGGGTCAATTGTTTGGGGATGATCTCCATGAACATTCCTTGGCGGACGGATATATAGTCGATGAAATGTCTATACAACAATAGGCGGAGACGCCGGCCTTGTCAAGGATTTTACCGAAAATGGGGGGAACCTCCCGCCGTCACAATTTTTTCAGGATGGATCGTTTTGTGCTTTTTTCCGGATGATCGGAAATGGTATATAGAGGTCGGAAATCGAATCGTTATAGGGAAGGCGGCGGCCGGGCTGTTCGATCGGCAAAAGTCGGCCCGTGGATGCGACGAACCCATGTCCATTTTGGTCCAGAGCGACGCCAAGGAGGCCCCAGATGATGAGAAAACGGCACAAGAAGATCGTCACGCTCTTCGACTCGGCGGTGGCTTTGGAGAACCGCTACGAATTCCAGAACGCGAAACAGTACTATGAGAAGATCGTGGCCCTCTACCCCAACAGCCCCGAGGCGGACATCGCCAGGGACCGGATCGAGGACATGGACGCCCTGAGCGCGGAAAAGCGGATCTACAAGCGGATCGACAGGAACGCCAAAAAGGTCCTGACGGAGATCGGCATCGACATCTCCGACTGCCAGCCCATCATGGAGATCCTCCTGGAGGCCGACGCCATCGACCTCGACAAGGAGGACGCCCTCTACATCCCATTGCGGGAGGACTACCTCGAGGGCTGCCTCGACCGGGCCCCCACCGAGATGGCCGAGGATCCCGGCGAGAACGCGTTCGGGACCGGGGCCACGCCGCCCTTTCTGCTGCGGCCCGGAAGGGACGACCTCCGCCCCGCCAATCGGGGGGAGTTCGAGGAGATCGTGCGCACCGCCGCCGGATACACCGACAGCCTGGGGATCTTCAGCATCCCGGTGGCCACGGACAAGACCCTGTCCGACTTCGACTGCGCCAAACTCATGGACGACCATGTTCCGGATCTCAAGATGACCTATACCCGGAACATGTCCGACGAGGAGGCGGCCTTCTTCAGCCGCCGGGACGACTGGCTGGACGGCACCAGCCTCATCACGTCCCTGGCCTACATGCCCTCCATGGTGGAGCCGTTTCTCCGGTCCATCCGATCGGGGAACCACCTTCTGCTGCTCGACCTCACCATCGCCCGCTCCAACGGCCCGGTCACCCCCGAGGCGCTCCTCACCCAGATCCACGCCCAGGTTCTCTTCATGATCATCCTGGCCCAGACCGTCAACCCCGGCGTCCCCTGTGTCCACGGCGGCATCCCCGATGTCCTGGGGGCGACGGGCGACCTGTGCTACAGCGATCCGGGGCAGCCCATCATCAATTCGGCCATGGCCCGCCTCAACATGTGGGTGACGGGGCTGCCGTCGGCCCAGTCCGGCGGCAGCACCAGCATCATCGACGATGTGACGGCCGCCGCGGAGGAGTCGGAGTTGAGCCGCAACACCCTGCGGGAGTACGGGGTCCATATTCTGCGCCACGCCATGGGGGCCATGGGGAGCCTCAATTTCTTCAGCCTGGAGAAGTTCGTCGAGGACTGCCGGCGGGAGCGGGAGGCCCGGCGGGTCTGGCTCAAGACGCGCCACGACTTCGTGATCCCCCTCTACTTTCCCGAGGACAAGGATGCCCTCAAGGGGATCCGGGAGATCGCCCAGAGGGGCGGGGCCCGCAACGCGGACCACACCCTGAAGAACATCGACGCCTTTGTCAAATGGCGAAGGAAACTGGCGGAGGCATCGGAACGGAAGGTCTACTACCCCGATTACAAGGACACGGTTCGGATGGATCGGGACGAGTTCAAACGGACCAGCCCTCGGGAGACGGCAATCCAGCTCCAGGAGACCTACTTTCTCAACGAATGAACGGGATCGGAGCCCCCCTGGTGGACGGCGCTATGGCCCGCTCCCCTTACGCTCCTTCCACCAGGTCAGCAGGGCCTTGGCATTGTCCATGGCGTAGTGGGGATCGAGTCTGAACGCGAGGGCGACCCGGCCGGGGCGGCACTCCAGGCTGGTGGGACGGATGGAGGCGAGCACCGCGTTGAGCAGGGTGCCGTGGCCGTCGAGATCGAGGGTGATGACGCCCCCTTCGGTCTCGGCGCGAATCCGACCCCCCAGCACGTCCCACCCGAGGAGGCCCGAGGCCACCTTGGCCCCCAGGCCGGCCATGACGCCGGTGATGTTCCGGTCGAAATCGATGTCCTGGTCCACGATCTTCAGCCGGATGGCGTGGCGTTCCCGCTCCCAGATCGGCTCGCCCGGCTCCATGCGGACCCGGAAATCGCCGGAGACCCCGCGCTTCCGAAACCGCCCCCGGACCGCGATCCCGTCCTCCCGGACCTCCAGGTGTACGTCCTCGACCCCCGCCTCCTCCAGCTTTGCCCGGACGGTCTCGTCCTCGCCGGCCATGCGGTTCAGGGTCTCCTGGGAGACGGTCACCTCGTGCTCCCCGGCCATGAACTCCTTGATGCCGACCATCCCCCGGCGCGCCTTGCCCAGGATCTTCTCCAGCATGCCATCCTCCTCCATCGTTGGCGAAATCGTTCAGGACCCCCTTGTACAGGGATCGAGCCCACGGGGTCAACTCCGGATCCGTTTCGATCTTGTGATCGGGCGCGGCATAGACCCTCCCCTGAAACGGTCCGAACATCGCCGGCCTACGGTGCGCCCGACATAACGGCAGGCGGGCGTCAAACCTCACCTCCACCGCCGGTTCGTCGCCGCTCTTCCAGGAGTTCGGCGCTTGTCCGGGCGCCGTATTCCTTGAGCAGGGCGATCATCTTGGCATCCTTGTGATCCATGGCCAGATCGAGGGGCGAGATGTCCCAGTGGTGTTCTTCGCCCCGCCAGGAATCGAGCGCATTGGGATCGGCCCCCGCCTCCAGAATCACCCGGGTCACCGCCAGCTGTCGGGCACGGACCGCATAGTGGATCGGCCTTTCATCGCCCATGGCCTTCCCCTTGTTGACATCCAGCCCCAGGAGAATCAGGTGCCTTGTGGTCGGGATATTGCCGGATTCACACGATTTGTGGAGCAGCGTCTCGCCGTTGAGATCGATCTGGTCCACATCGGCGCCGCGGCGCAGAAGGTCGTCGATGACCTCGGGCGTTCCAGAGCGGGCCGCCGAATAAAGCGCCGGCGCGCATCGGAAGATCTCGGGCCTCGCGTTCTCCTTGTCCTGGACGATCTCCAGGGGATGTCCGGTGCGCCCGTCGACGAGGATCTCCTTGAACAGCTCCGCGCCGTGGGCCAGCAGCAGCTCGGCGATCCGGAGACGGCCGTTTCCGCACGCTTCGGTCAGGGGGGAGGAGCCGGTGATGGGGGAGGTGCCGTTCGGATCGGCGCCCCGCTCCAGGAGCAGCTTCACCTCCGCCTCCAGGCCGTATCGGGCGGCGAGGCACAGGGGAAGCGCGTAATCGGTCTCCCGGGTCGGCTCGTCGGGATCCGGCAATCCGGCGAACTTCTCGCTGATCCGCCTCCGGAGCGTCTCGTCCGGGTGCAGGTTGTAATGCGCGATCATGCGGTGAAGGACCCGCGGCATCCCCTGCTTCTTCGGCGTTCTTTTAGGGAGTGTGCCTTCCGTTGCGGCCTTGAGCCGCGCGAGGATACTCCGGGTGTTTTTCAGCCAGGCGGCCGCGGAGCCGCTCTCCTCCCACAACGCCTTGAGTTCCGATCGATCCAGGATCTTCTCGAGAACGGCCATGGCCCCGTGGACGAGCGGCATATCGGGGACATACCCCTGCCGGACCACCCACGCCTTCGCCTCCTTGGGCAATCCCCGAACCGGGTCGGAACAGGCGGCGACGACGATGGTGGCGGCGGCGACCGCCTCCTCCGCGGGCCACTCCTCCGGGTCTTCACTTCCGTGGACCGCATCGATGGTATCGGCAATCAGCTTCGATCCATCGGGGCTCGATTCCAGGTCCGCGAGCCAGTCCAAAGCGGCATCGTTTCCGAATGGTTTGGCGCTCCAGGTTCCCATGTCTTTTCCCCTTGCAGATGGCTATGCGGAG
>CAYSLC010000166.1:0-12454 GCA_964431545.1 uncultured Desulfobacteraceae bacterium | reverse complement strand
CGCTCCTTCAATTGCTCCTGCCGGATGGGAACGATCCGGGCGCCGGACGCGCATCGCTCGGCCTCCGGCTCGGCGAAAAACTGGATGGACTGGATGGGATAGTCCAGAATCAGATTTTTGAAATTCTGGTCGTGGGAAATCGATTTCGATCTGTTTTTGGCGTTGTCGGTCATGGCGTCGGCGCTTTTCGGGTTTGCCGTTCGTTCCGCGTCGTTTGAGTTTCGGATGGATTATAGCAGGGACGGGGGTGGAAGGGAAATGGTTTTCAGGGATGGCTCGGCTATCAGGATGGGCGTATAGTCCGCTTTTGAAAACATAGGAGGTCTTCGGATTCCCAGGTCCTCGACACAGGCCGCCGAAATAATCTTTCGGACACAAATATTTCATATAGTCAGTATTTTTCTTGAACCGAGGAAAATAGTGGACTATATTATCCTCAAAAAGGGGAAAATATGGAAACCATCCTCAAGCGCATCATCGCCGATTTCCATCAGCGGCCCGATCCGGACCTGAAACGCCGCCACACGCAAGTCCCGCTGGATATCGGAAAGATCATCACCATCATCGGCCCCCGGCGGTCCGGGAAGACCTGTTTCCTGTTCCAGCTCATGGGAGAACTGGAAAGACAGGGGATCCCGCGAAACAGGATCATCTATCTCAATTTCGAGGACGAGCGCCTGGACCTATCGGGCGAATACGACTTGATTTTCGACGCCTATCTGGCGCTCTATCCGGACGCCGATCTCTCCCAATGTCACCTTTTCTTCGATGAAATCCAGGAGCTGCCCCATTGGGAGAAATTCATTCGAAGGGTCTTCGACACCTACACCCGCAACATCTTTATCACCGGTTCGAACGCCCGGTTTCTGTCAACCGAGATCGCCACCGCCCTTCGGGGACGAAGCCTCTCGTTCGAGATCATGCCCCTGTCGTTTCGGGAATACCTCGAATTTTCCGGGATCGACCCCGGCCGACGACTTGCCACCCGCGACGCAGCCCGGATCGCCGCCGCCTTCGAAACCTATCTCACCTGGGGCGGCTTCCCCGAACTCACGGGGATGGATCGCTATATCAAACCGCAGGTCCTCCAGGAATACTTCAACGTCATGATCTACCGGGACCTCATCGAACGGTACGGGATTCGGGACGTATCGGTGCTCAAGTACCTGTTGAAGCGGATGATCGGGTCGTTTACAAAGGAGTTTTCCGTCAACCGTCTCTTCAACGACCTCAAGTCGAGGGGCCTCGCCATCGGGAAGGACCGCCTTTATGCGCTCGTCGACCGGGTTTTTTCGGTTTACATGGTCGCCAGCATGGAGAAATACGATCCATCGGTGGTAAGGCGGGAGATGAGCAACCGGAAGATCTATCTCCATGACAACGGGTTCGCGTCCATCGCCCACTACGCCTTTTTCCAGGATCGGGGCAAGCTTTTGGAGAATCTGGTCTTTACCCATCTGCGTCGCGGGAGCGACGAGATCTACTTCATCCGGAACGGCGGAGAATGTGATTTTCTGGCGGTTTTCCGTGGAAGGCCGCCCCTGGCGATTCAGGTGACCGATGCGCTGACCGAAAGCAACCTTGAACGGGAGTTCAAAGGTTTTCAAATCGCACAGAAAACAGCCCCGGACGCCGAGCATCTGCTGTTGACCGGCGAACCGATTCCACCCGGCATCGAGGTTCCGGCGGGCGTGGAGACCGCCTTAGTGCGGGACTGGTTACTCAGAGATGCCGACGCGCCGCTTTCATAGAGCAAAATCGCTTGCCTCCACGGAACCTGTAGGATAAACATGAAAAAGGAATAAATGAATTTAGGTTCTCTGCAAAAAAAAGAATGAGCAGCGGACAGAGGTCGAAAACATGGAGTGGCGGGAAGTTTGTGAGCATTCGGAACTGCGGGATCTACCGTTCAAGATCGAACTGAACGAAAGAGGGCAGATCGTGATGTCACCCGTGAAGGTCTTCCATTCTCTGTACCAAGGAGAGATCGGTCACCTCCTGCGATCGTTCATGGAGCACGGCATGTCCATGTCCGAGTGCGCCATCCGGACGAGAAAGGGGACCAAGGTGATGGATGTGGCCTGGGTCTCCCCGGAGCGGCTCGCCGTCATCCGCCATGAAGTGGAATGTTCGGTCGCTCCGGAGATCTGCGTCGAGGTGGTTACCTGCAGCAAGACCGGTGAAGAGATCACCGAAAAGCGGGATCTCTATTTCGAAAAGGGAGCCCACGAGGTCTGGTTCTGTTTCGAGGATGGATCTATCCATTTCTTCGACGCCAAAGGCGCGATGGAAAGGTCCCGGATGATCCCCGGATTCCCGACCAAAATGAACATCTGATCCCCTTGCCACCCAAGCACAGGCGGTTTCGGTCCTACCCATCCGTTTCCACGAACACCGGCTTCACGACGACGCCGGTCTCTTCATCGCTGTACTCCGTTTCGTATTTCTCCCGGTTGGCATCGTCGATGCGATCCACGAAGAAGGCCAGGGAGATCCGCGCAATGCCGAGCTGACTTGCGTACCGGGCGGCCTGCCCCAGGGCCGACCGGTAGGCCCGTGCGTCTGAATAGGATTTTACCTCCAGCGCAAACAGTTTCCCGGCATGCTCGATGAGGATGTCCACCTTGCCGTTTCCGGTGGGAAACTCCGGCCAGACCCGAGCCCGCCAAGATTCCAGGAAGTCGAAGAGGAACCGGTAGAGGGCGAAATGGAAGACGGCTTCGAAGATCCTCATGTCCTTGCGTTTCGGCGCGTCTTGCAGGAGCCACTCCCGGTTGGTCTTCAGGTACCCCTCGAACCGGCGGATCAGGTTGGCGATATGGAGATCGGTCTCGGTGACGGCGTCGTCGAGATCCTCGAAGGGCTCGTGGAGCTTGCCGGTGTAGTGGAAGAGTTCATGGGCGAAGTAGTTGAAGAGCCGTTTCTGGACGAAGGGACAGGAGAACCGGACAAAATAGCGATCGCCCACCTTTTCGTGATCGATGACGCCGTTCAGATAAAGGAAGTTCTGCCGGGGGTCGTCGTACTTGAAGGGAATCTTCCCGCTGGTCCGGAAGAGGTCGAGGACCTGGGTCTTATAGGGTTCCCGCCGGGCCTTGCTGATGATGTTGAGGATGTTGTTGTTGGGCAGCACGTCCACCGCCGCCGCGAAAACGGTCGAAAAGTCCTCCGTCGTCACCGGGCTTCCGCTCTCGGGGGCGTACCCCTCGAATCCCTCCGATAGCAACTCCCCGAACCAACAGGTCAGCCCGGGCTGACCCCGGATCTCGTAAAACAACCGTTCGATGACGCGCGGGTCCACATTCCGACCGCTCTCCTTTTCGTACCACCGGAAGAGGCTTTCGGTCTCCTCGAAGGTCAGGTTGGGGATATGGAGACTTCGCTGGACGTTGAACGGCGAACCGGTCACGTTCTCGATCCCCAGGACGCCGCGGACCCCGATGAGGGCCAGTCCGTGCAGGGCGTGGCCGTTATCGCCGGAGGATGGGGCCGTCTGAAATCCCCGGCTCAGATACATATCCCTGAAAGCGTTGGCGAATTTATTGATGAACCCTTCCGCAAGGGCATCGAATTCGTCCAGAATCAGAATGACCGGTCTGGTGAAATGGGAACGGGCGAAGAGCCGGTGGAATGCCTTCCATTCCCGGACCTCCGGTAGATCCTTTTGAAACCAGTCCTTCAGCCGGGATGCAAAGAACTCCAGAATCCCCGCATCCGTATCCTCCTCCTTTGCGGCCTGCATACTGAGGATTCCGACATCGAAATCGCCCTGTTCCGTGATTCGATGCGAAACCTCCCGCATGATCCACGTCTTCCCGCACTGTCTCGGGGCCCAGACCGTGATGTAGTGACCGGCTTTTTCAGGGACCTCCCCAACAAGTTGTGCGTAAGCCCTCCGGACAAGGTTTTCTCTTTGAACAAAGAAATGAAGATCTTTGTCCACCGGACCATATGATGAAAACTGCCTCATGACGCTCTCCTTCGACCATTGATACCGTGGAGATTCATCATAGCCGCTCCCTGTCTGGCCGTCAATGAAACGCTGGTCGAATCGCCGGAACGACGCTGATATTCGTTCCCTGGGAAAGGGCCGGTTACGGGCGATTGTCACCCATATCGGAAGACCTTCCGCGTCTCCCTCTTCGGCCGAAACGCCGAAACCACGGAGAGAAACGCCCGCACCTTGTCCAGGTCCTTGACCCCGGGGGCCGCCTCCACGCCGGAGCTGACATCCACGGCGTCCGGTTCGCAGGCGGCCATGGCCTCGGCGACGTTTTCGGGGCAGAGGCCGCCGGCCACCACCAGGGTGTGACGTTCGCCGAAGCTCCGGGCCGCGCCCCAGTCCCAGGCCATGGCGTTGACGCCGGGGAGCTTCCCCTTGCCGCACTCCACCAGAAAGGCGGTGGGGCGGAACCGCCCGGCATCGGAGAGGTCCGGCTTCCGGACAGCGAAGAGCCCCTTGAGGACGATCAGCCCCTGCCGGACCAGACGATCGATCAGCTCGGGCGCCTCCCGGCCGTGAAGCTGGACCCCCTTGAGGCCGCAGGCTTCCACCCGTTTCATGATGGTCTCGTAGGTCTCGTCCACGAAGACGCCCACCGCCGGCACCGAATCGGGCAGGGCGGCGACGACCTCACGGGCCGTGGCGTCGTCGAGGTGGCGGGGGCTTTTCGGATAAAAGACGCAGCCGACGGCGGCGGCCCCGGCTTCGGCGCAGGCCTCCGCCTGTTCCGGGGTGGTCAGTCCGCAGATCTTTGCCTGGATCATGGCGACACCCCCATCAGGCGCTTTAGGAACGCCTCCGGATCATCGGCCCGGACCAGGCTTTCGCCGATGAGAAAGTTGTGGATCCCCGCCTCCCGGAGCCGGACGATGTCCTCCCGTGAGCCGATCCCGCTTTCTGCCACCGGAACCCGCCCCCCGGGGACCTGCCCGGCCATGCGGACGGCCGTGTCGATGCTCGTCTCGAAGGAGCGCAGGTTCCGGTTGTTGATGCCGATCAGGGTCGCCCCGGCCGCCACGGCGGTGTCGAGTTCCGCTTCGGAGTGGACCTCCACCAGGGCGTCGAGGCCGATCTCCCGGCAGACCGCCAGGTACTCAGCGAGCTGGGCCGCCGAGAGGATCCGCACGATGAGCAAGGCAGCGTCCGCCGGCAGGGCCGCTGTTTCGTGGAGCTGGTACGTGGAGATGACGAAGTCCTTGCGGAGCACCGGCAGGGAGACGGCGGACCGGGCCGCCCGCAGATCGTCGAAGGACCCGTGGAAATGGGGGCCGTCCGTGAGCACCGACAGGGCCGCGGCCCCACCCTTTTCGTACGCCGTCGCCTGGGCCGCCGGGTCGATGTCGGCCCGGATGATCCCCTTGGACGGCGAGGCCCGCTTGATCTCGGCGATGATGTTGACGCCGGACGGACCCGGTGTTTCGAGGGACCGAAAAAAGGGGCGCCGTCCGGCGATCGCTTCGGCCCGTTCCCGGAGCCGGGCCTCGGGCATCCGCTTTTGGGCGGCCGCCACCTCGGCCTTCTTGTCCGCCACGATCCTGGCCAGGATATCCGATGGCATTGAACCTCCTTTCCCGAGGGTAGCGGGGGCATAATTCCCCCCACAGGCGGTGACGCCTCCGGTTCGTCGTTCCGGAGAGGAGCGAGGACCCCGGTCAGGCGTTCTCCCGGGTGAATTCTATCAAGGCTTCCAGTTTGTCCATGGCCGTGCCGCTGTCGATGGCCTTCTCCGCCGTGGAGATCCCCTCCTTGAGGGTCGGGGCCTTTTCCGCCGCCACCAGGGCGCCGGCGGCGTTCAGGAGGACCACGTTGCGCTTCGGCCCCTTCTCCTTGCCGCTCAGTATCCCCCGGGTGACGGCGGCGTTCTCCTCCGGGGTGCCGCCCTTGAGGTCCGCCGGGTCGGCCGGCCGGCCGAAGAAGGTCTCGGGGGTGATGTCGAAGGTCCGGATCATCCCGTCGGAAAGCTCCGAGATCCGGGTGGGGGCGCAGACCGAGATTTCGTCCAGGCCGTCGTGGCCGTGGACCACCATGGCCCGTTTGGTTCCCAGAAGCTTCAGGGCGTTGGCGAACATCTCGGTGAGTTCCGGGGCGTAGACGCCGATGAGCTGGCAGTTGGCGGCGGCCGGGTTGGTCAGGGGGCCGAGCATGTTGAAGATGCTCCGGATCCCCACCTCCTTTCGGGCCTTGGCCGCGTACTTCATGGCGCCGTGGTAGAGCGGGGCGAAGAGGAACCCGATGCCGATCTCCCCCACCGCCTCCTCCACGATCTCCGGCGGGGTGTCGATCTTGACCCCCAGGGCCTCCAGGAGGTCGGCGCTGCCGCACTGGCTGGAGACGGACCGGTTCCCGTGCTTGGCCACCGTGACCCCGCATCCGGCCACCACAAAGGCGGTGGTGGTGGAGATGTTGAAGGTGTTGGCCGCGTCGCCCCCGGTGCCGCAGGTGTCCACCACCGTGGCGGCCGTGGTGTGGATCCGCTTGGCTTTCCGCCGCATGGCCTTGGCGGCCCCGCCCAGCTCCTCGAAGGTCTCCCCCTTGGTGGCCAGGGCCGCCATGAAGGCGCCCACCTGGGCGTCGGTGATCTCGCCGGAGAAGATGTCGGCGATCATGGCGGACATCCCCTCCTCGTCGAGGTCCTCTTTCCGGACGATGCGCTGAAGGTTCTCTCTGAAGGTCATGTTCGGTTCTCCTTGACGGTTTGTCATTGATCGAAATACCGAAGGCGGCCCGGTCCGCTCAGCCGCCCAGGCTGTTGAGGAAGTTGCGCAGAAGCCGCTTTCCCACCGGCGTCATGATCGATTCCGGATGGAACTGGATCCCTTCCGTGGGGTGGTCCCGGTGGCGCAGCCCCATGATCTCCCCGTCCTCCGAGGTCGCGGTGATCTCTAGGCATTCGGGTAGTCCTTCTTTCGCCACGGACAAGGAGTGGTACCGCATGGCCTGGAACGGCTTCTTGATGCCCTTGAACACGCCCTTGCCGTCGGCGGTGACCGTGGAGGTCTTGCCGTGCATCAGCTTCCCCGCGGAGACCACCTTGCCGCCGAAGGCCTGGCCGATGGCCTGGTGGCCGAGGCAGACCCCGAGGATCGGGATCTTGCCGGAGAACCGCTCGATGACGTCCAGGGTGATCCCGGCGGCGTCGGGCCGGCCGGGGCCCGGGGAGATGACGATCCCCGAGGGGCCGAGGTCCCTCACATCATCCACGGTGACGGCGTCGTTCCGGTGGACGGTCACGGGCGAGCCGAGGCCCATGAGGTACTGGACCAGATTGTAGGTGAACGAGTCGTAGTTGTCGATCATCAGGATCATCGTCTGTCATCCTCCCCTAGTTCTCTTTGTCCCGGACCAGTTGAAGGGCCCGCTGGATCGCCATCGCCTTGTTGACCGTCTCCATCCGCTCCCGCTCGGGATCGGAGTCGGCCACGATCCCGGCCCCGGCCCGGACCGTCAGCCGGTCCCCGGCCACGCAGGCGGTGCGGATGGTGATGGCGAGATCCATGTTCCCGCCGAAGGAGACGTACCCCACCGCGCCGCCGTAGGGACCCCTTGGCGCCTTCTCCAGCTCGGCGATGATCTCCATGGCCCGGACCTTGGGGGCTCCGGAGAGGGTCCCCGCCGGGAAGGTGGCCCGGAGGAGGTCCCAGGCGTCGAACTCGGGCTTCACGTCGCACCGGATGTTGGAGACCAGGTGCATGACGTGGGAGTACCGCTCCACGATCATAAGGTCGGTCACCTCCACGGTGTCCACCTCGGCGATCCGTCCCAGGTCGTTGCGGCCCAGGTCCACCAGCATCAGGTGCTCGGCCCGCTCCTTCTCGTCGGCCAGCAGTTCGTCGGCCAGGCGCCGGTCCTCCTGCTCGGTCTCCCCCCGGGGCCGGGTTCCGGCGATGGGCCGCAGGGTGGCGATGCGGTTCTCCAGGCGGACCATGGTCTCGGGGGAGGAGCCCACCAGGGCGGTGTCGTCCAGGTGGAGGAAGTACATGTAGGGGGAGGGGTTGATGAACCGCTGGGCCCGGTAGAGGGTCCAGAGGTCCGGGGCCGGCTCGCACCCGAAGGGCTGGGAGATGACCGACTGGATGATGTCGCCCTCCAGGATGTATTGTTTCACCTTCTCCACCATGGAGCGGTAGACGTCGTCCTCCCATTCGGGCGCGAGGCTGCACGGGCCCCGGCGGCGTCCCGGGGCCGGACCGGCTGGGGATTCGGTCTTTTCCAGGAGGGCGTCGAGGCGGGAGCGGGCCGCGCGGTAGACCTCGGCCGGTTCGTCGTCCCGGTCGAGGAAGGCGACCGACACCGCCATGAGGGTGTTCCGGATGTTGTCGAAGATCAGCAGCTCGTCCGGGACCATGAAGTGGGCGATGGGGGCGTCCTCGGGCAGGAGGTTGGGGATCCGCTCGAAGAACGAGACCGTCTCGTAGGTGAAATACCCCACCAGCCCGCCCCAGAACCGGGGCAGCTCCGGCAGGTTGGCGGGGCGGTACCGGGACATCAGCTCCCGGAGGACCGCCAGGGGATCGCCGTTGTGGGGGATCTCCATGTGGGAGTCCGGCCCCCGGACATCCACCTGATCCCGGAAGACCCGCACCTGGCGGCGGGCCGACGCCCCCAGGAAGCTGTAGCGGCCCCACCGCTCGCCCCCCTCCACGCTCTCCAGAAGGAAGGCCGGACCCTTTCCGGGGTAGATTTTCCGCAGCAGGGAGACCGGGGTCTCCGTGTCCGCCAGGATCTCCGCGCAGACCGGGATCACGTTGTGGTCCCGGGCCAGGTCGAGGAATCGCTCCTTGATGGGGAACTGTCGTATCCGCATGGGGTATCCTTTCGTTTTTGTTCCAAAGAAAAAGGCCGTGGGGGGCGACCACGGCCTTTTCAATCGAAAAGGACCGTGGGCGTTCGGGCTGCCCACGGTCCTCGGTATGTTCCATTCCGCCGCCCTTACGGCGGCGTCGGCACCGGCGGCAAGCCCGTCAGCGGCGCCGCCACCACCAGTGTTTCCTGTCCATGATCATCCGATATATCGCTCCGAATCGATTCATCCGCATCATTATCGTCTCCTCGGCACCTTTTATCCATCGGGCGCCGGGGTTGTCAAGACATTTTTACGGATTCCCTCCCGGGGGAACGACGAAAGTCGAGCTTCCGAGTTTACCCTCCGGGGGAACCATGGTATATAGCGGGATCGGCGGACGTCCGTGAACCCGTCCCCCACCGCTTTTCTAACCGAAAGAAAGGCCGATTCCACCCGATACATCGAAAGGAGGCCCCATGGTTCGCATGTACATTGCCGGTATCGTCGCGGCCATTGCCATGGCCCTGTTGATTCCCGTCCACCCCCTTTGGGCGGCGGAGACCGCCACGCCCGGGGAGGTGGTGGCGAAAGTCAAAGAAGCCGCCCGGTTCCTGTCGGAAAAGGGGCGGGAGGGGCTCCAGGCCTTCATGGACCCCGAGGGCCCCTGGGTCTGGAAGGACACCTACGTCTGGGTCCTCCACTGCGAGTCGGGCACCAACGCGGCCCATGCCATCAAGCCCCAACTGGTGGGCATGAACCTCATGGGCATCCGGGACACCAGCGGTAAGCTCTTCTTCGCCGAGTTCTGCAAGACGGCCAAAGAACCCCGGGGCGGATGGGTCTCCTACATGTGGCCCAAGGTCGACGAGCGGACGCCGTCCCGCAAGATCACCTATGTCGTGCAGGTCCCCGGGACCGACTATCAGGTGGCCGCGGGCATCTATGACGAGACGGCGGAACCCTCCGCCCTGGAAAAACTGATCGACTGATTCTCCCGGACCCTGGTTTTCAAGATGAAGCTTTACCAGAAACTCCTGCTGCTCGTCACCCTCGCCGTGGGCGTATCCGCCTTCCAGTACGGCGTCAATCTCTATTTTGACCAGAGACGCCACCGGTACGAGGAGACCATTCGCACCCTGAACACCGCCAATGAACTCCTCCTCAGGGCGATCATCCTGGAGAAGACCTTCTTCAATCACCCCTCCGATCCGGTGGCCGATCAGACCGAGGCCCTCATCCGACGGGCCGCCGACATGATCGGGGGGCTCTCCGGAGAAGATCTCGCCGCCGGGCCCGAGTCCGGTGCCGAAGCGCTCCTCCCCCTGCTTTCGGGATACCAGGAGACCTTCGGACAGCTGCGGGAGAAAGTCGACCGTTTCCTGACGGAATCGGACGCCCTCAACCGGGAACTGGCCGATTTCAACGCCATGGCGGTGGAGGTGGTGGAGCAGACCCGGTACGAGATCGGCATGGCGATGATCAATGTGGAACCGGTGAACCAGAACCTCCGCAGCCTCGACCAGAACGTCAAGAACACCCTGCTCTGGCTGTGGCAGGCCAATCTGGCATTGAAGCAGGACCTGATCCTCAAAAAGGATCCCGAAGCCTTCCGGGAACGGTTGGAGGCCATCCTGGAGAATCTTGGGCAGGCGAGGGAGAACGCCGGGATCCTGGAAAACTTCCTCTTCGATGACGTCTACAAGACCTATCTCGCCGCGGCCAAGGACCTCATCGACCGGCTTCCGGAACAGATCGCGCGAATCGCGGAGATCCGGCGGGACCAGGAGGCCCTGAGCGATGCACTGGACGGCATCCGTTCCGCCGTCGTGGATCAGAAGAATCTGATCCTGGCGTCGAGCCAGGCGGAGATGGATCGCATCAGCCGATGGCTGGAGCGGACCCAGCACGCCTCCTTTCTGATCCTGGTCCTGGGGCTCCTGGCCGGCGGCATCGCGCTTTTCATCTCCATCACCCGGCCGTTGAACCGGGCCATCCGGGATATTTCCGGGGCCGCCCGCCGGACCTCGGAGGCCGCCGCCCAGGTCACCGGAATGAGCCGGTCCGTCTCCGAAAGCGCGGGAAGCCAGGCCGCGGGACTGGAGGAGATCGCCGCCTCCATGGAGCAACTTTCGGTCATGGGCCGGGAAACCTCCGAACTGACCCGGGGCGCGGAGGACCTGATGCGGCAGAACATCCAGATGTCCGGCCGGTCGGTCCAACGGGTGGTGGACCTGTCCAGGCGGCTCAACGACATCAAAAAAGACAGCGACCAGATGGCCGAGATCATCACCTCCATCAACGGCATCGCCTTCCAGACCAACCTCCTGGCCCTCAACGCGGCGGTGGAGGCGGCCCGGGCAGGGGAGACCGGGGCCGGGTTCATGGTGGTGGCGGAATCGGTCCGGGGCCTGGCCGGGGAAGCGGGAGACGCGGCCAAGAAGACGGCCGACCTGCTGGAGAACACCATGGCGCACGTCACCCGGGTCGCCGGCGATATGGAGGAGATGGGGACCGATTTCGAGGGGATCATCGAGACGGCCACGGTCCTCGGAGAGAAGACCGACGCCATCACCCACGCCAGCCTGGAGCAGCACCGGGGCATCGAACAGATCAACGTCTCGGCCAACGACATCGACCGGATGACCCAGCAGGTGGCGTCGGACGCCGAGGAGGCGGCCGCCGTGGCCGGCGAGATGAAGACATACGCCGAACACATGATGGAGATCGCCCGCCGGCTGGAGAAGATGGTGGCCCGGCGGCGGCGACCATCGTCGAACCACCGGCGGAACCACGCCCATCGACCCAAGCGGATACATTAATGGACCCGAAAACCGTGCTGATCGTGGATGACGAGCCGGATGTCCGGATTTTCCTCTCCACCCTCTTCGAGACCAGCGGATACCGGCCCCTGACGGCGGAAAACGGGGAGGAGGGGTTCCGGATCGCCGGCGAACGCCGCCCCGACCTGATCATCCTGGACATCATGATGCCGGGGGAGGGGGGTGTCGCCATGTACCGGAACCTGCGGACCGACAAAAGCCTGATGGACACCCCGGTGATCGTCCTCTCCGCCATCTCCCGAAGGACCTTCGACCACTACCTCAAGATGGTCAACGCCGGCCTCGACCGGGAGATCGGCCCGCCGGAGGGGTACATGGAAAAGCCGCCGGAGGCGGCGGAGCTGCTGGAGATGGCGGAGGCGTTCCTCTAGTTTCCCGTATCCCCTGTTTCCCGATGGTACCGCACGGGAGCCAAATACCGCACGTTCAGAACGCCGATGGAAACCCCGATCGGTCGGCGGTGAAACCGGTCCATTTCCGCCTGCTTCCCTTTTGCAAATACACGAGACCGAATGGAAGGGTTCGCGGCAAAGAGTTATTGACACCCAAGCCTCGCTATAATAAGAAGCAAATCTCACGTTAAGGCTGTTTGCTTTCCCAATAATCGAGGTCTTCATGGCAACGATTTCCCATGTACATCTTTTCAAACTCCGGCTGGTTGTGGCCCGGTATGGCGAGATGGACGCCGCCAGGTGGTGGAACACTCAGGGCGTTCTGGGACGGTATGGGTCGATGGCCCTGAGCCGGGGCTTTCCCCGGACCCATCGGTTCGCCCAAGCCGGGATCGCGTTTACAGTGGCCGCTCGGCGGTGCGGGGAGATCTATGAC
>CAYSLC010000165.1:0-12504 GCA_964431545.1 uncultured Desulfobacteraceae bacterium | reverse complement strand
ACCGGAAGCTTCGCAAGGCCATGGAGACGGTGGGCAGATACTACGAGGCGTTTCTGGTGGCCGACGCCTCCGGCCGGATCTACGCCGACAGCGCCCAGGGTCAGTATGTCGGCCTTTCCATCGAGGATCGGAAGTACTTCCGCGCCGCCAAGGAGACCCTCGCCCCGCACGTGGGGACCATCGTCCGGTCCCAGGTCACCCAAAATCCGGTGGCTCCGGTCTGCGCGCCGCTGCTTTCCGATGCCGGAGAGCTGATGAGCATGGTGGTGGCGGTGCTGCGGGTGGAATACCTGGTGGAGAAGATCGTTTCGGTGGAGATCGGGGAGACCGGGTACCCGTTTCTGCTCAACGCCGACGGCATGGCCATCGCCCATCCCGACCCATCCCTCATCCTTGAAGCCGATGTGGACCATCTGGAGGGCATGGAGGTCATCGCCCGCCGGATCTCCCGGGGGGAGAGCGGCGTGGAGAGATATCGGTTCCAAGGCGTCGCCAAGGTGGCGGGGTTCGTCCGGATCCCCCTGACCGGGTGGACCATGGTGGCCACCCAGAACATCTCGGAGTTCCTGACCCCCTCCCACCGGCTCAGGAACACCATTCTTCTGGTCGGGGCCGGATTCCTCCTGCTGACATTGATCGCCATGCTGGTCCTCTCCCGGCGGATCGTCTCCCCCATCCGGCGCTCCGCGGAGCAGGTGGGGGGGATCTCCCGCGAGGTGGCGGCCGCCGCCTCCCAGGTCTCCTCCTCTTCCCAGGTCATGGCCCGGAGCGCCGGGGAGCAGGCCGCCTCCATCCAGGAGACCACGGTCTCGGTGGAGGAGATCGCCGCCCTGATCCGGGGGGATGTGGAGAACGCCCGGGAGGTGGAGGCGTTCCGGCATGAGGCCTTCAAGGCGCTCCAGTCGGCGGAGAGCCTCATGGGACGGACCATCGAAGCCATGGCCTCCATCCGGTCCAAGGGGGAGTCCGTGGGGAGCATCGTGAAAAACATCGACGACATCGCCTTCCAGACCAATCTCCTGGCCCTGAACGCCGCCATCGAGGCGGCCCGCGCCGGGGACTCGGGGGCCGGGTTCGCCGTGGTGGCCGGCGAGGTCCGGAATCTGGCCATGAAGGCGGCGGAGGCGGCCCGCAACAGCGGAGAGGTCCTCGAGGCGATGGCGACGGAGATCGAACAGGGGGGACGCCTGATCGATGAGACCCAGAAGGCCTTCGAAGCCACGCGGTCCCGGAACCTGGAGGTCGCCAAACGGATCGACGGGATCCTCGGGTCGGCCAGGGACCAGGCCGGGAAGGTGGAGAGCATCACCGCCGCCGTCCGTCGGATGGATCGAACCACCCAATCCAGCGCGGCCAATGCCCAGGAGACGGCGGCCGCCGCCGAGCAGATGCACGCGCAGTCCGAGGGGATGAACGGGGTGGTGGCGGATCTGATGGCCGTCATCGGTGCCGGAGGCCCGAAGCGTCGGAAAGACCGAACCGACGGGAACGGAAAACGGATCGGAATGGAGGGCGGGGGGCGGTCGGCGGAGGGTCCATCAAAAAGACGGCCCTGAACCGTGTTCGGGCCGTCTAGTGAAAAAAAGGGGGGAGATGAGCGGATGGATCAGGCGGAATGGTCGCCGTTTTCGATCTTTTCGTTCTCCTTCTTGTCGGTCTCCCGGGTGGCGTTCTTGAAGTTCCGGATGGCCTTGCCCATCCCGCCGCCGATCTCCGGCAGCTTCCCGGCGCCGAAGATGATCAGGATGATCACCAGGATGATGATCAGTTCCGGCATTCCGATTCCAAACATGGGTATTCCTCCTGTCTAATCCGACGTGGATTTTTTGAGTTCTTCCAGCAGTTGAACGAATTCCTTGGTTTTGATGTACCGGTCCACGGCGCCCTGGAAGTCGATCCACCGTTTCCAGATCTCCAGCCAGATGTCGTTTCGCCAGTAGCAGTCGGGGTCACCGCCCCCCTTGAGCCGATCGACGAAATCGATGTACTCTTCCGTGCAGGTCTCGCAGAAGTTGTAGGGGACCCGGAGATTCATCTCCGGATTCTCCTCCCCGGAGCCGTCCGGGGAGAGGGGCTGGGCGCATCGCTCGCACCGGAGCGCCCCCCGGTTCCCCCGATAGACCTTCCGAACCGCCTGGATCTTCCGTTTCCGGATGCGGTCCCGCTCCCGGTCCCTGGCGTCCAACAGTTTTTCATTGAACGATATGATCTCGGCCAAAACAATCCTTCATCGGAGACGTCGTTCAAAGTCGTGACGGTCTAACCGGTCTATAACACCGAGCCGATGGGGTGTCAATTGATAACTCCCGGCGGCGCGGGCGCCGATGCCGGGTTCCGCCCGCTCCCCCCGGGGTTTTCGAAAAAAGCCTTGATCAATCCGCCACTAATTTTGTATCCTTAAAAATTAAGCCAATTTATATGGAAGAAAGGATGGCAACGAATGACAATCAACGACTTTCAGCCCGACTGCCTGCCGCTGTTGATCGGCAGCCTGCCCCTGGGGGACCACGCGGAGGCGTCGCGGCTCGTGTTCGATCATACGCCGGAGGTCCCGGTCTGGGTTCAATTGCCGGTCTATGCCGAGGAGGGGATGGTCCGGCAGTATCTGCCGGGCATGCCCGGCCTCGCCTTTGACAACGAGAAACCCTTCATCGACGCCGTGGGCGACGGGTTCAACGACGACCTTCTCCGGTTCTACGAGGAGTACATGGCGGTGACCGAAGGGGACGGGGATCTCCTCGACTCCCGGTTCCGGCTGGGGGAGGACACGGCCCGGGGGTTTTACGTCCTTCTGGAGCGGGTCCCGGACCTGCCCCGTCCCCCCAAGGCCCTGAAGGGCCAGGTGACCGGTCCGATCACCTTCGCCACCAGCGTCAAGAACCAGAACGGCCGGGCCATCTTCTATGACGAGCAGCTCCGGGACGCGGCCGTGAAGCTCCTGGCCATGAAGGCCCGGTGGCAGGTCCGGAAGCTCAACGCCCTGGGCCGGCCGGTGATCATCTTCTTCGACGAGCCGGCCCTGGCCGGCTTCGGGTCCTCGGAGTTCATCTCCATCTCCCACGAGGAGGTGGCCGCCTGCCTTTCGGAGGTCATCGCGGCGGTCCACGCCGAGGGGGGAATGGCGGGGATCCATGTCTGCGCCAACGCCGACTGGTCCCTGATCCTGCGGTCGGAGGTCGATATCGTCAACTTCGACGCCTACGCCTACTTCGACAAATTTCTCCTGTACGGAGACGACCTTCGGTCCTACATCGGTTCGGGGCGGTCCGTCGCCTGGGGTATGGTCCCCACGCTGGAGACCGAGGCGATCGAGGCGGAGACGGTCGACACCCTGTTCGACGGCTGGAAGGCGCGTCTGGACCGGGTGGCCGCCCTGGGGATCGATCCGGAAACGGTGAAGGCCCAATCCTTCATCACCCCCAGTTGCGGGGCGGGCTCCCTGAGTCTGGAGCACGCCCGAAAGGTCCTCTCCCTCACCCGGTCGCTCTCCGAGCGTATCCGCGGCCGGGGGGAATAGGATTCCGTCCCGGAGCGCACCCCCCGGAGCGTAAACATCGTCCAACACCCGGAACCAAAGGAGTTTTGATCCATCATGGGAGAACCCGTCAAACCGTTTCAAGGCGCCCGCCGGTATGTCCTGGATGCCGAGCTGGCCAGCATCGTCAACGTGAGCATGGCCCTGGAGATGCCGCTGCTCCTCAAGGGGGAGCCGGGCACCGGCAAGACCATGCTGGCCCACGCCATCGCGGAGAGCCTCGGCATGCCGCTCATCGTGCTCAACGTCAAATCGAGCATGAAGCTGGTGGAGGCCCTCTACCAGTACGACACCCTGACCCGGCTCAACGACAGCCGGTTCGGCGACTCGACCCGGGACGTGAGCGACATCGAGGCGTACATCAAGATGGGCAAGATCGGCCAGGCCTTCACCTCCGAGGCGCGGACGGTCCTCCTCATCGACGAGATCGACAAGGCCGACACCGATTTCCAGGACGATATGCTCGATGTCCTCGATCAGATGTCCTTCGACATCATCGAGGTGGACAGGACCGTCCGGAGCCGCCATCGGCCCGTCATCATCATCACCTCCAACGCCAAAAAGGATCTCTCCGATCCGTTTCTGGGACGGTGCAACTTCCACCACATCGCCTTTCCGGACCCCAAGATGATGCGCAACATCATCGACGTCCACTTCCCGGACCTGGACGCGGAACTTCTGGAGAACGCGGTGGCCGCCTTCTACAAGCTCCGGGAGCTTCCCGCCGTGGAGAAAAAGCCCGCCACAAGGGAGCTGATCAACTGGATCCGGGCCCTCAACGCCGATCCGGATTTCAAGCCGAAGAAGCTCCAGAAGGGGGAGGTCCCCTTTCTGGGGGTCCTGTTCAAAAAGAGCGAGGACTTCGCCGCCGCCGACAACTTCGTCAATCGCCGCCGGCTCTTTTAGCCCATGTTTGTCCCCTTCTTCTACCAGTTGAAGGACGCCGGGGTGCCGGTGAGCCCCACCGCGTTCCTCACCCTCCAGCGGGCCCTGAGCCTGGGATTGATCAACGGCGTGGACGAGTTCTACACCGCCTCCCGGGCGATCCTGGTGAAAAGCGAGCGATACTTCGACCTCTATGACCGGATCTTCGCCCACCACTTCGAGGGAGCGGAACTGCCCGACCTCGAGGGGATGGAGCTGGATGAACTGACCCGGACCCTCCTGGAGGAATGGCTCAAGGACCCCGAGACCCTGGCCCGGGCACTGGGGGTGGACCCCTCGGAACTGAGCCGCCTGACCCCGGAGCAGTTGATCGATTATTTCAAGGAGCGGCTCAAGGAGCAGCAGGGCCGGCACCAGGGGGGGAACAAGTGGATCGGCACCGGCGGCACCTCGCCGGTGGGCCATTCGGGCCACCACCCCGGCGGCATGCGGGTGGGGGGAATGTCCCGGAACAAGTCGGCGGTCAAGGTGGCCATGGACCGGCGGTACAAGGACTACTCCCTCTCCGGCCCCCTCAACCGCTCCATGGTGGGGGAGGCGCTGAAGCGGCTCCGGAATCTCCGGCCGGTGGGGCCCAAGGACCGGGTCAATGTTGACGAGACCATCCGCCGGACCCTGAAAAACGGCGGAGAGATCGAGATCGTCTTCGACCGGAGCCTCAAGGACCGCCTCAAGGTGGCCCTGGCCATCGACAACGGAGGGTGGTCGATGGATCCGTACATCCCCGTGGTCCAGACCCTCTTCGACTATTCCCGGGCCCAGTTCAAGGAACTCAAGACCTTCTTCTTCCACAACACCGTCTACGACACCCTCTGGGAGGACCCGGCGCGGTACAAGAAGCCGCGTCCCGTGGACGAGCTGCTCCGGGCCGATCCCGAGACCCGTCTGATCCTGGTGGGGGACGCCTCCATGGCGCCCTACGAGCTGATGGCCACCGACGGGTCGATCCACCTGGAGGAGCGCAGCGGCAAGCCGAGCGTCGAACGGCTCAAGGAGCTGGCCGCCACCTTTCGCCACGCGGTCTGGCTCAATCCGGTTCCCCGGCGGATGTGGGGGTACACCCAGACCATCAACGTGATCCGGGGGATCTTCCCCATGTTCGAACTCTCCATCGACGGGCTGGAAGGGGCGGTCGGCCACCTGATGGCCAAGTAGACCCGAAAATGGAGGCCGCCGGTATCGGCCGCGGCGTTACGGCCCCGGGGGATCGACCCGGAACAGCCGGCAGGTATTGTTCCAGATCGTCTCGGCCAGGGGTTCGGGATCGACGCCCCGGACCTCGGCCAGTTTCAGCAGGACGGTCCGGACAAAGGCCGGCTCGTTGCGGCGGACCTTGTTCCTTTCCGGGGTGGGGGTGAGGTAGGGGGCGTCCGTCTCCACCAGGAGCCGCTCCGCGGGGATGTCCCGGACCATGCGCCGGAGACCTTCCCCCCGTTGTTTATGGGTCAGGATCCCGGTGACGCCGATGGAAAACCCCAGGGAGAGATACCCCGCCAGATCCCCGTCGTCGCCGCTGAAACAGTGGACCACCCCCCGCCGTCCCGACGGATACCGTCCCCGGAGCATGGCCAACAGCCGGCCGTTGCTGTCCCGCTCATGGAGGATCAGGGGCAGATCCAGGTCGTCGGCCCGGTCCATCTGTTCCGCGAACCACCGCTCCTGGTCCTTGCGGGGGGAGAACATCCGGTTGAAGTCGAGGCCGGTCTCCCCCCAGGCCCGGACCTCCGGCCTCCGGGCCAGATCGGTCAGGGCCTCCAGGGCCGCTTCGGTGCAGTTTTTCACATCGTGGGGGTGGACCCCCACCGAGGCGTAACACCCCGGGTGGGTCCGGGCCAGGGCCGCCGCGCGCTCGGCGCTTTTCCGGTGGATCCCCACGATCATCAGGGCCCGCACATTTGCTTCGTCCATTCGATGGAAGACGGCGTCCAGGTCGCCGTCGTAGGCGCGGTCGTCCAGGTGGCAGTGGCTGTCGAAGAGTCTCATGGTCCGTCTTTCCTGTCCCGATCCCCCGTTTTCAAAGCCGCCGGTTTGTGGTAAGAGCGGTGAAAGAGCCGGGGGGCGTGTTTCCGTTTCTTGATTGCGAACCGCAAAAGGGGCTTCCGATACCATGAAAATCGCCATCGCACAAGTCAATCCCGTCATCGGTGACTTCAGCCACAACTTCCATCGGATCCAGGAGGAGGCCGAACGGGCCCGGTCCCTCTCCTGCGATCTGGTGATCTTCCCGGAGCTGTCGGTCATGGGGTACCCGCCCCGGGACCTGCTGGAGAAAAGAGACTTCATCGCCACCGGCCTCTCCTGCCTCGACCGCCTGGTGGAGACGATCCAGGGGATCGGGGTCCTCTGCGGCCACGTGACGCCCAACCCCGGCGGGCAGGGGAACGATCTCTACAACAGCGCCGTCCTTTTCGAGGACGGAGAGATCCTTTGCCGGGCCCACAAGCGGCTGCTGCCCACCTACGACGTCTTCGACGAGCGGCGGTACTTCGAGCCGGGAGAGGATCTCTCCGTCTTCCCCTACAAGGGGCACCGGGTGGCCCTGACCATCTGCGAGGACGCCTGGAACGACAAGGACATCTTCAAACGTCGGATCTACCGCTTCGATCCGGTGGAGGAGATGGTCAAGAACGGGGCGGACCTGATTCTCAACATCTCCGCCTCCCCCTTCTACATGGGTAAAAAGGCGTTCCGGAGGCACATGCTCGGCGCCATCGCCAAAAAATACGGCGTCCCCCTGGTCTACGTCAACCAGGTGGGGGGCAACGACAGCGTCCTGTTCGACGGAACCAGCGCCGCCTACGGTCCGGACGGCGAGGTGGCGGCCCAGGCGGCCGATTTCCAGGAGGATCTGGTGGTCTTCGACACCCGCTCCCGGAAAGGGGAGATCCACCCCCCGGCCGATCCCGGCGCGGACACCCTGCGCAAGGCCCTGGTGATGGGGACCCGGGACTACGTGCGAAAGTGCGGCTTCTCCAAGGTGGTGGTGGGGTTGAGCGGAGGCATCGATTCCGCCCTCACCGCGGCCATCGCGGCCGAGGCCCTGGGGCCGGAGAACGTCATGACGGTCTTCATGCCTTCCCGCTATACCTCGCGGGACAACTACGAGGATACCCAACAGCTCGCCGCAACCCTCGGGACCGAGTACCGGATCATCCCCATCGACGGCATCTACGGTCAGTTTCTCGAACATCTCTCCCCCGGGTTCCGGGCCGATGATCCGGGCATCACCGAACAGAACATCCAGGCCCGGATCCGGGGGACCCTTCTCATGGGCATCTCCAACGAGTACGGCCACATCGTTCTGTCCACCGGGAACAAATCGGAGTTGGCCATCGGCTACTGCACCCTCTACGGCGATATGAACGGGGGGCTGGCCGTCATCTCGGACGTCCCCAAGACGGTGGTCTACGAACTGTCGGAACGGATCAACCGGGACCGGGAGATCATCCCCGTCCGGATCCTCGAGAAGGTCCCCTCGGCGGAACTCAAGCCCGACCAGACCGATCAGGACGACCTGCCGCCCTATGACATGCTCGACCGGATCCTCAGGGCCTACGTCGAAGAGCTGAAAGGGGTGGAGGAGATCGTGGCCATGGGGTTCGACCGGGAGGTGGTGGAGGATATCGTCTTCAAGGTGGAGCGCAACGAGTACAAGCGGCAGCAGGCGGCGCCCGGGCTCAAGATCACCGCCAAGGCGTTCGGCTACGGCCGAAGGTATCCCATCGCCCAGCGGTATCGGCGGTACAACTTCTGATCCGGGTCGGACCGAAGACCTCCGAGGTTTTTGAAACCTCGGAGGTCTTCGGGGATCGAGGGGTTACCCTATTTCTTCTTCGGCGCGGAGTCCTCCGCCCCCTCCGCCGGGGCCGGGGTCTCGGATTTGAGTTCCTCCTTGATCTTCAGCACCCCTTTGAGAAAGGGCTCGGAGAAGGTCGTCCGCACCACCGCCGAAGTGAACATGGCGGTGCCCTTCTGGCGGCTGGTGGAGAGCAGGTACCGGAAGGGGGCGACCCCTTTGGCGATCTTCTCGTCGATGGGCGCCTCCCCCTCCTTGGCGAACTGCTGGAGAAAGGCCGAGAAGTTCCGCACCGCCTTGAAGACCTCGTCCACCCCCAGATAGAAGATGTTGGTGGTGTTGTCCTTGAGGACATCCACGAGGTCCGTGTCTTTGAGCGACAGCAGGAAGCCGGCGGAGACGTCGCCGCTCACCGCCTTTTCGAACAGGGGCTTGCCCACCGAGACGATCAGGTGGTCCCCCTTGACGCCGAAGTAGAGCTGGAACATCCCCATGACGCTGGCCACGTAGGTGTCCACCCCGGCGATGGTGGTCTTGACCACCGTCTGTGCCTGCTCCGGCGGCATTTTGGCCAGGAGGGCCTCGAAGACCGCTGTCATCTTCCCCGGCTCCTTGAGGTTGAGGGTGAGCAGGGTGTTGTAGTTGGTCATGCTGATGCTCATGCCGTCGAAGATCCCCAGGTTGATGGTCCCGCCCAGGTTCTCCACGATGTCGGCCTCGAGGTCGACGCCGAAGTTGGTCTTGAATCCCGCCAGGGCCTGTTGGAAACTCTCCCGCTGCTCGGGGGTCAGGGACTCGACGACCATTTCATAGTATTTCGAAGGATTGATCCCGTAGGACAAAAGAACAGCCGGGTTGTCCGAGACCTTCAGGATGGGGGACCGGTCGATGCGGATCCCCTCGGTCACCTTGAGGGCCTCCGCGTCCGGAACGAAATTGAAGACGCCGTGGATGGCCAGATCCTTCGACTCAAGGTCCATGGAGAACCCGCCGTCCCGCATGTCCTTGAGGTAGGCGAGATTGACGTTGTTGTAGGCGGCGGGGGGCTTGCCCTCCTCCTCCCCCGCCTCGGCCATCAGGGTCTTGATGGCCTCGAAGTTCCTGTCGACGATCTTTGCGGCGTCCACGTAGGCGAAGATCTCCTCGCCGGGGGAGACATCGCCGGTCAGGGTTTTGAAGGGCTCGGCGGCCCCGGGGATCTTCCCCTCGGCCAGCCCCTTCAAAAAGGCCCCGGCATCCCCCTTGGGGTTCGCCCCCAGGAGGAGGTAGCCGTCTCGGGTTCCCAGATACCCCTTTACGTCATCCCCCGGAGCCGTGAACGCGGTCAGCGGCCCCTCTTCGGCGAAGGTCACCCCCTCGGTGTTGTTGCCGATGATCGTCTTGACCGTGGAAAGGGCCTTGCCGCCGTCGGTGACCGGCAGAAGGATCACGCCGTTGAACCCCACCTGCGGCTCCTCTCCGGCCGCCACCCGGAGATCCTGGATCACGAAGCCGATCTCCCGGTCCGCATCGATCCCCCGCTCCTTGAGTTCGGCCAGGTTGAAGGGATTGAAGCCGAAGTCCTCCTTTACCTCCTCCAGGTCTTCGATGGGCTCGCCGAAGAAGCTGTTCTCCGTGACGGAAAAGTACCGGAAGATCGTCTCGACGGACCCCAGCTTGATCACCACCTCGGCGTCCTTGGGGACCATCTTGGAAATGCCGGACCCGGCCGCCGCCCGGACCGGTTCCAGGGGACCGCAAAGACCGATCAACGCCACCGCCGCCAGAATGCCAGGGAAGAATCGTTTCATTGTCACCTCTCCTCTCAAAAAAATACGGATCCGAAGAGACCGCCGCGTCCAGGGCCGCCGGATGCGGCTGTGCGCGGTCGGGTGTCCGGAGATCCAGAAAACGGGTTTCAGTCGGTTCGCGCGGTTTCGGAAACCGGCTCGTCTTCAGAATAAGCCCATCGGCGGGGAATAGTCAATTTCAAATGCGGTCCGGATCGGTCCTCCATCCCGAGGCAGATGCTTGAATTTCGTTCAAATGCTTTTCCATTGACACCCCACCTCGCATCCCCTATACTTTTTTCCATTGAAACAAGATGTTGGTGCCGGAAACCGTGAGATTCCCCGAATTTCCTTTCTTTTTGCAGCCATGGAAAGAAGAGAGACCACAACGCGCCACAGGAACGCTCCATGTTAGACAAGTACAAGACCAAAGGGCAGCTCATCGGTGAACTGGAGATGCTCCGCCGCCGGGTAAAGGAGCTGGAGTCCGTCGAGGCGGAGCTGGAGAACGAACAGCGGTGGCCGGAGAAGGCCCTCCACGAAACCGCCAAGCGGTACCAGGCCCTGGTGGAGACCAACCTCTACGGGATCCAGGAGATCGACATCTACGGCATCATCACCTATATGAACGCGGTCTTCTACCGGATCCTCGGCTACAGGACCGGGGATCTCAAGGGCAAGCAGATCTGGGATCTGCTGGCCAACGACTCGGAGCGGGACCGGCTCACCGACTATCTGACCCGAATCGCCGAGGGGGACCAGGCCCCCTTCCCCTGGGTGGGGGAATACATACGGGCCGACGGGGAGACCCTGAAGCTCCAGGTGGATTGGAACCACCACCGGGACGTCCAGGGGCGGATCACGGGCTTCGTCTCCGTCATCAGCAGCGTCGTCGACCGGCAGCCCTTCATGGAGCGGGGGGAGGAGGAGATGGAGGCGATGGAGGTGGAGGCGCCGGAGACGGCGGCCGCCGAACCCCCCGAGCCGGAGGAGACCTCCGCCGACCTGGAGCTGCCACCCGCCGCGGCGGAGGTGACCGCACCCGAGGGGACCGGGGAATCGGTCAACGACAAGCTCGATGAGCTGGGGCAGATGATCTTCCATCTTTACGAGAAGTTCCAGACCAAGCTCAGGGACGACCAGCAGAAAAACGAGGCCATCGACAAGCTCCAGCGGGCGCTCCTGGACCGGGGGTCCGGGGGCGGCGGGCGGGAGGAGGGGCTCCGGGCCCCGGACGGTGCCGGGGAGGCCGTCTCCGGCGACGGGGCGGACCCGGAGATCCGGCGGCTCTTGGGGGAGGTGCAGGCCCTGCGAAGGGAGTTTTCCGAAAAGCTCAAGTTCGACGCCCACAAGAACAAGATCATCGACAACCTCCACAACGACCTCCAGGAGTACAAGTCCGATTTCGCCCGGAAGTACATGCAGTCGATCATCATGGACCTGATCCAGGTGATCGACAACTTCCGGAAGCTGGCCGACCACTACGACGTCCGGGATCCGGACGCCTCGGACCCGGACAAGCTGCTGCGGATCATCAAGAACATCCCCTCGGACCTGGAGGACATCTTCTACCGCCAGGGGGTAAAGCCCTTCACCTGCGACGGGGAGATCTTCGATCCGAGCCGGCAGCGGGTCCTGAAGACCCTGGTCACCGATGAGATGGAAAAGGACAAGATGGTGGCGGAGAGCCTCCGCCCCGGCTATGAGTGGGACGGTCAGGTGATTCGTCCGGAGATCGTTTCGGCCTACATCTACAAACAGGAACACAAAAACGCCTAAAGGATGCGCTTCACCTTATCATTTCAGGGAGTCAATGAATGAGCGGACAATATCAACGGATCTACGGCATCGATCTCGGCACCACGTATACCTCCATCGCCTACATGGATGAATACGGGAAGCCGGTGGTGGTCCCCAACGCGGAGAACCAGGCCATTACGCCGTCGGTGGTCTTCTTCGACGGCGAAAACATCGTGGTGGGGGATGTGGCCAAGGAGAGTTCCAAACTCTACCCCGGCGACGTGGTCAGCTTCGTGAAGCGGTCCATGGGGGAGCCCGATTTCGTCTTCGAGCACGGGGGAAGGACCTTCCGGGCCGAGGAGATCTCCAGCTTCGTCATCCGGAAGGTTGTCCAGGACGCCGAGGCGTACCAGAACGAGAAGATCACCGACGTGGTGATCACCTGTCCGGCCTACTTCGGGATCAACGAGCGGGAGGCGACCCGGAGGGCCGGGGAGATCGCCGGGTACAATGTCCGCCAGATCATCAACGAGCCCACCGCCGCGGCCATCGCCTACGGCACCATGGAGGCCAAGGATGAGCGGGTGGTGCTGGTCTACGACCTGGGCGGCGGCACCTTCGACATCACCATGATCGAGATCCAGGCCAACGCCATCGAGGTGATCTGCACCGGCGGCGACCACAATCTGGGCGGCAAGGACTGGGACGACCGGATCGTC
>CAYSLC010000164.1:0-12664 GCA_964431545.1 uncultured Desulfobacteraceae bacterium | reverse complement strand
CCCGCATTCGGGTGGATAAGGGCCAGGTGGACGAGGCCCTTTCGCTGCATGAGGAAGAGCTGAAGGTATACGAGCAACTCGGCGACCGGCGGTCCCGAGCGGTGACGCTCTGGGACATCGGACAGGTCCTGAAACAAGGACGGGACCCCCAGAAAGCATTGGATTACATCGGCGAAGCCTACAATATTCTACGCGACCTCGGAGACGCGGGCGGCCTCAGCATCATCGGCGAGGTCTACGGCCGGATGCTTCTGGAAAACGGCGATCTTCAAACCGGACTGCAAATTCTGGATGTGTCGAGACAGGTCTACCGCATGATGGGCCAGGAGGAACAGGCCCGGCATGTTGAGGATATCATGCGCCGCTCAGGTTGAGTTGCAGGGATATGGGAAAAAAGGGCGTCCTCCCGGAAACCCTGATCCACCTCTGGCTGACGGAAAAACTCAACGAGACGGACGTGAAGACGGAATGATCGACTTCGCCTCCTCCGGGCTCTCGTAGATGTGCGCCGCCACCCCCCTTCGCACCGGGAACGGCGCTATTCGAGAACCCCGCTTTTTTTCAACCGATAGGTATAGATGCAGACGGTGAACGTGATGCCGTAGCCGATGATGGTGCCGATCAGGCCCGGCCCGGACTGGATATGGGAGGCCAGGTCGAAAAAGAGCAGGTGGAGGCCGATGTTGGCGAGGCCGGCGGCCAGAACGGCGGAAAACAGATGGAAGGCGATGCCGCGCATGGCAAAGAGGCTGATCGCGGCGGCGACGTTGAGGGCCGGCAGGAGGCCGAACAGGGTCCATCTCACGGCCTGGCTCCGGATGGCGGCCAGCTCCCCGGCGGGCAGGTCCACCGGGGCCGTGAGAATGTGAAAGAAGGAGAGCAGGGTCATGGCGCCGGTGCAGAAATAGAAGATGGCGATCGCCCAGACCCAGATCGGTCTTTTCCGTTTCGGCGTCATGGTCCGGCGTCCCGGAAAGTCATATCGTGCCGGGCCCCGGGGGACCGGGACCGGGCACGATTGGGGTGGCGTATAAAGGACCGTCCGTCCGCGTCTTGATGGCCCGCGCCTTAATGGCCCGCATCCACGGGGACGGCAATCTCCGCGCCGCTCTCAAAGGCATGGCGCGCGGTCTCCAGCAGGTTCTCGGGGAACCCGACGATGTTGTACATCAACATGAACCCGAGGAACCAGACGATCACCAGGGAGAGGACCCAGAGCACGAAGCCGTATTTGATGAAGTCGACCGGCTGGATGGCCCGCTCCCCCGTATCCGGATAGGTGCCCAGGCCGTAGACGATGGCGTTGTTGGGGGTCCCCACGATGAGGAAATGGGCGAAGGAAGTGGCGAAGGCCACGGCCATGCCGGATGCCCAGGGCTCCGCGGAGACGCCGGACATGATCCCCATGGGGATGACGATGGGGCCGAGCAGGGCGGTGGTGCCCGCGTCGGACATGAAGTTGGTCATCAGACCCGAGAAGGTGGAGAGACCGACCCACAGGCCGAATCCCTGGCTCATGCCGGCATAGCTCAGGATCTCGGTGACGCTTCGGGCCAGCCACAGGGCCGCGCCGCTCTCCTTCAGCATGGCGCCGAGGGTCAGGGCGCCGCAGTACATGAACCAGGCATCCCAGGAGATGCCCCCCAGAATCTTGTGCCAGTTGGTGGTCCCGAAGACCACGGGGATGAGGAGCGCCAGCAGGGCCGGGCCGCCCAGGCCCAGGGAGCCGCTGGCGAAGATCCAGAGGAGCAGGATGGCGATGAGCATGCCGAAGGTGACATATTCATCGTACTTCATCCGCCCCATCTTCCGATTTTCGTTCTGGATCGCCGCCAACCCGGGGGTCAGGTCCCTGTACTTCAGGCCCCGGCCGAAGAAGAGGATCATGTAGACGGCCACCACGACCCCCAGGATGGGGACCATGGGAAAGCCGTACTTCATCCAGGTGAAAAACTTCATGGGGACGTCATAGCCCTCCCAGAACCCCATCATGATCACGTTCCGGCCCCCGGCCGCGGGGGAACCGACCCCGCCCACGTTCAGGGCGAAACAGAGGGTGAAGAGGAGGAATTTGGCCAGGTTCGCGTCGTGCTCCACCCGGCCCTCGGGGCTGTTGGCCGATGCCACGCCGAAATAGACGGCCATCATGACCGGCGTCATAAACGCGCACATGGCGTGGGCGGAGATGAACGAGCCGATGACCGCCATGCTGACGCACAGGACGAAGATCGGCGTGTAGAAGCCCCGGGTCCAGCCGAGGATCCAGGAGGCGAGCCGCTTGTGGAGGCCCACGTCGACGACCGCCACCCCCATGGCGAGCACCCCCAGCAGGAACAGGGGCGCGTCTCCGGCAAAGGTCTTGCCGACCATGGGACGGGGGAGCAGGCCGAGGAAATAGGCGAGAAACGGCATCAGGATGCCGGTCAATCCGATGGGAATCGCCTCGGTGGCGAAAAAGATGACGGCCATGGGGATGATGCCGAGCACCAGCATCGTCTTGCCGGCGGCCCCCTCGACGGTGTCGGCCAGGCCCCAGGCCATCAACTGATCGGCCACCCCGTGCTCCGTCACCACCTGGATCAGGCTTTGGGGGGTGGGGAGCGCAAACCCGACGATGAGAAAAATTACTATACCCAGTACGAGCCAGAAGGTCTTGTTGGCGAGGATGCCGCCGCCTTCGCTGGTGATATCGATATCGTGACTCATTTCCGCAAACTCCTCTTGTTCAGATCAGAATCCGTACCCATCGAGCAACCGTCCGCCGCGGGATCTTCCCCGGGCGCATCGACCGCCGGCTTGCCGAAAAAACGGCGCTACTTGTCATCCAGCGCCGAGCGCGGGGAGATGGCATACCGTTGGGCTTTGGCCATCCGGATCCGTTCATCCTGTTCCGCCTTGCGCTGGTGGGCGTTGTCGATTTTTTCCGTCAGCTTCTCGATTTCCGTGGGTTTCATGAGGTAATCGAAGGCCCCGAGTCTCATGCCCTCGATGGCCGATTCGACGGTGGCGTGGCCGGTGAGCATGATGACCTCGGTCAGGGGACGGATGGACTTGATGTTCTTGAGGGTTTCGATTCCGTCCATCCCGGGCATCGAAACGTCGAGGATGACCACGTCGAAGAGGTACTGCCGGATCTTTTCCACGGCCTCTTCGCCGCTGTACACCGCGGTGACGTCATAATCCCGGAGTTTCAAACGCTCGGAGAGCTGTTCCACGAACTCTTGTTCATCATCGACCAGTAATACTCTGATTTTCATGAAATCCTCCTGATGGGCGATGGTGTCGCCCCTTCGGTTTCCCGCGACCGCCGGCCCGCGCCTACAGGTTGCAGGCCTTCATGGATTCGAGGATTTGGGTGAAAACGTCCGTGAGACGCAGGACGCCCACGATGTCGCGGCCCCGGGTCACCAGCAGCGACTGGTGGTGTCCCATGACCAGTTGATGCATGGCCAGCGCCAGGGTGGCATCGGCCTGGACGTATTCGCCCTCTTCGGGAATATACATGCAGTCCCGGGCCTTCATCCGGGTCGCCTTTTTGCAGATGTCGCTCAGCGGTTTGTCCCACAGCGCGAATTGCTGCACCATGGCGTGGAGGAAGTCCTGGCTGAACCCGCTGGCCACGATGCGGCCGTCTTTGTCCGAGGTGGCCTTGCGGTACTTGGGTTCCAGTGCTCTGATGATATCGAGCTGGCTGAGTTTTCCGACGATCTTCCCGTCGTCGTCATAGACCAGAATGGCCCGGTGCGGATACAGCGTATCGGGCCGGCGGTATTCCATCTGGGCCTTTTCCAGGGCCAGGACCGCCTCGAAGAGATTGGCATCCCGGTGGATGGATGCATACTCCTCGAGGGGAACCATGATCTGTTCGACCAGTATCTCTTTCATTGGGCGCCCTCTCTCCTTTCTTCAACCCTACGTTCCTGTCGACCTCCTCCGTAGATTACCAGGCAAAGGTCTGTTCTGTCATTTTTTTTCCGGCGCATAAAGCACCTTATTCTCCGCCGCGGGCCTTTATCCGCGGCCTCTGTTCGATGTGCAAGGGTTTCCCGCATCTCCGGCAGAAGGTCATCGCCATATTCTTTTCATCCATAATGGCTTCAAAGGGAACCTCCATCTGAAATACCCCGCCCTCCTTCTCCGCGCAGACGCTGTCCGTGCAGATAAACTGATAAACCATGAGGGAAATGTTTCGGTTTGCCCTGTTCTGGTTTTCGAGAAAAAATGGAGACGTTTCCATGATCCATAATCCTTTCTTTTTATACGAAGTTTGACTTTCAGGAGTAGTTTTCCACGAACCGAACCAGCACGTCCCCGGCCTCCACCGCTTTTCCGACAGTGGCCAGTACATCGGCGATCACCCCGTCCACCGGCGATGCGACGCCGGTCTCCATTTTCATGGATTCCAGTACGATCAGGTTCTGTCCCCGGTACACGCGATCCCCGCCGGTTACGAGCACATCCACCACCAGCCCCGGCATCGGGCACTGAAGCTCGTTGGAGGGCCGATGCTCCTCGGTCCGCGGCATATGCCGGAGCAAGGTCCACTCTTTGGGGCTGTAGATTTCGAACAACCGGGTCAGGCCGCAAAAGGAAATCCAGAAGAACGAATGGTCGACGCGCAGCCGAAAACGATGGACGCGGCCGTCGATGTTGAGTTTCAGACGGCGCCGGTAAAACTCGAAATCGGGCGTTTCCACCGTAAACCCTTCTCCGTCGACATGAACCGACCAGATTCGATCCGTGGATCCGCTCTCCACCGTGACTTCATATTCGTCGGTCCCGGACCGGATGAAATATCGATGGAGGCCGCCCGTGCCCCGGCTCCCGCCGATGCGGGAGACCATCGGGCTCACCGATTCCCGAACGGCCATGCCGCGTGCATGGTAGATCAGGGCCGCCGCTATCGCCGACAGCTTGAGGGGCCGGTCATCGGCCGGGCCCAGGGGCTGTGCGCCGTCGAAATGGCGTTCGATGAACCCGGTGTCCAGATCGCCCCTGATGAATGCCGGGTGGCACAACACGCTGTTGACGAAATCGACATTGGTGATGATGCCTTCGATGTGATACCCGTTGAGCGCCTCCACCAGGCTGGCCCGCGCCGCCTCCCTGTCTCTGCCGTGACAGATGACCTTGGCCAGCATGGAATCGTAGTAGACCCCGATCTTGCTGCCCGCGCCCACGCCGCTGTCCACCCGCACCGAGCGGCCCCGGGGTTCCGCGTATCGGGTGATCATCCCGGTGGCCGGCATGAACTCCCTGGCCGGGTCCTCGGCACAGATGCGGGCCTCCATGGCCGATCCCGCAAAGGTGATCCCCGCCTGATCGAAGGGCAGCGGCTCCCCCGCGGCGATCCGCAGCTGAAGCTCCACCAGGTCCCGGCCGGTCACCATTTCGGTCACCGGATGCTCCACCTGCAGGCGGGTGTTCATCTCCAGAAAATAGAACCCGCCCCGTTCGTCCATGACGAATTCCACCGTGCCGGCGTTGACATAATCGGCCTTGCGGGCAAGGTCGCGGGCGGCCTTGCCCATGCGCTCCCTCAGCTCCGGGCCCACCCCCGGAGAGGGCGATTCCTCGATGATCTTCTGGTAGCGCCTTTGGATGGAACACTCCCTCTCGCCCAGGTGGATGACATTGCCGTGGGTGTCGGCCAGAACCTGGATCTCCACGTGGCGGGGCCGTTCGATGTAGCGCTCCATGAAGATTCTGCCGTCGTTGAAGGCCTTGCGGGTCTCCTGACGGCTGGCCGCCAGCGCCGCCTCCATCTGTTCGGGACCCGGCACGATCCGCATGCCCTTGCCGCCCCCGCCGGCCGCGGGCTTGATCAACACCGGGTAGCCGATGCTTTCGGCGATGGACAGGGCATTGCCGTCCTCATGGAGGGCATCCGCGTGGCCGGGGATGACCGGCACACCGGCCCGGACAGCCAGCTCCTTGGAGGCGATCTTGTCGCCCATCAAAGCGATCGCGGTTGCCGTGGGACCGATGAACGTCAATCCCGCGGCTTCCACGGCCCGGGCGAAGTTCGCGTTTTCCGAGAGGAACCCGTACCCCGGATGAACCGCCTGGCAGCCGGTGGACAGCGCCGCGGAGATGATCTTCTCCGGGTCGAGGTAGGACTCCCGGGCGGGGGAGTCGCCGATGTGGACGGCCGTATCGGCCAGTTGCCGGTAGAGGCTGCGGCCGTCCGCGTCGGAGTAGACCGCCACGGTGGCGACGCCCATCTGTTTGCAGGTGCGGATGATGCGCACGGCGATTTCGCCGCGGTTGGCAATCAGGATTCTCTCGAACATGGCATACCTCACAGGGGAATGTTTCCGTGTTTGCGATGGGGTCCTTTGGCCTCCTTGCTCTCGAGGACTTGCAGCGTCCGGATCAACCGCTGGCGCGTGTTCCTTGGGAAAATCACGTCATCGATGTACCCCCGCCGGGCCGCCAGAAAGGGATTGGCGAAGGCGCGGCGGTAATGCGCCATTTTTTCGTTCAGCACCGCCTCCGGATCCTGGGCCGACTGGATTTCACGGCGGTAGATCACTTCCGCCGCGCCCTTGGGCCCCATCACCGCGATTTCCGCCGTGGGCCAGGCGTAATTCACGTCACAGTGGATATGCTTGGAGTTCATCACCAGGTACGCACCCCCGTATGCCTTTCGCACGATCACGCTGATGCGCGGCACCGTGGCCTCGGTGAACGCATAGAGCAGTTTGGCGCCGTGCCGGATGATGCCGCCGTGCTCCTGGTCGGGGCCGGGCATGAAACCGGGGACATCGACCAGGGCGACGAGGGGAATGTTGAAGGCGTCGCAAAAGCGGACGAAACGCCCCGCCTTGAAGGATGCTTCGGTATCCAGCACACCCGCCAGCACGGCCGGCTGGTTGGCCACCAGACCCACGGCCTGCCCCCCCAGCCGCCCGAAACCGCAGATGATATTGCGGGCGAATTCCGGCTGGACCTCCATGAATTCGGCGCCATCCAGTATGCTGTAGATCAGCACGTTCATGTCATAGGTCTGGTTGGGGTTCTCGGGCACGAGGTGGTCGAGCGCCGGATCGATGCGGTCCGACGGGTCCCGCAGATCGAGGATGGGGGCCCGCTGCCGGTTGTTTGAGGGCAGATAGCTGATCAGGCGCCGGATCTCCCGAAGGCACAGGATATCGTTTTGTGCGGTGAAGTGCGCCACGCCGCTTTTATCGGCATGGATCCGGGCGCCGCCCAGCTCTTCGGCGGTGATCTCCTGGTGGGTCACCGTCTTGACCACGCTCGGTCCTGTAACGAACATATAGGACGATCTGCGCACCATGAAGGTGAAATCGGTGATGGAGGGGCTGTAGACCGCGCCCCCGGCACAGGGCCCCATGATGCAGGAGATCTGGGGCACCACCCCGCTGGCCCTGACGTTGCGGTGAAAGATCTCGCCGTAGGCCGCCAGCGCATCCACCCCCTCCTGGATGCGGGCCCCGCCCGAGTCGTTCAGGCCGATGATCGGCGCGCCCACCCTCACCGCCATGTCCATGACCTTGCAGATTTTTTGGGAATGGGCCTCGCCCAGCGATCCCCCGATCACGGTGAAATCCTGGCTGAACACGAAGACCTCGCGGCCGTCGATGTTCCCGTGTCCCGCGATGACCCCGTCGCCGGGGAAAAGCCCCTCATCGCCCAGCGCGCCCCCCCGCCCGGTTTTGAGCACATCGAACTCCTCGAAGGAGCCGTCGTCGAGCAGCAGATCGATCCGTTCCCGGGCCGTAAGCTTGCCCTTACCGTGCTGGGCGTCGATCCTCTTTTCTCCCCCGGCGGCCATCGACTCGGCACGCATCTTTTCCAGTGTCTCGAGCGTCGCTTCGTATTGAATCATGGTCGATCCTTCATCTCCTGCGTGTTTACGTTCCCAATGGACGAGGGGCATTGGGCCGATCGGTTGACAAGATCCTATACCGCCATATGCTTTGGATCGCTCCTGGTTTTTCTATATTCCTTCCGCAACCGGTTTGTCGCCTCGAGGACCTCTTCCATATACCGTTTCTCCTTGGCGGAGACGAGCCGCATGCCCCAGGCGTCCGACCGGGAGCGGATCACGCTGCCGGCCGGTACGAAGGTGTGGGGATCCAGCGTGGTGCGCATGATCAAAGAGCCCATACCGACCCAGACGTTGTCGGCGAGCGTGGCGCTGTATCGGTCGGGCGGGGCCGGACGGATCTCTTCGTTCCGTACTTTCACCTCGCCACGCCATGGACCTCCTTTTGCACAAAAAAAGGCCGCTGCCCGTTATCTTTCAACGAACAGCGGCCTTATCTTCATCACGCACCCTTCCCCATCGCGGAAGGGGTCGCTCAAACGCCAAGGCGCTATTTTTTCAGTCTCTCAACCCTCCGAAAACAACAGTTCAAACCCATGTCCTCCTGCTCGGCAGGTTGAGTCCGCGTTTATACACAACCGATTCTGTTTTTGTCAAGCAAAAACCTGTCAAAAGGATGTATGCCGACCCGCGGGGGTCCAGGATAACGCTCCTAACGGTCGATTTCCCAGGGTTTTTCAAACAACGCGGGGGGCGAGACCAGTGTAAAAAGGATCACTCTTTCGCCCGTCACCGTGCTGATGTCCGTGTGCAGGCTCTTCACCCCCACCCCCATGATTTTTTCCAACGATTCTTCCAGCAACGGCCGGCCCTGCTCCAGCAGGGCGATCCGGATACGTTTGACCAGCTCCCGCCCCTCCCTGTCCTCGGGCGCGCCGGCCAGTTTCAGTTCGGCCTGGGTGAGGACTTTCCGAAGCCGTACCAGTACCATGTCCTCGATGATGTAGGCCTTGGTCTCCAAAGGGCCCCGCCCCATAAATTCTTTTTCGAATTTGATGACGGCCTCGCAGATTTGCGCCTCCAATTGTCCCTTTGTTCTGTTCTTCATCCTACTGCCCCAGCGCCTGCTTCGCCTCCTCCGGGCTCTCGTAGATGTGGGCCGCCACCCCCCGCCGCTCCAGGGCGTCGCCCAGCTTCATCCGCAGGAAGGTGCTGGTGGTGTAGCGGGTGACGCCGGAGTAGAGCCGGTCCACCAGCCCCTTGACCATCTCGGTGTATTCGTCCACCAGTTCCGGGTGGATGGTGAAGTTGTCGTAGTTGACGATGGTGAAGACCCGTTTGCCCACCGGCTTCAGGATCCGTTCCACCGTCGCCTCGATCTCCCGGATGTCCTCCCGGCTTTTCACCGAGAAGTTCTCGAAGTTGACGAAGAAAAGATCCTCCTTGGGGTCGTAGGTGAGTCGGTCCTCCAGTGAAAGGGTCAGCAGGTCGTCGGAGAGGCCCATGGGCTCGGGGCGGAAGATCCGGGGGTCCATCCATTTCGGCTCCCCCTTGAGGATCGGTTTGAAATCCATCCGGCCGAGGACGTCCCGTTCGAGGTCGACGCCCGGAGCGATCTCCACAAGTTCCATGCCCTCGTCCGTGAGGCGGAAGACCGCCCGCTCCGTGACGTAGAGGACCGGCTGCCCCTTTTGGGCCGCGTACTTCCCGCTGAAGGTGACGTGCTCCACCCGGTCGAGGAACTTTCGGACCTTCCCCTCCTGTTCGATGCACAGGCCGCCGTCGGCCACGGCGACCTTCAACCCCGAAGCGGTGAAGGTGCCCACGAAGACCACCTTCTTGGCGTTCTGGCTGATGTTGATAAACCCCCCGGCCCCGGCCAGGCGGGGGCCGAACTTGCTCACGTTGAGGTTCCCCTCCCGGTCGGTCTGGGCGAGCCCCAGGAAGGCGACGTCGAGACCCCCGCCGTCGTAGAAATCGAACTGGTTGGGCTGGTCGATCACCGCGTCGGTGTTGGTCGCCGCGCCGAAGTTGAGCCCCCCGGCCGGCAGCCCGCCGATGACCCCCGGCTCGGCGGTCATGGTGATGTGATCGAGGATCTTCTCCTCGTTGGCGATGCTCGAGATCCCCTCGGGCATGCCGATGCCGAGGTTGACCACGCTGTTGGCCTTGAGTTCGAAGGCGGCCCGGCGGGCGATGATCTTCCGCTCCCCCATGGCCATGGGCATGATGGAGGTGACCGGGACCCGGACCTCGCCGCTGAAGGCGGGATTGTAGACCTCGGCGAAGGTCTGCCAGTGGTGCTCGGGCCTGGAGACCACCACGCAGTCGACCATGATGCCGGGGATCTTCACCTGCCGGGCCGGGAGGGTGTGGCGCTCGGCGATGCGCTCCACCTGGACGATGACGAACCCGTTGGAGTTCTTGGCCGCCGTGGCGATGGCCAGGGACTCCAGGGTCAGGGCCTCCTTCTCCATGGTGATGTTCCCGTCGAGATCGGCGGTGGTCCCCCGCAGGATCGCCACGTCGATGGGAAAGGTTCTGTAGGCGAGATACTCGGCGCCGTCGAAGGGGATCAGCTCCACGATCTCCTCGGCCGTCCGGTCGTTGATCCGTCCCCCGCCGTTCCTCGGGTCGACGAAGGTGCCCAGGCCCACCCGGGTGATGGTCCGGGGCCGGTGGGCGGCGATGTCCCGGAACATGTGAGAGATCACCCCCTGGGGCAGGTTGTAGGCGGCGATCCGGTTTTCCACCGCCAGCTTCTGGAGCTTGGGCACCAGCCCCCAGTGGCCGCCGATGACCCGGGAGACGAGCCCCTCGTGGCCGAAGTGGTTGAGCCCCCGCTCCTTTCCGTCCCCCTGCCCCGCCGCGTAGAGGAGGGTGAGGTTCCGGGGCCGGCCGTGTTCCAGGAAGTAGGTTTCGATCTCCACGGCGATCCCCTCGGGAAATCCGGTGCCGACGAAGCCGCCGGTGGCCACGGTGTCGCCGTCCCGGATCACCCGGATCGCCTCCTCGGCGGAGACCACCTTCCCCTTGCGCATCCGGGAGGGCGGAAGGTCCGAGAGCATGGGGTGGCCGCTCTGTTTTGGGTCCATGAGGGATCTCCTTTCGCGTACGGGTGGGCGATATTCGGGGCCGGGCTTCTTTTAGGCCTCCCTCTCCGAGAGGACCTCATTGACCCAGGCCATGGCCGCGATCATGTTGGGGAAGCCGGTGGTGGTGAGCCCCAGGAGCACGGCGTGGCGGATCTCCTCCGCCGTGGCCCCGGCCCGGAGGGCCTTGCGGGTGGCCGACATCACCCCGCCCCGGGAGTTGGCCCCCAGGGCGATGCCCAGTTTGATCATGTCCTGCTCCTTTTCGGACAGGGGGCCGCCCTTCTCCCGGCACGCCTTGCCCAGGGCCTTGTAGGCGTCGAAGATCTCGGGGTGTTCCTTGGTGAAATCGGTGTACTTTTTCGGCAGATACATGCTTCCTCCTCGTTGTTTCAAAATGGGGCCATTCGATCGAGCCTCTTCCTTTTTTCTATAACAGGAGCCGTTTCCCTTTTCAATCGACAGTTTGGATACCCTGGGATGATCGGAAGTGATTTCAGGAGAATGGGCCGGGTTCCGCCGGATCGGGTCCCTCCCCCCCGGCACCGGACCTCTTCTCCGGTCGTTGAAGGGGATCGTCGGGGATCCGTGGGCATCGGCCGACCCGGCCATCACCATCGCCTACGCCACCGATGCTCGGGCCCTGGCCGATCGGATCAAGGTCCTCTTTCCGGAGGTGCTCGGGATCGAATACATGGTTCTCGTGCTGTGGGACCGGTACGCGCTGGAGGCGGTGAGGGGGATGGCCGACGTGGGTCTCCCGGACGAGTCGGTTTCGGCGGTTCGGCACCGAGAAAACGGACGCCGTGCTCCGGGGATCCGGTATCCGGTGTCCGGAATTCGATTACCCGGTGTTCGAACGGTGCATGGCCTGCGCCGTGGCGGTGGACTGGGGCAAGCGGCTCTCCCTCTCAGGAGCCGGGTGAAGAAACGGATGGGGGCTCTTGGCCCGTGACCTTCTCCCCCAGGACATCCCGCTGGCCGACGGGTTCGATCCACCCCTGTTCCGCCGCATGCCGGGCCATCTCCAGGGTATCCTCCTCCAGCACCAGCATGCTGCCGTCCTCGGCGATCCTGTCGGCGAGCTTCTCCACGGCCCGGTCCCGGAGAAGGGATCCCTCCACCCGGCGGATATAGACGCACTTGATCCGCCCGGGAAAGGATCTCACGACCTCCGCGTAGATCTCCGGGTCTTTCTGGCCGCTGTCCCCAATGAGAATGAAGGGAAGGTGGCGGTACACCGACAGCATATCCGCAATCAGGTTGAACTTGTGCCCCCGAACCGAAGCCGGTTTGAGCCCCTCCTCGGAAAAGCCCCAGTCCCGGAGGAAGATGACCGGGCCGATGGGGATGTCGTGGAGGTTGAAGAATTCGACCAACAGATCATAGAGGTTCCAGGGGCCGCGGGAGACATAGAGGATGGGGTTGAGCGGCTCCCCGTTCTTCCCCTGGTTGAGGGCCCGATAGAACGCGGCCACCCCTGGAAACGGCAGCCGCGTCTTCGGATTCTGCAAAAAGAGCGAGTGCATCATCCGGAAGAAATTGGTGGCTTCGGTGGGGACCACCGTGTCGTCGATGTCGCTGATCACCACGTGGCGGGCGTTCATGGGAGGCACCAGGACCTCCAGATCCGCCGGCCGGGCCTTGTCGGCGAACCGCGCGGAGGTGAGCCTCAATGTGCCGTGCTGCCAATACCGCTCCGTGGGGGAATTCAAGGGGGTGAATTGAAAACGGAAGAACCCCTGTGCGTCGGTCCGGGTCAGCAGCCGCCTGCCGGCGA
>CAYSLC010000163.1:0-12675 GCA_964431545.1 uncultured Desulfobacteraceae bacterium | reverse complement strand
TACATATATGGAAATAGTTTGAGAATATGATAGACATAAATCTAATGAAATTAGTAGTTTATAGATGATTTTTAGAAATCTGACGAAAGAACTTCGGTCTAACAATCTTAGGCGTTGAACATGGTGAATCGAAAAAAAGGTCCTTTCCATCTTGGCGACGTTTAGGATTCAGTCTCCAGAGACGGCCCAGAGGAAGCGTTTTGCTGTTTTCTTGACGCAGCGGACTCCTTTTTCTCCCTTCCCCTCCCGATGATGAAGGCGGTAACCAAGCCGATAACTCCCCCGGAACCGATCAGGCTGCCCGCAGTCTCAGCCCCGCTTATTGCCGCATAGGTTCCGCAGAAAAGAGCCACGGTCCCGATGGTGAAACCAAGCCACTGGCCACGTTGGGTATCTTTTGCGTCCTGTTCCGTAACAAACCTGTTATGTTCTATCTCTGCGGACAATAGCCTTTCTTCCATCGAATGGCGTTGCCGCTGTTCATTTTCAGCCATCGCGAGAATTCGTTCGGCAAAACCTTCCTGGATCTCTTCATATCCATTTAGCTGTTCAGGGAGAGGAAGTGGACCACTGTACTGTTGAAATTTTGCGGCGATCGATTCCCCCGGTTTGGTAGGGGTTGGCTGATCCTCCAATGGTGAAGGCGAACCCACCGTCGGTTGGCCTTTATTTTGTTTGTTCTTTCTTTTTGCCATCCGCCAGACCGTCAGCTTTTTTCATGGCCACTCGAATATCACCCCCAACACGAATCCAGTCTTTTCTGAGCGCCTCGGAATCCGACCGGTTGCGCTTCGAAAAGATCCTCCTTTCAAAACGCCGACTCCGTCTTCTGGGAGATATGTCCATAATCGAACCTGCTCCCGAAATCAGCTTTTTGAGTCTCGCCATTGGAAAACTCCCTCGTCAATGAATAAAAAGGACCGCCTCGTTAAACCTCCATTTGTCTCGCCTTTTTATAATGGAAACACTATCAAATAAATCCGATCTGTCAATCAGATGTTTGCTATAATGTGTCCAAACAAAAAGGCGGCTTCCGCTCAATCGGAAGCCGCCTTCTGTAACATCTTGGTTTTTTGGCGTCCCCAAGGGGATTTGAACCCCTGTCGCCGGCGTGAAAGGCCGGTGTCCTGGACCTGGCTAGACGATGGGGACGCGATGCGCATGGGCCGTGCTGGGCTCGAACCAGCGACTCTCTGCTTAAAAGGCAGATACTCTACCGACTGAGTTAACGGCCCATAAAGCGTCATTAGTAACAACCCGCAGACCGCGTGTCAAGAAAAAAAGAACAGAAAAAAAGACACCCTTTGCGGGGGAACGCAGCCGTTAAGCCGCTACCGGCGCCAGAATTCCGGCACCAGCAGGATGATCACCGTGAAGATCTCCAGCCGCCCGAGGAGCATGCACCACATGAGGAGCCACTTGCCCAGGGTCGGGATGTCGGCGAAGTTCTCCACCGGCCCCACCGTGCCGAAGCCCGGGCCGATGTTGCCGATGGTGGCGGCCACGGCCCCGAAGGCGGTGACGAAGTCGACGCCGAGCCCGGCCAGAAGCACGGCGCAGACGGCGTAGAGGAGCATGTAGAGGGAGAGGAACCCCATGATGCTCCGCATGACCTCCTCGGAGACCGACTTTCCGCCGATCTTGACGTGGGTCACCGCGTGGGGATGGATCAGGGAAAAGAGTTCCTTGTAGCAGAACTTGAAGGCGAGCATCACCCGGAGGCACTTCACCCCCCCGCCCGTGGAGCCCGCCGAGGCCCCTAAAAACATGCACAGCAGCAGGATGATCTGGGACATGGCCGGCCATTGCTCGTAGTTGGCCGTGGCGTATCCGGTGGTGGTGAGGATGGAGACGATCTGGAAGGCGCCGTACCGGAGCGACTCCCCGATTCCGGCGTAGACCTCTCCGTGGACATTGACGGTGACGAGGAACGTCAGCAGGAGGACCGCCCCCAGGAAAAACCGGCATTCCGAATCCTTCCAGAAGACCAGGGGCCGTCCCCGCAGGAGCTGGTAGTGGAGGGAGAAGTTGATCCCGGCCAGCACCATGAAAAAGATGATGACGACATCGAAGTAGAGGCTGTCGAAGTGGGCGATGGAGGTGTTCTTGGTGGAGAATCCCCCCGTGGGCATGGTGGTGAAGGCATGGCACGCGGCATCGTAGAGGCTCATCCCCCCGAACATGAGGAAGAGCACCTCCAGGACGGTGATGCCGAGATAGACCTTCCAGAGGATCATGGCCGTGTCCCGGATCCGGGGCCTGAGCTTGTCGGGGACCGGGCTGGGCACCTCGGCCTTGTAAAGCTCCATGCCCCCGACCCCCAGAAAGGGGAGGATGGCGAGGGAGAGGACGATGATCCCCATGCCGCCGAGCCACTGGATAAAGCTTCGCCAGAAGAGCAGCCCCTTGGAGATCCCCTCGATATTGGTCAGGATGGACGACCCGGTGGTGGTGAAGCCGGAAACCGACTCGAAAAGGGCGTCGGTAAAGGAGCCGAAGCCCTCCCCGAAGTAGAAGGGGAGCCCGCCGAAAAGCCCGATGGCGGTCCACCCCAGGGCCACGATGGCCATCCCCTCCCGCTGGCTGATATACTCCTCCACGTTTTCGGACCGGAAAATCCCATAGAGGGCCCCGCCCGATGCCAGGGTCACCAGGATCGCCCACAGGAAGGCCGGGGCGCTCCCGTCCGCGTATATGAGCCCCACCAGCAGCGGCAGGAGCATGAACAGCCCCAGGAAAACGGCCAGGATCCCCACGACGGTGAGGACATACCGCCAGCGCATCTAGAAGTACTCCAGCTTCACCGACAGGATCTTCTCCACCTTGGGCACCGCCTGCTTCTGGGAGAAGATGATGATCCGGTCATCGGGCTGGACCACCGTGTCGCCGGTTGGGATGATCACCTGGTTGTTCCGCAGCACCCCGGCCATCAGGGCCCCCTTGGGAAAAGCGATCTTCTTCAGGGGCTTTCCCACGATCTCCGAGGGCTCCAGCGCCACCGCCTCCATCACCTCGGCCTGCTCCCCCTTCAGGGAGATGGCCGACAGGACCTTGCCCCGCCGGATGTGCTGGAGGATGGTGTTGATGGCCGACAGCCGGGTGTTGACCACCTGCTCCATGCCGATGGCCAGCATCAGGGGAAAGTAGCTGAACTTGCTGATCTTGGTGATCACCTTCCGGGCCCCCATCCGCTTGGCCAGGAGGGAGGAGAGGATGTTGGTCTCCTCGTCGTCGGTGAGGGTCACCACCACGTCCATCCCCTGGATGTTCTCCTCGGTGAGAAGCCGCTGGTCCGAGGCGTCCCCGCAGAGGACCACCACGTTGTCCAGGTGGTCGGCCAGCTCCGTGCAGCGCCGCTGGCTCTTCTCCACGATCTTGGTGTGGATGTTCCGCTTTTCCAGCACCGTGGCCAGACGGGTGCCGACCCGCCCCCCTCCGACGATGAGGGCATGGCGGATGGGTTCCGACTGGATGTGGAAGATCTTGAGGGTTTCGGCCAGGGTCTCCTCCTCGCTGAGGAAGTAGACGAGATCCCCGGCCATCAGCCGGTCATCGCCACGGGGGATGATCAGCCTGTCGTTTCGCACCACGGCGGCGATGAGCAGCCGCCGGCCGCCGATCACCGAAGGGATCTCCATGAGCCGGATCCCGGTGAGGGGGACGGTCCGGTCGAGGATCACGCCGATGAGCTTGACCCGGCCGTCGGCGAACTCCCCCACGTCCACCGCTCCAGGCACGCTCATGAGGCGGTCGATGGTCTTGACCACCTCGATCTCCGGGTTGATGATGGTGTCGATGTGGGGGGGGTTGGTCCGGAAGGTCTCGTGGTAGGCGTCGAAGTCCGCGTCCCGGATCCGGGCCAGCTTTCGGGTGTTGGGGGAGATGGCGTCGGCCACCAGGCAGGCCACCAGATTGGTCTCGTCGCTGTCGGTCACCGCCAGGAGGATCTCCGCCTGCTCGATCCCCGCCTCGTTCAGGGCCACGGGACTGCCGCCCGACCCCTCGACGGTCTGGACGTCGATGTTTTCGTTGACCCTGCGCAGGGCGTCCCGGTCCTTGTCGACCACCACCACGTCCTTGTTTTCCCCGGCCAGACGCCCGGCGATATGGAACCCGACCTCACCGGCGCCGACAATCACGATCTTCACGTCCCCGACTCCTTGATCGACGTTTGTGTGTTGGGCACCCGTTTACAATACGGGAGGAGATGTGTCAATTGAAGATGCGTCCGGCGCCGGACGAACCGGGAGGAGAGGCGGTTTCCGGGTTCAAAGGAAGATCAGGACGGCGCATCCGCCCACGGCGACCGCCAGGGCGGCCCAGTCGCTCCGGCGGGCCGACAGCGCCGGTCCGGTCCGGTCCTCGGTGTAGCACCGGGCGGTCATGGCCGTGGTCAGCTCGTCGGCGTCCACCAGGATCCGCCGCAGCAGCGGAACCATCAGGCGGATCAATCGAAAGAGGGGATTGCGGCGCTCCATCCCCCGGGCCCGCTGGGCCTCGGCCGTCTCCCGGGCCTGCCGGAGGATGATCGGGAGAAACCGGAGGACCAGGGCGAACATGGTGGCCACCCGCCGGGCCGGAACCAGGGGCACCGGGGTCAGGAGGCGCTCCACCGCCGCCTTGATCTCCCAGGGGCCGGTGGTGGCCACCAGCAGGAGGGAGGCCAGCGCCACGGCCAGCAGCCGCCCGGAGACCAGCACGCCGTCCAAAACCCCCTGACGGGTCACCGTCACGCCCCACCCGGACACCACCGGGTCGCCGGGGGTGGCCAGGCTCCGGGCCGCGAAGACGAAGAGGAGCAGGAGGAAAAACGGGCGGAGTTCGCGGATGGCCCGGCCGGCCGGGAGGCCCGACCGGACGGTCCCCCAGAAGGCGAGCAGGATCAGCAGACCGACGGGGCCCAGCCCGGCGTTCAGGGATGCGACGGTGACGGCCGCCAGGCACCCCAGCTTGAACCGGGGGTCCATCCGGTGGAAAACGGTCTCCGCGAAGCGGTACCCGAAAGGGGTCAGTCGAGCCACGGCGCCACCGTCAGCCCCAGCCGGAGGGCGCAGGGCCGCCGGACCCCGAACCGCTCGGCTTCCGGCAGGACCGAGGACGGCGGCCCGTCCAGGGCGATCCGCCCCCGGTCCATGAGCGCCAGCCGGTCCGCATGGGCGATCACCTTCTCCAGGTCATGGGTGGTGAGAATCAGGGTCCGTCCCCCCCGGCGGAGATCGAGGATCGCCGCCAGTACCTGGCGGACGCCGGGGTAGTCGAGGTTGGAGAAGGGCTCGTCGAAGACGACCACCTCCGCGCCCATGGCCAGAACCCCGGCGATGGCCAGGCGCCGCTTCTCCCCGCCGGAAAGCCGGTGGGGCCGCTGCCGGGCCAGGTCGGCCAGGCCCATGTCGGCCAGGGCCGCCGCCACCCGGCGATCGATCTCCTCCCGGCCCAGCTTGAGGTTCTCCGGTCCGAAGGCCACGTCATCCCGCACCGTCTCCCCCACGATCTGGCTGTCGGCGTCCTGGAAGACCATCCCCACCTTTCGCCGGGCCCGGACGGGATCTTTTCCCACCGGGGTGCCGTCCAGAAGCACCGTGCCCTCGGTGGGCCGCAGGAGGCCGTTCAGATGGCGCAGCAGGGTGGTCTTGCCGGAGCCGTTGGGGCCGGCCAGGACCAGGAACTCCCCCTTCCGGACCGTGAGCCGGACCCCGGAAAGGCCCAACGAGCCGTCCGGAAACCGGTGGGAGAGGTTCTCAACCTCCAGAACAGCCATGGGCCCGGGCGGCCGCGTTCCGCCCCTCCATCACCGGCCGGATCGCCTTGGCCACGGCGGCGGCGGCGACGATCTTGAGCCCGTCCCCGGGAAGGAAGGGGTACATGCCCGCGGCCAGGGCCTTGGCAGCGGGCATCCCTGTGACCACCGAAAGCCAGGTCACGCCGAAGAGGTAGACCAGGGCGGTCCCCAAAAGCAGCGCCGCCATGTCCGCCACAACCCGGCCCCCGAACCGTTCGGAGATCCACCCGGTGGCGAAGACGGCGGGGAGATACCCGGCGAGGTAGCCGCCGGTGGGGCCCGCCAGCCGGCCGAGTCCGCCGGCGCCCCCGGCGAAGACCGGCAGTCCGCAGGCCCCGGCCAGGAGGTAGACGGCCACGCAGGCCAGCCCCCACCGGCTCCCCAGAAGCAGTCCGGCCAGGAGGACGAACAGGTTCTGGAGGACGATGGGAACCGGTCCGATGGGGATCGAGATATAGGCCCCGGCGGCGATGAGGGCGGCGAAGGCCGAGGCGTGGACGGTCATTCTGAGTTGTTCGGTCTCGGTGGATGGATTCTCCAGGTCGCTCATGTGGTTCTCCTTCAGATCTTGGCGGATGGTTCCGGCTGGTGGAAACAATCTCCGTGTACGATTTTTTTCCGGGTCCCGTCCGGCGACGTCAGGAGGAGGGCGCCGTTTTCGTCCACGTCGACGGCGGTCCCCTCGACGACCTCGCGGACCGTCGCCACCCGGACCCGCCGGCCCAGGGTCACGGCGTAACGCTTCCAGTTTTCGATGACCTCGTCGAGGGCCGGATCCCGGCCCAGACGCGCCTCGAAACGGTCGAGGAAGGCGGCGAGGAGATCCCGCCTGGAGACCTTCCGGCCCAGGAGGCCCGCCATGGAGACGGCCCGGGGCTCCACCGGCCTCGGATCGTTGTTGACGTTGACCCCGATCCCGATGTTGACGAAGGAGACCAGGTCCGCCCGGGTCTCCATCTCCGAAAGCATGCCGACCAGCTTCCGCTCGTCCACCAGGATGTCGTTGGGCCATTTGACCTCGGCCGGGACCCCGAACCCCTCCCGGAGGCTCTCGGCCAGGCACAGGGAGGCGCAGAAGTTGACCCGGGAGACCAGAAGCGGCGGGATCTCCGGCCGGACCACCACGGTGAAGTAAAGCCCGCCGTCCTCCGAGGCCCAGGAGCGGTCGAGCCGGCCCCGGCCCCGGCTCTGCCGCCCCGCCGCGGCCACCGTGAAGGCGGGGCACCCCTTCCGGGCCAAATCCCGGGCCACGTCCATGGTGGAGGCGACCTCGGACCGGTAATGGATCCGGTCCTCCCTGCCGGGAAACTCCCAGGGGGCGAGCACGTCGAAGGCCTCCCCGAGGAGATACCCCTTGGGGGAGGATTCGATCCCGTACCCCATCTCCCGGAGGCCCCGGATGTGCTTCCACACCGCCACCCGGGTGATCCCGAGCCGATCGCTCAGAAACGCCCCGGAGGTGACGCCGTTCGCCTCCCGAAGGATCTTGAGAATCCGTTCTTTCAATGGCCCGCCCCTTTCGTTAACCGAACAGAATCGGTTTTGTTAACCAAACGGCGGCCGTTTGTCAACCCGTTTGTCGGCCACCCCGTTGTCCCCACCCGCCGGGGGGACATTTTCCCCTTGCCTCGGTGTCCCGATTCCACTAAATAAGTTGATGGATGTCGACAGCCACCCACGGGAGGACCGATCCGAATGGCCAAGCTGAAAAGCGGAAAAGCCGCCGCGCCCATGATCCTGTTCGCCCTGCTGGCCTCCTCTCCCGTCCACGTCGGGGCGGAGGCCGAGCCGGTCTGTTTCCGCCACCGGGTCCGGGGGACCATCCTGAGAAACTGTCTGAAGGTCGAGGGCCCGGCCGGGCTCCCGCCGGCCTTCCAGTGCCTCGACCCCCTGGGGAAGATGCGGGAATTCGAGCCCGGCCCCCGCTGGGAGGTGATCGACGGGGAAGACCCCGACTGCTGGCGGTGGGAGATGAAGGGCGGAGAGCCCATGGAAGGAGAGGGTGAAGGGGCGGAAGGCCGCAACGGGCAAGGGGCCGGCGATGAGTGAGGTCCCGGTCTCCGGAACCGCCCACCGCTGGATCGAGGCGGGGACCCTGGCGACCCTCCTGATCCCCATGGTCTACACGGCGGGGTGGTCCTACGCCTTCAAGTACTTCCAGCACTTCCACCTCGGCCTGCTGGGCCTGGAGATCCCCAGGGAGCATTTTTTCCTCTACGGCTTCTTCGTGGTGCGGGACCGGTTCTTCTCCATGATGATGATCCTGCTTTTGATGGTGGTCCTCTACCTGTTGAGCCGCCATTACTTTTTCAAAAAACCCCGGACCCGGCCCAAGGGGGCGCTGACCACCTGGCTGTTCCTGGTCCACGTGGCCCTGGTTCCAGCCCTGACCCTCTTCGCCTTCGTGGTCTTCTACTTCTTCGGGGAGGTGGCGGCCCAAAGCGCCTACGAGTACCAGGTGAAGGCGGAGTTCCCGGCGTACCCCAGGGTCCAGGTATGGGTATCGGCGGAAGCGGCCGGCGCCGCCGATCCGGCGGCTCCCCCGCGGACCGACCCGATGGCCCCGACGGTGACCGAGGCCATGGCCGAGGATTGGGCCGGGGGGTGCTACCGTCTGCTGCTCCGGAGCAAGGACCACCTGTACGTCTTCTACCCGGCCCGGTGGGGGGACAAGGTGCCCACGGACATCATCCCCACGGCCAACGTGCGTTCCGTCCGGGTGACACCCCATTACCACAACTGCAAGGGATAACCCCGAAATCGATGCCCACCCTCTTCCACAGGCTCTTTCGCATCGTCCGCTCCAGTCTGCCGCCCGCGGACGAGATCCTGGAGCGCATCTCCGACAAGTGGCGGGAGCCGTCCCGGGACTTCGAGAATTCCGACGAGGGGACGGGGGATTCCGGCGGCTCCGCCTCTTTCGGCGGCGGCCCCGGGGAGGACGCATCAGGGTCCTTCCGCCACCAAAACGCCGACGCCGCCTACCCCCAGCAGGTGGTGGACGATCTGACGGTCTTCAACCTCTCGCCCCCCTCCTCCCTGGAGGAGGTCCGCCGGGCCCGGAACCGGGAGATCAAGAAGTACCACTCGGACCGGTTCGTCAACGACCCGGAGAAGTTCGCCACCTCCAAGGAGATCATGCAGATCTACAACGCCGCGTACGACCGGCTCAAAACCCATTACGGAAAGTAGGCCGGCCGGAAAAAGAAGGCCCCTCCCCTTTGAAAATCCGCTGTTGATCCTTATTTTCCCTGGATGAGGCCGTCAAGGACGGCCATTGGGGGTGGATCTTTTCCATCCCCCTCGACGGAACCCCGGAATGGATGGGAGAACATGGCGGACCCCGCCCCCGAACATACCATCACCCAGTGGGACCAGGGGACCCGAACCGAGGTCCCGACCCGCCTGATCGGCGAGGAGCCCCTCTCCATCCGGCTCCAGGGGAACCCCTACTCGGTGGTCATGCGAACGCCGGGAGAGGAGATCCCCCACGTGGCCGGGTTCTGCCTCGGCGAGGGGATCGTCGACCGGCCCGAGGAGATCACCGCCATCGCCTTCTGCGACGGGTCGGATACCAACGTGGTGACCGTGACCCTCAAGCCGGAGCGGGCCGATCGGATCACCGGCCACCTGGAACGTCGGAACTTCGTCAGCCAGACGAGCTGCGGCCTCTGCGGAAAGGAGATGGTGGAGGAGCTGTTTCAGCTCATCCGGCCCGTGGCGGACGAGGTCCGCCTCCCCGCCGGGGAGGCCCTGGCCCGGCTGGAGGGGCTGGCGGACCTCCAGCCCCTGCGCCGGCTCACCCGGGCGGTCCACGCGGCGGCCCTCTTCGACGCGGACCTCCGGCTCCTCTCCGCGGCCGAGGATGTGGGCCGGCACAACGCCCTGGACAAGGCGGTGGGCAAGCTCTTTCTGGAGGACCGGCTGGGGAAAGCCAAGCTCCTGGTGCTCTCCTCCCGGATCAGCTACGAACTGGTCCAGAAGGCGGCCCGGGCCCGGATCCCCGTGATCCTGGCCGTCTCCCGTCCCACGGCCCTGGCCGTGGACCTGGCTTCCGGCCTCGACATGACCCTGGCCTGCCTGGCCCGGGGGGCCGGCCTGTTCATCTTCTGCGGCGGGAAACGTCTCGGGGACGGTCCCGCGGCCCCACAAGGGAGGACCTGACTCCAAATGAAGGTACACCAGTTCCGCTATTCCGCCGACAACCTCGCCTACGTCATCCACGCCGACGGCCCGGCCATGGCCGTGGACGGCGGCGCCACGGCGGCCATCCTCGATTTCGTCCGGGACAACCGGCTCGATCTCAAATGGGTCGCCAACACCCACGGACACCCGGACCATACCCTGGGGACCCGGGAGCTGGCCGACCAGGCCGGGGCCGCCGTACTCGACCACCGGGACCTGGCGGAAAAGGGGGCCTTCCGCCTCGGCTCCGCGGAGATCCGCGTCATCGCCACCCCCGGCCACACGCTCGACTCGGTCTGTTATTACACCGGCAACGCCCTCATCTCCGGAGACACCCTGTTCAACGGCACGGTGGGCAACTGCTTCTCCGGGGACCTGGAGGCGTTCTTCCGATCCATCAAGCGGCTGATGGCGCTGCCGGAGGAGACCGTCGTCTATGCCGGCCATGACTACGTCCGGGAGTCGATGATCTTCGCCAAGCGCCTGGAACCCGACAACCCGGACATCAATGACTTCCTCCGCCGTTACGACCCCGGCCATGTCCGCTCCACCATGGCCGAGGAAAAGCGGATCAACCCGCATCTGCGGTTCAACGACGACCGGATGATTGCGCTCCTCCGGCGCAAGGGGCTGGCCGCCGAGACCGAGTCGGACCGGTGGCGGTCGATCATGGAGGTGGATTGAGGAGATCGACCCGCGCCCTCCCCCTGGAAACCCCAACGTAAACCCTCGGACCGGAGATGGACCCATGACGCCAAGCCGACGAAGCTCGATCCTCTGCCCCAACTGCAACAAACTGATCAGCCGGGATGAGACCCGGTGCCCCCACTGCGGCCTGTCCAGGCCCGCCTCCCCCCTGAAGAACAACCTGTTCACCCGGGGGCTGCGGGACCCGGAGGGGGTGATCTGGGCGGTCATCTACGTCAACGCCGCCATGTACGTCCTCTCCCTGATCCTCCATCCCGGCGCGATGGAACTCTCGATGGGCAGCCCCTTCACCTTCCTCTCCCCGCCCACCCAGAGTCTCTTCTCCCTGGGGGCCTCGGGCACCATCCCCATCGCCGGATACGGCCGGTGGTGGACGCTGGTCTCCGCCGCCTACCTCCACGGCGGGCTCCTCCACATCCTCTTCAACATGTTCGCCGTCCGGAACCTGGGCCCCTTCGTGGTCCGGGAGTACGGCCCCTACCGGACCTTCGCCATCTTCACCCTGAGCAGTGTCCTGGGGTACACCGTCTCTTACGCGGCCGGGGTCCGGCTCACCATCGGGGCCTCCGCCGCCGTTTGCGGACTCATCGGCGCCATCCTCTACTACTCCAAGAGCCGGGGCGGCACCTATGGGCAGGCGGTATACTCCCAGGTGGTGGGATGGCTGGTGGGCCTCTTTCTCATCGGCCTGATGCCGGGGATCAACAACTGGGCCCACGGGGGCGGACTCGCCGGAGGCCTTGCGCTGGGGTTCCTCCTCGGATACGGGGATAAACGGCGGGAGGGGTTTTTCCACAAGGCCCTGGCCGGCGTGTGCGCGGCGGGCACGGTCCTGGCGCTCCTCTGGGGCGTGGGAACCGGGTTTCTCGCTTAGCGACCCCGGTGCGCGGAGCGTCCGTCCAGAACCATCCCCGGCTGGCGATCGGGGCCCAGTACTTCGTCCACTTCGGGGTGTTGGGGATCTTTCTGCCCTATTTCAACCTCTACTGCTACCACCTGGGCTTTACCGGTCTTCAGATCGGGGTGATATCGAGCCTCCGGTCCCTGGCCATCATCTGCTGTTCCATCCTCTGGAGCCTGGCCGCCGACCGTTTCGGGGCCCGCCGGCCCATCTACATCCTGTGCAGCTTCGCCTATCCGGCCCTCTGGTCCCTCTACCTCTTTACCGGCGACTTCGTCCCCATGATCCTGATCACCCTCGCGTACGGGATCTTCTTCGCCCCCATCGTCTCCTTTCTGGAAGCCTTCGCCATGGATGTCCTGGGCGGAAACAAGGAGGGGTACGGAAGGCTCCGGGTCTGGGGAACCCTCTCCTTCATCGGGGTGGTCTCGATCATGGGGGAGGTGATCGACCACGCGGACATCGGCGTGATTCTGTTGCTCATCCTGGCCGGCGCCTCGGTCCAGGCGGTCTTCTCCCTGGGCACCCCGCGGGTGGCGTATCGGCGGAAATCGGGCTTTTTCACCGGAGCCCGGGATCTCTTTACGCCGCCGGTGGCGGTCTTTCTCCTCTGCGCATTCCTGATGCTGGTGAGCCACGGGGCCTACTACGGGTTCTTCTCCATCCACCTGGAGCGGATGGGGTATTCGGCCGGCTTCACCGGCGTGGCCTGGGCGGTGGCCGCCGGGGCCGAAGTGGTGGTGATGCTCAACTCCAACCGGATCTTCGCCCGGTTCACCCAGGAAGGGGTCCTGATCTTCTCCTTTTTGGCCGCGGCCCTGCGGTGGCTCACCCTCTCCCAGGTCCATTCCCCGATTCCGATCCTTCTGTCCCAGGCGAGCCACGCCATCACCTACGGCGCCTTCCACGTGGCCAGCATCCTCTACATCGACCGCATGTCGCCGGGCACCGCCAAGACGGTGGGCCAGGCGGTCAACCATTCCCTCACCTACGGGCTGGGGATCATGGTGGGCTTTTTGATCAACGGGGCCCTCTTCGAGCGGTTGGGCACCTTCGCGATGTTCGGCATCAGCGGCGGGGTGGCGCTGGCGGCGGCGGTGAT
>CAYSLC010000162.1:0-12678 GCA_964431545.1 uncultured Desulfobacteraceae bacterium | reverse complement strand
ACATCTCTTCGATGGAGGAGGCCACGGCGTTCATGTTCATGGAGAGTTCCTCGGCGGTGGAGGAGACGCTGTGGGCGTTGGCGCTCATCTGCTCCGCCGCGGAGGCCATGGCGTTGATGCTGGCCGACATCTGTTCGGTGGCCCCGGCCACGTTGCTCGACTGGCTGCTCATCTCCTCGGACCCCGAGGCGAGCCGGATCGACAGCTCGTTGAGATCCTTGGAGGCCGCGTTGAGGGTCTCCGTGTTTCCCACGATGTCGGCCATCATCTTCTGGTGGTTCTCGATGAAGACGTTGAACCATCGGGCCAGGTCCCCGATTTCGTCCGCGCTGTTGACCTCCAGGCGGGCGGTGAGGTCCCCCTCGCCCTCTGCGATGTCCTTGAGGCGCTCCTTGGCCTGGTTGACCGGCCGGACGATGAAGGCCGAGATGATCCAGAAGGCGGCCATGGCGAGCAGGATGATGCCGATGCCGGCGAAGACCTGGTAGGTCAGGCTCTGCCGGTTCCGCCGGGCCAGCTCCCGGACCTGGGCCTCCACCGGAGAGAAGACCGCCGCCTTGGGGACGGTGACGATCACCGACCACGGCGTGCCGGTGGTCCCCAGGACGAACGGCGTCATGGCCTCCACCGAGGTGTCGGTGATATCGATGTTGTTCACCCCCTTCCGGATCCGGGCCAGGTCCTCCTGCCAGGCCTCCGGCTTCAGGTGCTTGAGGTGCTTGCCGATCAGCTCGGGCCGGTCGCTGGCCGCGGCGAGGATGCCCTCGTGGGTGACGATGGCCACGCTGCCGGCGCCGTCGTACATACTCGCGTTGGCCGCCTCCGTCAGGGACTGGATGAAATCGACCCGCATATCCACGCCGGCGATCCCGTAGAAGGTCTCTTCCACGAGGATGGGCGCCACCAGGGAGGTGATCCAGACGGTTTTGCCCTGGATGGGATAGGGATAGGGGGAGATGGCGCACTCCTGTTTCCGCTCCTTGGGCAGCAGATAGTATTCCCCCTTCCGAACCCCGTTTAGATGGGTCTCCTCGTTTTCGTAATCCGCCAACGGCGCCAGCTGAATGTTCCCCTCCGCGCTCCGGCTCCAGTAGGGGATGAACCGGCCCGTATCGTCGTGGCCGGCCGAGTTGATGTAGATCTCGTCCAGTTGATCCAGGGCGTTGGGCTCCCAGGCGGTGTAGGTCGCCAGGAAGGTCGGGTTGTTGGCCAGCAGGCTCTTGAGGATCCCGTTGATCCGTTTTCGGTCCATCCGCAGGTTGACGGCGGGGTCCTTGATGCCGGCGAAGACGTCCGCCATGGTTCGGGCCGAATCGAGGGCGACCTCCAGGCCCGCGTCGATTTCGAAGGAGACGGCCTTGGCGTTTTTGAGGATGATCTCCCGGGCCGACTCGGTGGCGCTTTCCCGGGAGGAACGCTCGATGTAGGCCCCGCTGCTCCTGGCGGCCAAAAGTCCGATGACGCCCAATGCGCCGATCCCCAGGATCATGAAGATGCTCACGATGACCATCAGTTTCGCCCGAAGTGACTTGAATGCCATATGGTCTCCCCTTGGTTGACGGTGTTCTCCCCTCTCGGGGCCGGAAAATGCCTCCGGGGGTTCGGAAGACCCCGGAGGTCCTTCGGAATACGAGGTTACGGGGGCCCGGAGCCCTCCGTTCGGTCGAGCCCGATGCAATCGAGCAGGACGCCGGTGTTCAAGAGGATCAAGAGCCCCTGGGCCAGTTTGCAAACCCCCGCGCCGATCTCCCGGCCGCGGCGGTCCCCCGAGCCGGGCATCCCGTTCTCCGCCCGCCGCCGTTCCTCCACGGCGCCCGGATCGATGGCGAGGACATCCCCGATGCGGTCCACCAGGATGCCGAAGTTTTCCCCCACCGCCGGTTTGAAGAGGACCAGGCGGCTCTCCTCGTCGACGGGTTTTTCCGGCAGGTCCATGAGCAGACGCAGGTCGAGGATCAGATGGATCTGCCCCCGGATGTTGACATACCCCTTCACCTCCCTCGGGGCGTGGTGGATGGGGGTGAATTCGGTTTCGGTGTTGATCTCCTTCACATGGAGGATGTCCACCCCCAGAAGGCGGTCCGCGATGGTGAAGGTGCAGATCTGCCGGCTGCCGCCGGATTCGGATGCTTGAAGGGGTTCCATGTGGTCTCGCGTTCTCCCCGGATTACGGTCGTCTTTGCCGGAGAAGCCGCGCGATGGTGGCCAGCAGCTCCTCCCGGTCGATCTTGATGACATAGGCGTCGAACCCCGCCTCCCGGGCCGAGGCCCGGTCGGCTTCGGAGTCGAGGGCGGTGAGGGCCACCGCCGGAAGGCCGGCCCAGCGGCCGTCGCTCCGGACCTGCTCCAGGAACCGCCAGCCGTCCAAGACCGGCATCTCCAGGTCCGACACGATGAGGTCGAACTCCGCGCCGGCCAGGAGCGCCAGGGCCTTTTTCCCGTCCTCGGCCGCGGCCACCTCGTACTGGTCGGATTCCAGATACCCCTTGACCAGCTGGCGGAAGAAGGCGGTGTCCTCTGCCAGGAGGATCCGTTTCTTGGCCTGGGGCGGCGGCGACTGCTTCCGCCGTTCCGAGAACCACTCCGGCTCCGCCAGTTCGATGAGGCGGAAGATGTCGAGGAAAAGGGTGGTCCTGCCGCCGATGATGGCCGTCCCCATGAGGCCGTCGGCCATGTACCCGTCGGTGTTGAGGACCACGGGGGCGTCGGCGATGTCCACGATCCGGGAGACGAGGATCCCGAAGGGCCGTTTGATGTGCTTGGGCAGCAAAAGGAAGGGCTCCGCCACCGCCGTGTGGGGGGAGACCTTCAGGACCTCGTCCATGCGGAGGATCAGGGTGGAGACCCCGTCGATGGTGATGTATTGCTTCTCGCCGATCCGCTCCATGCGGGCGGGGTCGATCTTTTCGATCCGCCGGATCAGGGGGAGGGTGACGGCGAACCGCTCCTGCTCGCCGCTGGAAAACAGCAGGACCGTCTGGCTTTCGTCCGTTCCGGCCGCCGTCTCCTCCTCCTCGGTCCGCAGGGCGCTGAAGAGGACCCCCGCGTGGCGGGCGATTCCCTCTACGTCGAGGATCAGGGCCACCCGGCCGTCGCCCATGACGGTGGCGCCGGAGTAAATCCCCAGGGACTTGACCGCCGCGTGCATCGGTTTGACCACGATCTCCTCGGTGCCCAGGACCGCGTCGACGATCAGCCCGAACCGCTGGGTCCCGAACTTGACCACCGCGAAGTGGAGGGATCCGGGGGAGGGCCACCCGGACGGGCCCCTGTGGGCGTCGGCGATCTCCCGCCTCACCGTCCGGGTGAAGGGCTCGGGCCGGTCCAGAACCTCGGAGAGGCGCACCATGGGCAGGAGCCGGTCCCGGAGGCGGAAGACCTCCTGGTCCCCGGCCCGTTCGATCCGGGTGAAGACCTCGTCGTCGTAGAGGCAGACCAGCTCCACCAGGTTGACCTGGGGGACGGCGAACCGCTGCCGGCCGGCGGTGATGATCAGGCACGGGATGATGGCCAGGGTCAGGGGGAGGCGGAGGTGGACGGACGTCCCCTTGCCGGGGGTCGAAGCGAGGTCGACGGAGCCGCCGAGCTGGTCCATGGCCGATTTGACCACGTCCATGCCCACCCCCCGGCCCGAGACGCTGCTCACCGTCTCGGTGGTGGAGAACCCCGGCAGAAAGATCAGGGAGAAAAGGTCCTTCTCCTCCATCCGGGAGAGTTCCTCCTCGGTCTTGAGGCCCCGGGCCAGGGCGGTCCGCTTCAGGGCCCGGGGGTCGATGCCCCGGCCGTCGTCCTCGATCCGGAGGTTGATCTGGCCCGCCTCGTGGAAGGCGGCCACCCGGATCAGTCCGCCGGCCGGCTTTCCGGCCGCCCTCCGCTCGGCGGGGGGTTCCAGGGCGTGGTCGCAGCAGTTCCGGATCAGGTGGATCAGCGGATCGGTGAGGGTCTCCAGGATGGTCTTGTCCAGCTCCACCTCGCTGCCGGTGACGGCGATGTCGATCTCCTTTCCCAGCTTGGCGGTGAGGTCCCGGACGATCCGGGGCAGCTTGGCGAAGACGTTTCCCAGGGGCTGCATCCGGGTCCGCATGATGGTCTCCTGGAGTTCGGTGGTGACGATGTCCAGGCGCTGGGAGATGGACCGGGAGACCGAGGCGGCCGATTCGGCGGCGATCATCTGCTGGTTGCGGACCAGGACCAGCTCCCCGGCGAGTTCCATGAGCCGGTCGAGGATATCCACCTTGACCCGGATGGTCTCGGCGCAGGGGGCGAGGGCGGACGGCGTCTCCCCCCTCGGTCGGGGCTCCCCGGCCGGTTCGGCCGGCGGGCGGCACCCGGCGGCCGCCTCCGGCAAAGCCGCTTCGGCGGGGGGAACGCACCTGTTTGGGGCGTCGGCCGGGGCCAGGGAGGCGGGGTCGATCCGGGTGACCCGGTCCGGGCCGAGGCCGGCCACCGGCCCCATCTCCCCGGGGGGGACCTCCGTGGCGTAGAGGACCCGGTAGAGGAGGGGGACCGCGGCGAGATCCTCCTTGAGGGCCGTGGCGCCGGTCTCGATCCGGGTGTCCACGATGGATCCCCGACCCAGGAGGCGGCGCACCAGGGAGACCGGGGTGGTGCCGCTCCGGCTCTGCAGTTCGTTGAGGTCGTATTTGAGAAAGTAGAGGTTGGCGTGGGCCGGCAGGATCCGGTTGAGGGTGAACTGGTCCACCTCGAACCCCTCGCCGTCGAGATCCGGGATCCGGACCCGGGTCTCCATCTCCTTTCTGGCCGCCGCCGGGGAGGTCTCCTCGATGAGGGTCAGGAGGCGGCGCCGGATCTCGCCGATGTCCACCTCGTTGGAGCCGTCCAGGTCGTCCAGCAGCCCCTTCAAGGCGTCGACCCCGGCCAGCAAAGCGTCGATGACGGGCGGCTCCAGCGGGATGTCGCCGTCCCGGACCATCTGGAGGACCGTTTCCATGGCGTGGGAGAGGTCGTTGATGTTGGTCAGCCCCATGAACCCGGCGGCCCCCTTGATGGAATGGACGGCCCGGAAGACCTCGGCGATGGGCTCGGAACCGCCTGCCCGGGGATGCTTTTCCATCTCCAGCAGCCGGTGCTCCACATGGTCGATGTGCTCCCGGGCCTCGGACAGGAACTCGTCGTGAAGATCGGAAAACGGACCCATCAGGCGTCTCCTTTTCCCCGCGGCCGGATGGTGTAGGTCTGGTCCAGGCGGATCATCCGGAAGAACTGGCGCAGGTCGTCGTTGACGTTTTCCATCTCCAGCGCCACCGGCCGGCCCGAAAGGATCTTGTGGAGGATGAGAAAGGCGCTGAGGCCCACGGAGTCGATGTCTTGGACTTGTTCCAGGTCGAACCGGAAGCGGGTATGCCCTTTTTCCACGCACCGGTCGAGGAGGGTTCGGAATTTATCGGCCACGGCGGCGGTGATGTCGCCGGTGGGGCGGATCACCATCCATTCCCCCTCCTCGGCCGTCTCGAACCGGGTCTCCCGGTCGATGCGGACGTATGCCGAGACCCGGTTGCCCGTTTCGTTGAACTCGATCTTCATGCTGTAGGCGTTGATGATGGCGTAGCCGCGGTTCCGGATCTGCCTGGAGTCCTGGGGGATGGCCATGTCCAGACCCCGGTGGTCGAAGCCGTCCCCCTGGTCGGCCACCGAGATCTCGAAGACGTCGTTGGGCAGCAGGGTGATGGCGCAGGCCGCCGTCAGGTCCGGCCGGTTCCGGTTCCCGTGCTCGATGGCGTTGATGAGCAGCTCCCGCAGCACCAGCTTGAACTCCGAGAAGGTCTCGTACCCGAGGCCGTTGAGAAACCGCCGGCTCTCCCCCACCACCCGGTCCACCAGGTGCATCTCCGAGGAGATCTCGAACCGGATCATCCCGTCTTCCTCGGTGACGGCGAAGGTCTTCGGGGGGGCGTCCGGGGGCGGGTCGGCCATCCGCCGGCCGATCATCCGGGCCACGATGGCGGCGGCGTCCCGGAGGTTGGAGGGGCGCAGGGCCGCCGCCCGTTCCCCCAGGACCGACCGGGCGAACCGAAGGTCCACGAACCGCTCCAGATCGATGACGCCGCCGATCCCCATCTCCGAGGCCATGTACCGCTGGATCTTGTCCAGATCCTCCAAAACCGGAAACATGTCGTCCATCTTGACCCCCTTGGGCTCGGTCAGAACGCTTTCCAGCAGGGAGCGGCTCAGTCCCAGCCGCTTTTCCGGATCGAGGAAGTCGACGGCGATCCGGGCGGCCGCCTCGGGGTTGCGGTCGATGAACCGGCCGGCCGCCACCAGGGATTCCACCAGCTCGTGGGTCGCCTCCTCTTGGGCCTCGGTGGCCTCCCGGCGCATGAGGAGCACGCAGCAGGGGTGGTTCTCCCAGAGTTCCCCGGACAGGAAGAGGGGCCGGGCCACCCCCTCGTGGATCGAGCGGGTCCCCATGGGCTCGGCCACGATGAACCCGCCCGCCTCGGGGGTGTCGGCGAGGTACTCGGGCATCCGCACCGGCGGCACCACCTCGTAGAAGACATCGGTGGATCCTTCCCCGGCCGGGCCGAGCTTCAGCCCGATCTCCCGGAGGAACATGTCGGCCAGCATGTGGTGGACCGACAGGACATGGGGCAGAAAGAGGGTTTTGCCCTTGAGGTACTCGTGGAGGAACCCGGGGCTCCCCCCCTCGGCGTTCCGGACGCAGATGCTGCCCCCCCGGTGGGCGAAGAGGATCAGGCGCACCGGAAGCCCGCCGTTGAAGAAATCCATGGCCATGGGGGCCAGGACCAGGGCCCCGTCCACCTCCCCCCGGCCGAGGGCGTCCCGGAACGGGTTCCAGCTCGGCATGCACCGGGTCTCCAGTTCGAAACGGCGGGGATTGCGTTCCCCGGTCCGGATCAGGTGGTCTAAGACCCCCAGGGCGAGGTGGTCGGTGATCTGGATGTGGGCGATCCGGAGCCGGGTCTTTGTGCTCCTTTTTACGGCCGGGGGAGCCTCGGCGGCGGTCTCCCGTCCCAGGGCGGTGTCGACGGCCGAGCGGAGTTCCTCGGCGTCGAAGGGTTTGGTGATGAAGGCGGAGACCCCCGCCCGCCGCGCCTCCTCCGCCTGCCGCCGCTCCGCCTTTGCGGTGGCGATGAGAAACGGGACGTCTCCGTGGGTCTCATGGGACCGGACCCACCGGAGCAGCGCCAGGCCGTCCATGCCCGGCATGTTCCAGTCGCTGATGATCAGGTGGATGTCGGATCGTTCCCCGAGGATCTCCACGGCCGCCTCGCCGTCGGCGGCCTCGATGACCCCGGAGAACCCCAATTCCGAAAGGGTCCGGGCCTGGGCCTTCCGGATGACGTTGAAGTCCTCCACCAAAAGGATGTTGATGCCCTCGTTCATGGGCCGTCGGTTTCCCTTTCTCCGGCCGCCTCCGCCCCGGTCGAGGGGGTTTCGTTCCCGGGGCCGGGGCGTGCCGGGATTTCCACCCCCGCCAGAAGCATGTCGTCGCCGGGCTTTCCGTCGCAGAAGTCGAGCACCTCCCGCCAGACGGCGGAGACCATCCCGGAAAGGGGCAGGTCCCGGCGGTCCATGAGGATCCGTTCCAACCCCCGGGCGGAAAGCTTTTTCATCTTCCAGTCCGACGTGTCGAGGCGGGAGATTCCGGTGACGCCGTCGGTATGGAGGAACAGGCGGTCGCCGGGCGCCAGTCGGAACTCGATGGAACGGAAATCCGCCTCGTCGTCGATGCCCAGAACCGGCCCTTCCGAGGAGCGGCGGTCGGGGCGATCGGCCGCCGCCCGCAGGTGGATCAGGGGCGGATGGCCCGCCGTGGTCAGTCGGCCGACGCCGGCTTCCAGGTCGATCCGCAGGAAGAGGGCGGTGATCATCCGCTGGTATTTCCCGCTCTCGATCAGATGGCGGTGGAGCAGCCGGAAGAGGGTCGGTCCGTCGTTTCGCTGCCGGGCGTTCTCCTCGAAGAAGGCCTTGATGAGCACCGTGTGGAAGGAGGCGCCGATGTCGTGCCCGGCCACGTCGGCGACCAGGATATCGTGGGTGGCGGACCGGCTTTCGATGCCGATGAAATCCCCCCCCAGTTCGGCCAGGGGCCGGTTCTTCCAGGCAAAGGGGATCCCGGTGGGCCGGTCCGGGATATCCACCAGTTCATGGTAGACCCCCACCGCCGAGTCGAACTGGGCGCTCAGCCGGTCGAGGTTCCGCTTGTAGGTGCGGATGTCCCGGGAGAGCCGGGACGCCTCCGCGCCGGCCGGCCGCTTCGCCGTCCCCCGGCTTTCGGATTCCGCGGCCACCTCCTGGAGGACCCGCTCGATGCACGTCAGGATCTCCGTTCCCGTGAACGGTTTCTCCAGGTAGTCCCGGCACCCGCTTTTGAGGAGCTGGACCACGATCTCCTTGTCGCCGTACCCGGTCATGGCCACCGTGGGGATATCGACGCCATGGGCGCGGAGGGCCCGGACCAGGGCCAGCCCGTCGGTGCCGGGCATCTTGATGTCGGTGAGCAAAAGATCCACCGCCGCGTCCCGCCCTTCGGGATCGAGAAGCGCCCGCAACGCCTCGCCGCCGTTCTCCACGGCCGTCACCCCGTACCCGGCCCTCCGGAGGATGGCGATCAAAAACGTCCGGAGGTACTCCTCGTCCTCGGCGATGAGGATGTGTCCGGTCATGCCGTCATCGGGGCTCGGTTCCATATGCCGCTGTGTATGCGTTTTATCATAAAGGTCATCGGGGAAAAAAGGGTTTCCACCCCTTCCGTCATCGGGGTTGAGATATCTACCATAATCCGGGGTCCGGGGGAAGAGATACTTTTTTGTCCCGCGTCCACGGCCGACCGGCGTCCCGGCCTCCGGCTCATCCGGAGATCACCGAGGCGGCGGGGAAGGATCGAGAATCGGCGTTGGGGAGCGCCGGAGGAATCCCCGGGCCGGTGTCGGCCTCCCGCCGGGATTCCTCCGCCCCCGGTCGTCGCTTCGTCTTGACACCGGCCGGGGATAACCGATATAGGCGTACCGAGACGCGCGGACGACGGACGGGACCGGCCGCCGGCGGACGCGAACCGAAGCCAAATCGAACCCTGGAGGGACCCCATGGACATCTCGACACTCGACGCAATCTCCCCCATCGACGGCCGGTACCGGCGGCTCACCGCGCCGTTGGCCGATTACTTCTCCGAAGGCGCCCTGATCCGGTACCGGGTCCTGGTGGAGGTGGAGTATTTCATCGCCCTGGTCAACCTGAAACTGCCCCCGTTCAAAGGGTTCGACAAGAAGATGAAGGCGCCCCTCCGGGCCATTCACGAGGACTTTTCCGGAGAGGACGCCCGGCGCGTCAAGGAGATCGAGGCCGGGACCAACCACGATGTGAAGGCGGTGGAATACTTTTTGAAGGAGAAGTTCGATGGCCTGGGGCTGGGCGGGTACAAGGAGTTCATCCATTTCGGCCTCACCTCCCAGGACATCAACAACACCGCGGTCCCCTGCTCCCTCAAGGATGCCTGGACAGCGGTGGTGGAACCGGCCCTCGATGCGGCCGTGGAGACCCTCGCCCGGATGGCGGCCGAGTGGAGGAAGGTCCCCATGCTCGCCCGGACCCACGGACAGCCGGCCTCCCCCACCACCCTGGGAAAGGAACTCCGGGTGTTCGTGGAGCGGATCATCGGCCAGAAGGAGCAGATGCGTTACATCCCCTTCTCCGCCAAGTTCGGGGGCGCCACCGGCAACTTCAACGCCCACCGGCTCGCCTACCCCGAGATCGACTGGCCTTCCTTCGCCGACAACCTGGTCAACAACGTCCTCGGCCTCCACCGGACCCGGACCACCACCCAGATCGAACCCTACGACAATCTGGCCGCCTTCTGCGACGCCCTCCGGCGGATCAACACCATCCTCATCGACCTCGACCGGGACATCTGGACCTACATCTCCATGGACTACTTCAAGCAGCGGATCCGGGCCGGGGAGGTGGGGTCGTCCACCATGCCCCACAAGGTCAACCCCATCGACTTCGAGAACTCCGAAGGGAACCTCGGGGCGGCCAACGCCCTGTTCGGGCACCTGGCGGAGAAGCTACCCATCTCCAGGCTCCAGCGGGACCTCACCGATTCCACCGTGACGCGGAACATCGGCGTCCCCATGGCCCACACCCTCATCGCCCTCAAATCCCTCTCCCGGGGCCTGGGCAAATTGATCCTCAACGAGGAGAAGCTCCGGGCCGATCTCGAGGAGAACTGGGCCGTGGTGGCCGAGGGGATCCAGACCCTCCTCCGCCGGGAGGGGTATCCCGCCCCCTACGAGGCCCTCAAGGACCTCACCCGGACCCACGACCGGATCGACCGGGAGGCCATCGCCGATTTCATCGACGGGCTGGACGTCTCCGGTGACGTCAAGGCGGAACTCAAGAGCCTGACGCCCACGTCCTACATCGGCATCATCGATTTTCCGTCCTGAAAACGGGCGGCGGTCCGCTTATAGACTCGGAGCCGTCTCCGGCCGCCGCTTCTCCAGAATCTTCTGGGCGATGTAGAGCCCCGCCAGCAGCAGAATACCGGCCACATGGAGCTTCATCAGGGGCCACAAAAGGAGGACGGCGCATCCGAGATAGACGATCCGGAAGAGCCAGTTGAGCAGGATCACGTGGAACCCCTCGAAGAAGACGGCCGCGCAGAAGAGCCCGGCCAGGGCGGTGATCGATGTTTCGATGACCCGCCAGGTGGGTCCGGTGAACAGGATCGGCGTGTAGACGAACAGGAGGGGGATCACGTAGAGCCCCTTGGCCAGCTTCCACGACGCGAACCCCGTCTCCAGGGGCTTGCTCCCGGAGATGCCCGCCGCCGAGTAGGCGGCCAGACAGACCGGCGGGGTGACGTTGGCGTCCTGGGAGTACCAGAAGATCAGCATGTGGGCCGCGATGAGGGAGGTGCCGAGCATCTCCATGGAGGGGGCGGCCAGCACCGCCAGGACGATGTAGGAGGCGGTCACCGGAAGCCCCATCCCCAAAATCAAAGAGGCCAAAGCCACCAGGACGATGGTGATGAACAGGCTTCCCCCGGAGAGGCTTGAGATGAGCAGGGAGAACTTGATCCCGGCCCCCACCATGAGGACCACCCCGATGACGATTCCGGAGCACAGGAGGATGACCCCGGTGGTCACCATGTTCTTCGCCCCCAGCGCCAGTGCGTCGATGATGTCCCGGAGGCCCATCCGTGTGTACGGATTGATCCACGAGGAGACCACGATGGCGGCGATGCCGCCGCTCGCCGCGAAGGTGGGGGTGAACCCCCAAATCAGAAGGCCCATGAGGACCAGCACGGGGATGAAGAAGTTCCACCCCTCCTTGAGCACGTCCCGGATCCGGGGGATCTCCTCGTGATCCATGGGCTTGAGCCCCCGCCGCTTGGCCCGCAGGTGGATGAAGAAGGCGACGCTCAGAAAGTAGAGCATGGCCGGGATGATGGCCACCCCCACGATGGTCAGGTAGGGGATCTGGGTCCACTGGCTCATGATGAAGGCGCCGGCCCCCATGATGGGCGGCATCAGCTGACCGCCGGTGGAGGCGGCCGCCTCGATGCCGCCGGCGAACCGGGGGGTGAACCCCACCTTCTTCATCAGGGGGATGGTGATGGAGCCGGTGCCCACGGTGTTGGCCACGGCGCTGCCGGAGATCGACCCCATGAGTCCGCTGGCGAAGACCGCCATCTTGGCCGGCCCGCCGATCATCCGGCCCATCATGGCGATGGACAGCCGGATGATGAAATCCCCGGCCCCCGATTTCAGCAGGAACGCCCCGAAGAGGACGAAGAGGAAGACGAAGGTGGACGAGATGGTGGCGATGGTGCCGAAGATGCCGTCCGGAGCGAAGTACATCCGGTAGAGCATCCGCTCCACCGTCACTCCGGGGAAGTTCCAGAGGCCGCTGAAGTATTTCCCCAGCCAGAGCCCGTAGCTGAGAAACAGGACCGCCAGGACCGGGATGATGTATCCGGCCGTGCGCCGGGTGATCTCGATCATCAGGATGATGGCGATCGCCGCGAAGACCAGGTCCACCTGGGTGGGCACTTCGTTTCGGGCGTGGAGGGCGTCCTCGAAGAGGACCAGATAGACGCCGGTGATCACCGAGAGGACGGCCAGCCCGTAGTCGAGCCGGAGGGTCCACCGGGCCGCCCCCTTGCGGAAGGGGTAGATGATATACCCCAGAAAGAGGATCAGGGCGAAGTGGAGGGCGTTTCGCTGGATCTCCGGCATGATGCCGATGGTATTGACCCAGAGGTGGAACAGGGACGTGGCCACCCCGGCCCAGTAGATGATCCGGGCGTGGGTGCCGGTCAGCTTCCGCTGGGTGGCGAGGACTTCGCCGGTCCGATCGGTCTCGACGGCGCCGTCGGCGCCGTTCGGTTCGGAGGTATCGGGCATGGAAGGGCTCCGGAGAAGGAGGTTCGGGGGCGATTTCGGGTCGCGCCGCCGGCTCGGAGGGCGCGACCCGGGCCGAGAGGGTCTATTCGTTCTTCATGAGTTCCGCCGGAATGGCGATCCCCTTTTCCTTGTAGAACTTGGCCGCGCCCGGGTGGAGGGGCACCGGCAGGCCGGTGATGGCCCGTTCCAGACTCATGGCCTTGGTCGCCTTGTGGATCCCCACCAGGAAGGGCAGGTTTTCGTAGATGGTCTTGGTGATCAGGTAGACGGTCTCCTCGGAGATGTCGGG
>CAYSLC010000161.1:0-12749 GCA_964431545.1 uncultured Desulfobacteraceae bacterium | reverse complement strand
CCCGATTTACCTTTTCTTTGAAGGCTCAGGAAAAAAATCCCAAAAAGGTGTACGCGATCGATAACGGCCTTCGAAAGGCCACGGCCTTTGTGTTTTCGCGGGATGTGGGGCGACTGGCCGAAAACCTGGTGTTTCAGGAACTGTCCCGGGCAGGGTTTGAAATCTATTACTGGAAGGGAAAACAGGAAGTGGATTTCATTGCCCGCGGACGCAATGAGACTTGGGCCGTCAACGTGACTTATGGAGACGAGATCCCCGATCGGGAATTTGACGGGTTCCAGGATTTGGCGGACTCGAACATACAACCGGATCGGAGGATCTTGATCACGAAACATGCCGAGGGCGTTAAGGGGAATGTCGAAATGGCCCCGCTTTGGGCATGGCTCATCGAACGGCATTGGCTTCGACGGTCGACTATCGGGGACTCCGTCATGTCGACATAGCAGGCGGGGCGGGACGGGACGGAACACAGGCGGGCGCCCCGGGGGGTGCCCACCCCATGTGTCGAAGCGAGCGCCCTCCGGGGCGGGCCGGTTTTCCACCGGCCAAGGTTTTCGGATGGCCGGGCCGCCTACTCCATCGGCGGCCAGAGCCCCGCCTCCTTGTAGTATCGGATGGCGCCCGGGTGGAAGGGGGCGGTCATGCCTCGCAGCATCTCCCTTTTCTCCAGGTCTTCAAAGGCGGGGTGGAGGGTCTTGAAGAACGCAAAGTTGCGGAAGAGTTCCTTTGTGACCGTGTAGACCAACTCCTCGGACTGGTCCTCGGTGGTCACCACGGTGGCCTTGACGGCGAAGGATTCCACGTCCGAGGTGTTCTCGGCCCCGGGATAGTACTTCATGGGAACCACCCCCTTGGTGTAGTAGGGATACTTGGAGGCGATGAGGTCGAGTCCGATCAACTGGGCCGAGCGCACCTTCCGTTTCCCGATGGTCGCCTCCTTGATGGCGGCGCTGGGGTGGCCCACCGTATAGAAGAAGGCGTCGATGATCCCCCGCTGGAGAAGATCCGGAGCCCGGGAGGCCACTTCGGCGAAGGCGATCATATCCGTCCGGTGGTCGAGGCCCGCCGCATCCAGGGCATCGATGGCGTTCTGACGCTGGCCCGACCCCTCGTTGCCGATGTTGACCCGCTTGCCCTTGAGGTCGGCCACGGACTCGATGCCCGCATCCACGGCCGCCACCAGGATCACCGTCTCCGGATGGATGCTGAAGAGCCCCCGGAGCCTCGTCCGGGGGCCGACCTCCTTCCATTCGGCCAGCCCGTGGTACGCCTCGTATTGCCGGTCGGACTGGACGATACCGAAATCGAGTTCCCCCTCCAGGACCTCGTTGATGTTGTAGACCGAACCGAGGGTCGACCCCACCGCCAGCCGCATGCAGTGGCGTTCTCGACCCTTGTTGATGATCTTGGCGATGGAGCCGCCGGCCGGGTAGTAGATCCCGGTGATGTCCCCCGTGCCGATGGTGGCGAAGCGGGTTCCTTTGGCGCAGATTCCTTTGCTCGGCCGGGGCGTCGGGGCGGCGCACGCCACGGCCAGTGTCAGGACGGAAAGAAGTGCCAGCGTTCGTCTCATGTTCCCTCCTTGCCTTGTTCTGGTTCGGTGTTCGATTCGGTCGCCGATGCGGGGCATCCCTTCTTTTGCCTCCTGTATCAAAAACGAATCGATTGTCAATGGGGGAAATCGAGCAACATCGGGTAGGAAAACCCTTCCGATCACCCGAAAAATGGGAAATTCCCCTTGCCAACCCCGTGGATGGCCAGTATATTCGCCGGTTAACTGTTGGACGAACGCCCACCCAAGGAGGATGTAATGAAGAATGGTTTTGGTTGGTTAGGGATTATGCTCGCCGCAATGGCGCTCTTTTCCGCAAACGTCCGGGCGGAGACGGGCCACTACGTCAACGGGGTGGAGGGGATCAAGGCGGCCACCATCCCGCCCCCCGGGAGCTACTACCGCATGTACAACACCTTCTACGCCGCGGACACCTTGACCGGCGCGGACGGCGAAGAACTCGACGTCGGTTTTGACGCAATGGTCTTTGCCAACGTCCACCGGTTCATCTGGATCACCCAGACCAAGCTGCTGGGGGCCGACTACGGCTTCGATATCTTCATCCCCCTGATCTACCAGGACATCGAGATCTCGGCGCTGGGGATCGACAACGACGAGTTCGGACTCGGCGACATCATCGTGGAGCCCCTGCTCCTGTCCTGGCACGGAAAACGGTGGGACACCTCGGCCGGCGCGGCCGTCTACCTGCCCACCGGCGATTCCGACAACACCAACCCAGCCTCTCCGGGCAAGGGCTTCTACACCGCCATGTTCTCCCTGGGGGCCACCTATTATCTGGATGCCAAGAAGACCTGGTCGGCGTCGGTCCTCTCCCGGTACGAGATCCATACCGAGAAAGACGACGACGAGATCACCCCCGGTGACGACTTCCACTTCGAGTGGGGTCTCGGCAAGACCTTCCCCGGCAAGACCATCTGGGAAGTGGGCCTGGCCGGGTACTGCCATTGGCAGGTCTCGGATGACAGCGGCGGGGACGTGACCTGGGACGAAGGGGTTCACGACCGGGTCTTTGCCGTGGGTCCCCACATCAGCGCCTTCATCCCGACGACCGGTACGGTGATCTCCCTGATGAACGAATGGGAGTTCGAGGCCAAGGACCGCCCCGAGGGGAGCGTGACCACCCTGTCCCTCATCAAGTTCTTCTGAGGCGGCCTCCCGGCCGGACGCGCGGCGTTTGACGCGGGAAGGCACCGTCTTGACACGGACCCCTTTATGGGTTACATTGCAAATCTTCTGCAACTAGCTTCTAAAGGGATTCCGCGCGATTTGCAACATGCAGTATCTCACGTTTGAATTGAGCAATAGATCTTGGCGTCATGAATCCATGACGCATTCCCGGGAGGCCCGATGGCGGCGCGGGTGACCCCGGCCGACGCGGGGGCGGGCGCCGCCGGGATCCACGGCGCGAGGCCCCTTCCCGGCCGCGGCTTCTGGAAAGGCGACGGGTCGTCCCCCGGGACCGGGGAGGCGGCTTTCAGGGACGCCCTGTTCGCCGTGTCCCGCCCCATCTACGTGGTGGCCACCGGAGAGGGCCCCGGCGTCGCCCGCGGCGGCTCGGCGGTGCTGGGCAACGGCGCCGGCTCCGAGGGGGCCCATCCGCTGCACGCCTACGCGCCGCCCCTCCATCCCCGGGACCTTGGGGACCCCGTCTTCAAGGCGACCTATGGAGTGACCTATGCCTATGTCCTGGGCGCCATGGCCAACGGGATCACCTCGGTCCGGATGGTGGAGGCGGCGGCCCGGGCCGGGATGCTCGCCTTCTTCGGCGCGGCGGGCCTGACACCGGAGGAGATCGAAGGGGCCCTGGTGGCGCTGAAGGAACGGATCCCGGATCTTCCCTTCGGCGTCAACCTGATCCACAGCCCCTACGACCCCGACCTGGAACGGGCCACCGCCGACCTGTACCTCGCACACGGCGTGCGGCAGGTGAGCGCATCGGCCTACCTCGACCTGACCGAAGCCCTGGTCCACTACCGGGTCAAGGGGATCCACCGCGGCCCCGACGGCGGGGTGGTCTGCCCCAACCGGGTGGTGGGGAAGGTCTCCCGTGTGGAGGTGGCGCGGAAGTTCCTCTCCCCGCCGCCCCGGAAGCTCCTGGCCGCCCTGGTGGCCAAAGGCCGGATCACGGAGGCGGAGGCGAGTCTGGCCCGGTCGATCCCGGTGGCCGAGGATCTCACCGCCGAGGCCGACTCCGGCGGACACACGGACAACCGGCCGGCCCTGGCCCTGCTGCCCACCATGGTGGCCCTCCGGGACGCCCTGTCGGCCCGGTACGGATACCGGCGCCCCCCCTGCGTGGGACTGGGCGGCGGCATCGCCACCCCGGAATCGACGGCGGCCGCCTTCGCCATGGGCGCCGCCTACGTCCTCACCGGCTCCGTCAACCAGGCCTGCGTGGAGGCGGGCACCTCCGAGGCGGTCCGGTGCATGCTGGGCGAGGCGTGCCAGGCGGACATCATCATGGCCCCGGCCGCCGACATGTTCGAGATGGGGGTCAAGGTCCAGGTGCTCAAACGGGGGACCCTGTTTCCCCTGCGGGCCGCCAAGCTCTTCGACCTCTACCGGAACCACGACCGGTACGAGGCGATCCCGCCAAAGGAACGGGAGACCCTGGAGCGGGACTTCTTCCGGCGCGGCTTCGAGGCGGAATGGGAGAACACCCGGAGATTTTTCCAGGCCCGGGACCCGCGTCAGGTGGAGCGGGCCGAAAAAGACCCCAGGCACAAGATGGCCCTGGTGTTCCGATCCTATCTGGGCCGCTCCTCCGGCTGGGCCACCGCCGGCGACCCTTCCCGGAAGATCGATTACCAGATCTGGTGCGGCCCCTCTTTGGGGGCCTTCAACGAATGGGTCAAGGACTCCTTTTTGGAAAAACCCGAAAACCGGAAGGTGGTCACCGTGGCCCTCAACCTGCTTCTGGGGGCCGCCGTGGTCACCCGGGTCCAGTGGCTGCGTCAACAGGGCGTACCGATACCGGCCGGCGCCGGCCGCTTCTCCCCCCTCGAACCGGATGCGCTGTCTCGGATGATCGATTGACAGGGCCCTTCCACGGCGCCCCGCCCCCGCTTGGACCCAGAGCAACGATTCACCGAAAAACCGCGTCATGCAATCGCGTCATGCGCATAGAGGACCGACCGCATTGAAACCCAAGGACGAAACCCACTCCCAGGCGCCCCCCGTGGCCATCATCGGCATGGGGTGCATGTTCCCCCGGTCCCCCTGGCTCAAAGCCTACTGGCGGCTGCTGCTCCGGGGCCGGGACGCCGTTACGGAGGTCCCCCCCACCCACTGGCGGGCCGAGGACTACTTCAATCCCGACCCCAAGGTCCCGGACCACGTCTACTGCACCCGGGGCGGCTTCATCCCGCCGGTCACCTTCGATCCGTCGGAGTTCGGGATCCCCCCCGCCTCCCTGGAGGCCACCGACACCTCCCAGCTCCTGGGGCTGGTGGCCGCCCGGATGGCCCTCACCGACGCGGGATACGGCGACGGAAAGGTCTTTGACCGGGACCGGGCCGGCGTCATCCTCGGCGTCACCGGCACCCAGGAGCTGGTGATCCCCCTGGGGGCCCGGCTGGGACACCCCCACTGGCGCCGGGCCCTGGCCGACTGCGGCGTGGATCCGGCCACCGCCGACGCCGTGGTGGAGCGGATCGCCGAGGCGTACGTCCCGTGGAAGGAGAACTCCTTTCCGGGGCTTCTGGGAAACGTGGTGGCGGGCCGGATCTGCAACCGGCTCGACCTGGGGGGGACCAACTGCGTGGTCGACGCCGCCTGCGCCAGCTCCATGAGCGCCATCCACACGGCCCTGATGGAGATCCGCTCGGACCGGGCCGACCTGATGGTCACCGGCGGCGTGGACCTTTTGAACGACATCTTCATGCACATGTGCTTCTCCCGGACCCAGATCCTCTCGCCCACCGGCGACGCCCGTCCCTTCTCCGGGGACGCCGACGGCACGGTCCTGGGGGAGGGGATCGGCCTGCTGGTCCTCAAGGCCCTGGACCGGGCCGAGGCGGACGGCGACCGGATCTACGCGGTGATCAAGGGGATCGGAACCTCCAGCGACGGTCGCTCCCAGAGCATCTACGCCCCCCGGGCCGAAGGGCAGGGCAGGGCCTTGGGGAAGGCCTACGCCGAGGCGGGGATCGACCCGGCCACCGTCGACCTGGTGGAGGCCCACGGCACCGGCACCCGGGTGGGGGACGCCGTGGAGTTCAAGGCATTGAAAACCGTCTTCGGCCCGGCCCCGCGGAACGGCCGTCGCTGCGCCGTCGGCTCGGTCAAGTCGATGATCGGCCACACCAAGGCGGCCGCCGGCGCCGCCGGACTGATCAAGGCGGCCCTGGCCCTCCACCACAAGGTCCTGCCGCCCACCCTCAAGGCCGATCCCCCGGACCCCAGCCTGGGGATCGGCGACAGCCCCTTCTACCTCAACAACGCCGCGCGGCCCTGGCTCTCCGGCGGGACCCCCCGGCGGGCCGGCGTCAGCGCCTTCGGGTTCGGCGGCAGCAACTTCCATATGGTCCTGGAGGAGTACACCGGAAAGAAGGACGGGATCTCCTGGGACGGATCCGTGGAGATCGTGGCCCTGTCCGGAGGGTCCCGGGCGGAGATCCGGTCCCGGCTCGAGGCCCTGTCGGCCGAAGCCCGGGGCGCCTCGGAGGCGGCGGCCTCGGCCCTGGCGGCGGAGACCCGGAGACGGTTCTCCCCCGATGCCCCCCATCGGCTCCTCTGGATGGCGGCGGAGCGGCCGGAGGCGGACCTCCCCTTCTCCGAACGGGTCGACGCCGTACTGCGGGGGCTCACCGCCCCGGACGGCGGGACGGACCGGTGGAAGGGGGAGACGGTCTTCACCGGCGGCACCGGAACACCCGGCCGCCTCGCCTTCGTCTTTCCCGGCCAGGGGAGCCAGTACCTCCACATGGGCCGGGACCTGGCCTGTGTCTTCCCCGAGGCCCTGGAGGCCCTGGAGCATGCCGACGCGGCCTTTGAAAAGGCCGGCGGGGCCGACGGCCCCCTGTCCCGGCGCATCCACCCGTATCCGGACGACGACCCCGAAGCCGGACGGCGAATGGAGGCGGCCCTCCGGTCCACCGACGCGGCCCAGCCGGCCATCGGTGCCATGAGCGCCGGCATGGCGCGGATCCTCGCCCGGTTCGGGGTCCGTCCCGAAGCCGCCTGCGGCCACAGCTTCGGCGAGCTGACCGCGCTGTGGGCCGCCGGATGGATCTCCGAAGAGGCCTTCCACCGCCTGGCCGCGGCCCGGGGCCGGGCCATGGCCGACGCCGCGTCCGGAAAGGGGACCATGCTGGCGGTCAAGGCCCCCCTGGCCGAGATCGAGGCCCTGGCGGAGGAGATGGGCGGGGACCTGGTCCTGGCCAACCGGAACGGGCCGTCCCAGGGCGTGCTCTCCGGGAGCGCCGAGGCCGTTGAAGAGGCCCGTCGGCGCTGCAAGACCAGGGGGCTCGTCTCGACCCCGCTGCCGGTGTCGGCCCCCTTCCACAGCCCCCTGGTGGCCGAGGCGGCCGGCCCCTTCGCCGAGGCCCTGGCCGGAACGGAATTCACCCCGTCGGAGATCCCGGTCTTCTCCAACACCACCGGAGCCCCCTACCCCGCCGATCCCGAAGCCGCCAAGGAGATGCTGGGCCGACACATCCTCCGGCCCGTCGATTTCATCAAGGAGATCGAGGGGCTCCACGACGCCGGGATCCGGACGTTTCTGGAGATCGGCCCCAGGCGGGTCCTCACCGGCTTGATCCGGGAGATCCTCGCCGGCCGCCCGGCCGAGGCCGTCGCCCTCGACCCCTCGGGCGGACGGAGCTTCGGAGTGACGGACCTGGCCACGGCCCTCTGCCGCCTGGCGGCCCTGGGCCACCCGGTGGATCTGACGGCGTGGGAATCGCCGCCGCCGCCCCAGCGGAAGCCGAAGATGGAGATCCCCCTGAGCGGCGCCAACTACCGGACCCCGTCCAAGCCGAAGCCGGCCCCGAAGGTACCGCCCCCCGCTCCGGAGGGACCGGCACGGCCGGAGCCGGAGCCCGCAAAAGCCCCGGCGGCCGAGAGCCCCGGAACCGCCCCACCGACGGCGGCGCCGCCCCCCCGGCCCCAGGCCCATTCCCCGGGTCGGGGGAAGCAGGGGCCCCGCCAGGGGAACGATTCAGAACGCCCGACAACCGGCCCCGAGGCCGTGCGTCGAGAACCCCGCCACGCCCAACCTCAGGATCAGGGATCGATCATGGAAAAGGACCACTCCCCCCATCACCCCCGAACCGCCCCCGCCGGCCCAGGAAACCCAGCGGTGGACCGGGCCCTGGACGCCGTCCGGGAGGGCCTGCGATACATGCAGTCCCTCCAGACCCAGACGGCCCGGACCCACGAGAAGTTCCTCGAATCCCAGTCCGAGGCGAGCCGGACCCTCCAGGAGATGATGCGCGCCACCCGGCGGCTGGCCGAGGCGGCCCTGGGCCGCCATCCGACACCGGAGGAGCCCCGCCGTCCGGCCGAACCGCCGGCTCCCGCCGATCAGCCTTCGCCCGGTGGCGCCGGACGGATGGCGGAAGCTCCGTCACCAGCGCCCCCGGCATCCGCCCCGGCGCCGGCCGCCCCACAGGCCGGAAACGGAGGGCCGCCGGAGGCGTCGACGTCTCCCGAGGAACCCGCCTCCGGGACGCCGGAGCCCCGGCGGCAGGCATCTCCCCCCCCGGCCGCGGACCAGGTGGATGAACCTCCCCGGCCCCCGGCGCCGGAATCCGGGAAAGCCCCCGAACCGACACCGCCGGGACCGGAGCCGGGTCCGTCCGACGGGCGGATCCAAGAAGTTCTCCTGGAGGCCGTGAGCGAGCTGACCGGATATCCCACGGAGATGCTCGGACCGGACATGGACATCGAGGCCGACCTGGGCATCGACTCCATCAAGCGGGTGGAGATCCTCTCGGCCGTGGAGGAGCGGATCCCCGACCTGCCCCCGGTCTCCCCGGAGATCATGGGCACCTTCCGGACCCTCGGCGCCATCATCGCCCACCTGGACGCCGCCGGCGCCCGGGAAACGGAACCCGCGGAGACCATTGCCGGCCCGACCGAAGACGCCCCCCCGCCGCCGTCCACCGGAGCGGACCCCGGCGCCGTGGAAAACATCCTCCTGGAGGTCGTGAGCGAGCTGACCGGATACCCCGCCGAGATGCTCGGGCCGGACATGGACATCGAGGCCGACCTGGGCATCGACTCCATCAAGCGGGTGGAGATCCTCTCGGCCGTGGAGGAGCGGATCCCCGACCTGCCCCCGGTCTCCCCGGAGATCATGGGCACCTTCCGGACCCTGGGCGCCATCACCGCCCACCTGGCCCTCCGGGCCCCGGAGGAACGATCGGCGCCGGAGGCCGGGACGGAGCGCCCGGCCGAGGACCCCGGTCCGGGCATCGCCGCCGGCGGCCCCCCCGAACCGGGCACGGTCGGCAGCCGGATCGCGGCCCCCGGGGCGGTCCCGGAAGGCCTCCGGACCGATTCCGCCGCCCCCGAATCGGAGCCCGCGATGGAGGCGGTGGCACGGCGGGTGGTGACCCTCGTGCCCCGGCCGGCCCCCAAGGGTCCGGAAATCGATCTTCCCGGGGGCTCTACGGTCGTCCTCACGGAGACCGCGGGGGGCCTGGACCGGCCCCTGGTCTCGGCCTTGGAGGGACGCGGGCTGACGGTGCTGCGACGCCCGCCGGCGGAACTCCTGGAAGCCGACATGCCGTCTGGGCTCGGCGGCCTGATCCTTCTGGCCGACGCCTGGCGCCACCGGGACCGGGACCTCGCCGCCGAGGCCTTCCGCCTGGCCCGGCGGTTCGGACCCGCACTCCAGGAGGCCGCCGGGCGGAGCGGGGCGGTTTTCGGGACCATCGCCCGGATGGACGGGGCTTTCGGGTTCCATGGAAAAGGGATCGAAACCCCGGTCCAGGGGGCCCTGGCCGGACTGGTCAAGACCGCCGGCATCGAATGGGAGGGCGTCACCTGCCGGGCCCTGGACATCGACCCGGCGTGGAATGATGCGGAGGCCGCCGCCGGCGCCGCCCTGGCGGAGATCCTCCGGCCCGGGCCGGCCGAGGTGGGGATCGGTTCCGACGGCCGTGTCGACCTCGTCCTGACGCCGGCCCCCCATTCCGAGGGGTCGGAGGGGCCGGTGGCCCTCGGGGAGGGCGACGTGGTGGTGGTCTCCGGCGGCGGCCGGGGCGTCACCGCCCTTTCGGCCCTGGCCCTGGCCCGGGAGGTTCGGCCCTTCCTGATCCTTTTGGGGCGGTCCCCCCTGCCGTCGGGGGAGCCCGAGTGGCTGGCCCACCTCACCGATCCCGCCGCCATGAAGCGGGCCATCCTGAAAAACGAATTCAGCGGACAGGCCCCCTCCCCCCGGGATTTGGAGACCCGGTTCCGGAGATACGCGGCCGACCGGGAGATCGCCGCAACCATCGAGGGGATCCGGGCGGCGGGCGCGTCGGTCCACTACTATCCGGTCGACGTATGCGACGCGGAACGGATCAACGATATCCTCGACCAGGTCCGCCTCACCGTCGGCCCGATCAAGGGGCTGATCCACGGGGCCGGAACACTGGAGGACCGGCGCATCCTCGACAAGACCCCCGAACAGTTCCACCGGGTCTACCACACCAAGGTCGACGGCCTGAAGACCCTGCTGGCCGCCCTCCAGGGGGATCCCCTCGCCTATGTGGTCCTCTTTTCCTCGGTGGCGGCCCGGGCCGGCAACCGGGGCCAGGTCGACTACGCCATGGCCAACGAGGTCCTCAACAAGCGGGCGGGACAGCTCGCGGCGGAGCGGCCCGACTGCCGGGTCCTGTCGCTCAACTGGGGCCCCTGGGACGGGGGCATGGTCACCGACTCCCTCAAGCGGGAATTCCGCGGGGCGGGCGTCGACCTGATCCCCAAAGAGGCCGGGGCCCGGGCCATGGTCCGGGAGATGCAAAGCGCCCCCGGCGGCCCGGTGGAGGTGATCCTGGGGGCCACCCTGGCGCCGGCGACGGGCGATGCGCACCCGACACCGTCCGTTGCCGCGCCGGAGGGACTGGCCCTGACCTTCAAGCGGGAGATCGACCGGGAGCGGTACCCGGTGCTGGAATCCCACGTCCTGGACGGCCGGGCCGTGGTCCCCTTCGCCCTGATGACCGAGTGGATGGGGTACGGGGCCCTCCACGGAAACCCGGGCCTCTTCCTCCACGGCCTCGACGACATCCGCCTGCTCAACGGCATCCGGCTCGGCGCGGAGCGCAAGCTCATCCGGCTGCTGGCCGGCAAGCCCCGCCGGAAAAAGGAGGGGATCGAGGTGGATGTGGAGATCCGCGACGGGATCCAGGACGGGACCGAGGTGGTCCACTACCGGGCCCGGGCGATCCTCACCGATGGTCCGGCCGCGCCCCCGGACCTGCGCCCCGCCCGGGACATGATGGGAGAGCCGTACCGGCGATCGGTGGACGAAGCCTACCGGGAGGTCCTCTTCCACGGGGCGGCCCTCCGGGGGATCCGGGAGATTCTCGGCTATTCCCCAAAGGGGATGGTGGCCCGTCTCGGCGCGGCCCCGCCGCCGGAGGAATGGATGGCCGAGCCCCTGCGCAGCCGGTGGATCGCCGATCCCCTGGTCCTCGATTCGGCGTTCCAGATGGCGATCCTCTGGTGCCGGGAGCGCAAGGGCATGGCCTGTTTGCCCGTCTATGCCAGGGAATACCGACAGTTCCGGCGCCGATTCCCGGAATCGGGGGTCACGGCGGTGCTGGAGGTCGCCTCCGCCGGGGACCGGGTGGTCCGGGGGGATTTTACCTTCTTCGACGCCGAGGACCGTCTGGTGGCCCGGCTCACGGGATATGAAGGGGTAATGGCGCCGTCCCTGTCGGAGGCCTTCGGCAGGGGGGCGGCCTGAATTTTTTTCACGCCATCGTTTTTTTCTGTTGACATCGCAAACTCCCTCGCTTATAGTTAGCTGGATATAGGCATTGGGATAAAGGTCAGGAGCCGAAAAGCTCCGGGCCTTTTTTTTGATGGGTTCGATTCGTGATACGAGGGGGTAATTCCGATGATTTGCCAGACCGTGAGAAAAGGGTACGACTGTCCCTTCATGAGCGTCAAGGGATGCACTTACAACAACGGCAGCTGCCACGAGGTCGTCGAGCAGTGCGGCGGCTGCAACCGCCAGGTGGAGTACGGGTCCGGCTGGTACTGCACCGCCACGCCCGACCCGATGGTCAAGTGGAAGCTGGGCAACTGCAACATGGCCACCCATGTGACGTCCGCCGCCGCCACCACCCAGGCCAAGGTCAATCCGATCAAGGCATCCAAGCGGGCGAGCAAGAAGCGATAGGTCGACCCCGCGACCCGCGAGAAAACCCCGCCCTTTCCGAGGGCGGGGTTTTTTTATACCGTTTTTTCCCCTTGAATTTTTTTCCTGAACATTTTAGGTGTAGGTCCTTTATGCATGTCGCCTTTTGCCGGAATGGAGACCGGCACCCGGGGTCTCCGCGGCCGGGGCACCGTCAACGTCGGATGGGAAGGAGAAGAGATGGCACTCATCGTTCAGAAATACGGCGGCACCTCCGTGGCCAACACCGAACGGATCCGGAACGTGGCGAAACGGGTCGCCCGGACCTTCGACCAGGGAAACCAGGTGGTGGTCATCCTCTCGGCCATGGCCGGGGTGACCGACGGCCTCATCGAACTGGCCAATCAGATGACCAAGACCCCCGACCGACGGGAGATGGACGTGCTGCTGGCCACCGGGGAGCAGACCACCGCGGCCCTGCTGGCCATGACCCTGACCGCCATGGATTATCCGGCCCGGTCCCTGCTCGGATTCCAGGCCGAGGTTCGGACCGACTGCGCCTACGGCAACGCCCGGATCGTGGACGTGGGGACCCGTCAGGTCCAGACCCTGCTCGACGACGGCCGGATCGTCGTGGTGGCCGGTTTCCAGGGGTGCGACGCCGACGGGAACATCACCACCCTGGGGCGCGGCGGCTCCGACACCTCGGCGGTGGCCATCGCCGCGGCCCTGAAGGCGGACCGCTGCGAGATCTACACCGACGTGGACGGCATCTATACGGCCGATCCCAACGTCTGCGGCAAGGCCCGCAAGCTCTCCCGGATCTCCTGCGAGGAGATGCTGGAGATGGCGAGCCTGGGGGCCAAGGTCCTCCAC
>CAYSLC010000160.1:0-12830 GCA_964431545.1 uncultured Desulfobacteraceae bacterium | reverse complement strand
GGCAGAGGGCCGCGAACCGGCCGGCCCCGTCGAGCCACTCCCGGGCGTAGGCCCGAATCACCCGCGCCCCGAGGTGGGCATCACCGCTCAGTCTACCATCGATCTTCTCCGAGGCCAAGGTCTTTGGGGGGAGCCCCCAGAGGATCTCGTAGATCCGCATGTAGAGGGTCCAGAGGGGATCCGGATCCGGATTCCCCAGGGTACGATAGACGCCGGAGAGGTCGAGGCCGGCGATCCGCTGGAGCCGGTCGTTGATGATCAGGTCCGTGTAGAGGTTGGCGATGAAGGGGGCCAGGGGCTCCTTGCCGGGCAGCCCGGCCCGGATCCGGGCCAGGAGGCGGCCGTTGTCGGTCAGATCTCCCGGGGCCAGGACATGGTGGCCGATCTCGTGGGCCAGGATCTCCCGGGGGAACCGGCCGAGGCGGTGGTGGCGGACCAGCCGCAGGCTCACCACCACGGCGTGGTCGGCCAAGCGGATCATGGCGAAGGACCCCGAGAGGGACTCCCGCCGTTCATCGGCCTCGGTGAGGCACCACCGGGGCTCCGCGAGTTGGGTGAAGCGGCTCCAGGCGGCCAGGGACGGCTCCCACTGGTCCCGCCACCGGCGAAGGAGGTCCGTGGGGGCAAAATCCCCTTTCCGGGCGTTTGCCTTAGCCACGCCCGGCGTCGCTCTTCCAGGCGATGAGGTGAACGTGGTGGGACAGCGGCAGGCAGACCGCCAGGGTCGATCCGTCGTCGGCAGAGGAGGCGGCCCCGGCCAGGTGGGGAAAACGGCGTCCCGCGCCGTCCCGGACCACTTTCCCCCTGGCGTCGATGCGGAAGGCCCCGGCGGCCCCCGGTTTTCCTTTCGCCTGGGGGTCGGTCCGGTGGAGGGTGGCGCCGAACCGGTCGGCGAAAAGAACCCATGCCCCCTCGCTGTCCCGGAGATGGATCCGGCCGTCGTTCCCCCGGAAGGCCTCCGGCGGATTGAGGAAGGTCCCCCCGAACCCCCGGAATCCGCCCACGGTTCCGACGGGGGCCAGGGACCCATATTGTTGATCGGGGAGGCTCGCCGGGTCGTACCAGGGGTCGGCTTTGAGATGTCCGGTCACGGTCCCCGCATAGGCGGCGTCCGACCCGTCGGGCAGGCCGAGGATCCGGGCGGTGACTTCCGGCGGCAGGCCGTCGCAGACGGAGAGGGCCCCCTCGCGGTAGTGGGCCAGTCCCCATCGCCATGCGGCGGCCTGGCCGGCCCTAAGCAGGGTCTCCGGATCCGAACACAGGGGGGCGACGGCGGCCAGGGTTTCCAGCCAGCGTTCCGGCGCGGCGCCGGGCTCCCCGGTGAGCTGGCAGAGGGCATTGACCAGAGCGGCCGGAAGGCGGCGGGGGGCCGCGAGGATCAGATCCGAGATCCGGGGAAAGAGGTCGGCCCACGCCCGACCCACGGCCGGGTGCCGCTCGGGTCCGCCCAGGATCCCCTTGGCGAAGAGTTCCAGGGAGAGGTCGTAGAGGGCGACGCCCGCGGCGTCCAGGGCGCCGTCGTCCGCCCCGCCCGACGCCATCCGTCCCATCCGATCCAGCAGGGGGCCGACCCGGCCGATGAGATGGCCGGAGAAGGCGTCCGGGTCGAGGCCCCGCGCGGTCCGCCGGGCCTGGGCGAAGGCGGCGTTGAACCGGTCCCGGTGGCGGGCGAGGACCCGGGCCATGGGGCCGTCCGCGGGGAGGCGTCCGGTCACCGGGCCCCTTCCCACTGGAGCCACCGGAGGTAGTTGGTGTACCGCTGGTGGAGGTATTTCATCTTGAGGATGTCGTCGTACATGTGGGCGTAGAACTTCCGGCCCTTGCTCCACTCCCCCAGGACCCGCTCGATGTGGATGAGCCGTTCGAGGACCTCCTCCTCGCCCACGCCGTCGAGCCCCTCCTCGAACCGGGTCTCCATCTCGGAAAGGGGGTCCTCCCGGTCGAGGTCGAGCCGTTCGTACTCCTTGGAAGACTCGTCGAAGAGGTGGCGGATCCAGCTGATGAGGTCGGTGCGCAGTGCGGACCGGCCGTCCTTGTCGAAAAAGGGGGCCTCGGGGTACTGGACCAGCTTGTCGTGGAGGACGAAGGGGAGGATCTGGCGGATGTCCTCGTAGGCGACCTCGGCGGCGCCCCGGAAAAAGGCCATGGCCTTGACGTAGATGAGCCCGGTGAGCATGGCCCGGACAGAGAGGCCGTTTTTGGTCTGGAGCCCCAGGTCCTTGCTCCGGTCCTTGCCGGTCCCTGTATTGACCACGGTGTGCCAGTCGGCGGCGGCCAGCTTCACGGTGTCCTTGGTCATGTACTCGAGCTGCCGGGCCCCCTCCTCGCAGAACTCGAACTGGGCGGCGAAGAACTCGATGCGCCGGCGCAGCTCCGGAGAGAGGCGGACCGCCCGGATCTCCCGGTTGATCCGGTCGATCTCGTCGTCGTCGAAGATGATCTGGGGCGGGACGATCTCCTCGGGCCGGATGTCGTCCTCGATGCGCAGCAGGAGTTCGTTGAGGAACCGGGTGTTGAAGTGGAGGGCCTTGACCACCACGTCGATGCGGTCCCGGAGGGCTTCGATCACCTGGTAGGTCCCGCCCCCGCCGTCGTCGTTGGCGGTGAGGTACCAGGCGGCCTCGGGGCACTCGTAGATCTGGTCGAGGATCTCGGCGTAGTTGTCGGCCATGACGGTGAGCAGGGCCGACTGGGTCCGGGTGGGGATCCGATTGTACTCGTCGATGATCTTCACCCGCATGGCGAGCCACTTGCGCCAGGCGATCTTGACGTCCTCCATCCGCTCGGCGTTGACCAGGGTGGAGGGGAGCGGGTTGCCGAGCAGGTCGGCGATGGTCATCTGGGGCTGGCCGTGCTGGATGGCCCGGCGGATGTCGGTTAAGGTGTAGCCGGCGAGAAGCCCCATGAGGATGGCGATGGCGGTTTTGCCCCGGCCGGGGCCGCCCACCAGGAGGCAGCGGCGCCGGACGGCGAGGTTGAGCAGGGGGAGGAGGACGTAGCTGGAGTAGCTCTGCCCCGAGGGAAGGTTGACGGTGATCTTCTGGTCCCCGAAGGTGAACCGCTGCCCCGGCCCGTCGTCGTATTCGATGTCGTAGAAAGGGGAGATGATGGCGTGGTTGGTGATCCAGAAGTAGGCCTGCCGGAGTTTTTCGTCCAGGGGGGCGGCGGTCTCTTCGGTGGTCTCCTCGGTTTCCACGGGGCCCCGGTAGAGGTCGGCCACGTCGAAGGTCCGGGACTTTTTCTCGGGTTTCGGGTTGGTCGGGGATTCGGATACTTTTCGGCGGGTCTTCTTGGGGGGCATGCGTGCGTCCTTTTCTGTTGGGCTGAATAAACCATTAAACGGCGGCGTTGTCAATCGGACCTCCTCGGCGGCACGTTGTGGGAGATCATGATTGATAGAAGTTCCACCCTCGCCGGTCGGCCTCCTTCGGCTCGCCGGTACCACGAACAAAGGACATGGAAACGGCGGCGACCGTTGAACGGCTCCTTCAGCCCTCACCAACGGCCGATTCGGTAAGGATCAACCTCGACCCTACCATAAATCCCGGAATCATAAGCACCTCTCCTATCCCGCTTCCGCCGCACCGGATAGTCTCATAGCTCCTGATTGGTTCTTGACTTTTCAGCCGCCACAGGCTACAGGTTTTTTCCAATGGAAATCCCGTTTGGAGCGGGAAAATGAAGCTATCACATCAAATGACAAGCAATTGTAAAACGAGCCTTGAGATGCCTATCTTTGATGAAAAGTCTGCAAATAACCAGACGTCTTAGGACCGGCATATCGGTTTGCCTTTACGATGTGTGCCCGCCTATTGAAACCGATGCAAGCAGATGATCAAATATAATCCGGACATCCATCACCGTCGATCAATCCGGCTAAAAGGATATGATTATTCCCGTAGGGGGCACTATTTCATCACCATCTGCACGCAGAATAGGTTGTGTTTGTTCGGCGATATTGAAAATGGGGCAATGGAATCAAACGATGCGGGCAGAATGATGTTCCATTGGTACGCGGAATTGGAAAACAAATTTCAGGGAATCCGATGCGATACGATGATCTGCATGCCCAATCACATCCATTTCATCGTTTACAACACCGTAGGGGCGGACCTGCGTGTCCGCCCTGGTATGTCCCCGGACGCCGGCCCTGGTATGTCCCCGGACGCCCGCCCTGTTATTTCGCCAGGTGTCCACCCTGGCATTCCCCCTGTTCCCCGCCCCGATACCAACCCGAATGTCCAGCCTGATCAATTCCGGGAAAATGGACAGATAGACACGGGGGCGGTACAAGCAGGGCAGACACACAGGTCTGCCCCTACGGTGGTGGCGTCGGCGTCGGAACCGGTTACCGTTGGAACCGTTGTGCAATGGTTCAAAACCATGACCACCAATGCGTATATCCGCGGCGTTAAACAAAACGGTTGGACGCGGTTTCCGGGGAAATTATGGCAGCGCAACTACTGGGAACACATCGTGCGAAACGATGATGAATTACAAAAAATTCGGTATTATATCACCAACAACCCGAAAAACTGGGTGGATGACAAATTGAACGGCGGTGTTGGAAATCGCGTAATGGAAGCGATAGCCCCATACGATCATCGGATCTGGATGGTATAGAAAATGGACATCGCAACCCATTCAACCGAAGGTGGATCTGGGCGATGATGCGAAGCGCTTTCCGTTTTTTCATTTCAATGGGCTCTTTTTTCGCCGCCCTCCATTTGTTGGGAGGTCCCGCCCACGCAAATATTCCGTTCGGGTGGGGAATGTTCGGAAGCTCCGCTCATTTTTTGGCTGGAAAATGGTCCTACGGTATCAGTTTGGTTGCGGTGATCATCATCGAACTGGTCGTTTTCCACCGCTGGTGCCGAATTCCCTGGCAAGAAGCGGCGATGGCAGCCTTTTTTCTCAACATCGTTTCCTTGGTCGCTGGAGGAATCATCGGGATCACTATTATGATACCCCAGTTTGCCATCGCTTTTCTTCTGATCGTCATTGCGATATTCGCCTACGTAAAGGCACCACTATACTTTAATTCGGTTGCCATGTGCGCGATTGTCGCCGGTATTTACGGCGCTGTCGTGAATCATCTGGCGGTATATATGCCCCCACAGCCACCGATAATGGTGTTTATCTTGTTGTTTTTGCCTCTGCTTCTCGGATTCGGGCTGACCCTCATCGTGGAAGCGGCGGGAGCGAAGTATTTGTTTGAAGACAGAACAATGTGGAAAGCGCTGTTGGCGGCCAATCTATTCTCCTATCTCTTCCTGGTCTCGATCGCTCCATTCTTCTTTCCGAACCCTTACGGCGAATGGGGTGCCTATCGGAAACTGGACCAAATGATTGCGAATGCAAAGGAAGGTCAGGAAGAAGAAATTCTGACCATCATACAGCATCTTCGCGCTTCGAACCTGTTTCTGCTCGGTCTAACGGACGATGACTCTCCCTCCCGAACGCCATACGAGCCGACCCAAGAGGTTCGATTGATAAATAAATATCGCCAAAGCAAGCCGAAACTTGTGTCCGCTATCGAAAAGGATTTGGCAAACATGGCGAATCCGGACGCAGGCCGGAGAAAGGTAATTTGGAGTGAATGAATGTAATTGCGGAAAACGACTACTACAAACTCGCCTATGATGAATCGAAGAACAGGGTCTTGTGGAGGATGATCGGGTTTTGGAAGAGCCTGAATGTCGTTCCGGATTTTGATAAGGACTGGGATCGGGCACAAAGCCTGGCAAAGCCGGGATTCACCATCTATGCGGATCTGTCGAAGCTGGAAATCATGCCTCCCGAGGTGGAAAAAGCCCAGGAGGAGAGGCAGAAAAAGCTGATTCACGAGGGGTGCCGGAGAGTCGCCTGCCTGATCGGAAAGGAGACCAGCAAAATTTCACTGAACAAGGCACTCAAGGGTTCCGGAATGGAGAAAATCCTAAGATATTGCGATTCGAACAAGGAAGCCGCCGAATGGTTGGCATAAGATCATCCCAAACGCAATAAGGAGGCTCACATGAAAACGCTTGAACCCGGATTTGAAAAGAACCTGCTCAATGCCGTGAAAGCCAGCACCATCAGTCGAAGCACCCGGATTGTGGGCGGGCGTCCTGCTTCCCTGGGAGAATATCCCTGGATGGCCGCGCTAGTGATTCGGGGAATTCAACCCATGAGCGGCCAGTTTTGCGGCGGCACGCTGGTGGCGCCTCGGTGGGTACTCACCGCCGCCCACTGCCCGTTTGGAATGGGGCAGGACGAGATCGATGTCGTCCTGGGCATCATCGATCTTGGGGCGGAGCGTATGGAACGCATCGAGGTGGAAGATCTGATCATCCATCCAGATTATGACCCCAATTACAATGCGAACGACCTGGCGCTCCTGCGCTTGAGCCGGGCTTCGAGGCAGCGACCGATCTCAATGGTCCCAAGGAATGACCCCCAGGGGTTGACAACACCGGGAACCTTCTCCACTGTCATCGGCTGGGGGAGATTGCGTGAAGGGGGATCCTCCTCGGACGTGCTGATGGAGGTAAACCTTCCCATCGTATCCAACGCCGAGGCCGCTGAGATCTATTCCCGGTACGGGGCGATGATAACGGATAAGGTGCTGGCCGCAGGGGGCGAAGGAGGAAGAGATGCCTGCCAGGGCGATTCAGGGGGGCCGCTCATGGTGAGAAGCGCAGATCAAATGGTGCTCGCGGGGGTTACCAGCTGGGGGGATGGCTGCGCGCGTCCGGGGCTTCCGGGAGTCTACTCAAGGGTGTCGGAATACCGGAACTGGATCGATTCCCACATCGGTCATGATGTCCCTGTAGATGGTGGAGCCGGAACAGGCGAAGGGGACGGCCAAGGGGACGGGCCTGACGATTCCGGTGGAACCGCCAACTATTATACCGTCCAAGTGGGCGCTTTCCGGTCCTGGACCAACGCCGAAACCCGGCGTGGTGACCTCACCCAGCTCGGATTTGACGCGGAACTGGTTCATCCCGCTGAAGGAAGTGACTTGTACCTCGTCCACTGCGGAAGGTTTTCGACCCGGGAGCAGGCGGAAGAATTGGAACGGAGGATCATCAACGCCGGATTCGAGACCTACGTGAAGTACTACTCGTAAAAAGGAATGCACAGTAACACTCGATTGACGAAGATCGAACAAGACCCGCCGCCCAGGAGCGGGCCTTTCGTTCGCCGGGGGCTCGCGTCCCTGACATCTTTTTGGAGAAAAAGTAGAGCGTAACAGGAAAAAATGCCTTTACCTTTTACGACGGACAACATACGGTGTGGGTGTGGCAGTTTGGAAGGACGACGGCTTCGGAAAACAGGAATGACACGGGACAAGCGGCCATCCCCCCGCGCGGATATCCCGCAATCCTGTAAGAGACCGTCTTTCCACGAACCTTTATGGAATATGGAAAACCTAAAAGGAGGTGACGGATGAAATGGAAGATCTTCGCCGCAGCGATCGTTCCTTTTTTGTTGCTGGTTTCCACCGCGAATGCGGAGGTCTGTTGTACCGAGGGTTCCGTCGAGTCGAGCAGTTTACTGTCGGATGTCGTGGAGATTCAAGTCCCGAACACTTACGCCGTGGACGAGAACGGAAACGTGATCAGCGATCTTCTGTGTCCGGATGAATGCTGCTTTGCCTGCGGCACCACGGAACGGATGGTCACCTATCGGGTGAAAATCTGCCGACCGTATCTTTCCGCGAAGGTGAGTCCGGAATGCGGCGAAAAAGCCTGGACCTCGAAAAAGGTTTTGAAGACGGTCACCGTGAAGAGAACCGTCGTGGTACCCTGTACCCGGGAAGACAGAAACACCTGTGAAAGCGGCGGAATGGAATCGGACCAGATCGGAAATGCCTACAAGATGGTCAAGGAAGATTATGTGTACCCCGACCCCATCGAAACCTGGGTGATCGTGGATTGCCATGGGAAGGAGGTCGAATGCGCCTATCTGAAATAAGAGATCGATCGGTTCGAACTCTCGCCAGGCTTCCGTCAGAATTCCACGGAGAGTAGAGGCTGGAAAACGGTTCGGCGAATCGACGGAAGGGGCTTATTGTGAAGAAAAAAAATGTGTTTGTGGTCGGGATGAACGATTTCAACCGAAGTCTTCTGGAAAGAACCCCCCATGCGCCGGAATATCGGTTTCACAGCCTCCTCGATCCGGCCGAAGTGCTCGAAACCTACGAGTTCCCCATCCCGGACATGGTGCGGCGGAGCATCGATCAGTTGCGGCGGTTTCAGAAGGAGACCGGCGAGTCGGTGGACGCCGTCTGCGGCTATATGGATTTTCCCGTCAGCACCATGCTCCCCCTCATCTGCGAGGAGTTCGGTACCCGCTCCCCGAGCCTGGAAAGCCTGCTCAAGTGCGAACACAAGTACTGGAGCCGGGTGGAACAGCAAAAAGTCATCCCGGACAACATCCCCGACTTCGCCGCCTTCGACCCCTTCGACGACGACGCCCTCTCCAAGATCGACCTCCCCTACCCGTTCTGGATCAAACCGATCAAATCGTCGGGGTCCTTCCTCGGCTTCCGCATCACCGGCGAGGAGGACTTCGCCGCAGCCATCCCCCAGATCCGGGAACGGATCAACCTCATCGGCGATCCCTTCAACTATGTCCTGGGCCGGGTGGACCTGCCGCCGGAGATCGCCGGCGTGGGCGGGGCCCACTGCATGGCCGAGGGGATCATCTCCGGCCGGCTCTGCACCCAGGAGGGGTATTCCCAGAGCGGCCGGGTGGAGTCGATCGGCATCGTCGACTCCATCCGGTACGAGAACGGGGTCAGCTTCTTCCGCTACGAGTACCCATCCACCCTCCCCTACAAGATCCAGGAGCGGATGCAGCGGATCACCGAAACGATCATCCCCGCCATGGGGTTCGACGATTCCGCCTTCAACATCGAATACTACTGGAACCGGGAACAGGACCGGATCTGGCTTCTGGAGATCAACACCCGGGTCTCCCAGTCCCATTCCGATGTCTTCCAAAAGGTGGACGGCGCCTCCAACCAGGCGGTGACCGTGGACGTGGCCCTGGGCCGGAATCCGGAATTCCCCACCCAGCGGGGGGAGTTCCCCAGGGCCGCCAAGTTTTTCTGGCGGCTGTTCGAAGACGGCGTCGTCAGGGGCGTGCCGACTCCGGAGGAGATCGAACGGGTGGCAAAGGAGGTTCCGGGGACGGTGGTCCGGCCCCAGGTGACCCCCGGCATGCGCCTGTCCGAGCTTCTGGAGCAGGACAGCTACAGCTATGCCGTCTGCCACCTTTTCATCGGCGGCGAGGATCAGAAGGAGCTTCTGGACAAATACATCCGGTGCCAGGAACTCCTAACCTTCGACGTGGAACCGCTCCAATAGCCTAGAGAAAAGAGACCCGAACCCGATGAACATCCGAACGGCATTCCCCAGAAGGGTCCGTGAAATCGAACACCTGACCATCCCCATGCCCGACGGCACGCGCTTGGCGGCCCGGATGTGGCTTCCCGAGGACGCCGACGCGGACCCGGTGCCCGCCGTCCTCGAATACATCCCCTACCGGAAACGGGACCTCACCGCCGAACGGGATCTCGGCCACCATCCCTACATCGCCGGGTTCGGCTATGCCTCGGTCCGGGTCGACCTCCGGGGCAGCGGCGAGTCCGAGGGCATTCTCAAAGACGAGTACCTTCAACAGGAGCTGGACGACGGCGTGGCGGTGATTCACTGGCTGGCGAAACAGCCGTGGTGCACCGGCGCGGTGGGGATGATCGGCATCTCCTGGGGCGGGTTCAACGGGCTCCAGATCGCCGCCCTGCGGCCGGAGCCGCTGAAGGCGATCATCACCATCTGCTCCACCGACGACCGGTACGCCGACGACGTCCACTACATGGGCGGCTGCCTGCTGGGGGACAACCTCTCCTGGGCCTCCACCATGTTCGACCAGAACACCCATCCCCCGGATCCGGCCCTGGTGGGCGACCGGTGGCGGGATATGTGGCTAGAGCGCCTCGACAAGAGCGGGTTCTGGCTGGAGACCTGGATGCGGCACCAGCACCGGGACGACTATTGGAAGCACGGATCGGTCTGCGAGGATTACGGGGCCATCGTCTGCCCCGTCCTGGCGGTGAGCGGGTGGGCCGACGGATACTCCAACGCCGTGTTCCGTCTCATGGAGCATCTGTCGGTGCCCCGGAAGGGACTCCTCGGCCCCTGGAGCCACAAGTACCCCCATGAGGGCGTGCCCGGGCCGGCCATCGGATTCCTCCAGGAGGCCCGGGACTGGTGGGATCGATGGCTCAAGGGGGTCGAAAACGGCATCGAGGACGAGCCGATGTTCCGGGTCTGGATGCAGGACAGCGTGCCGCCCACCACCCGTTACACGGAACGGCCCGGCCGATGGATCGCCGAGTCCTCCTGGCCGAGTCCCCATATCGCGCCGCTGGCCTTTACCCTGGACAAATGGCGCCTCGCCCCGGCGGGAGAGGCCGTTTCGGAGCAGCCTCTGCCGATCCAGTCCCCCCTGAGCGTGGGGCTCTTCGCTGGCAAATGGTGCAGCTACCAGGCTCCACCCGACCTGCCCCACGACCAGCGGCAGGAGGACGGCGGGGCCCTGGTCTTCGAAAGCGACGTGCTGGAGGCGGATCTGGAGATCTTCGGGGCGGCCGTGGCCGAGCTGGACCTCTCCTCCAACGAGCCGGTGGCCATGGTGGCGGCCCGCCTGTCGGACGTCTCTCCCGACGACAAGGCGACCCGGGTCACCTACGGGCTCCTCAACCTGACCCACCGGGACGGCCACGAGGATCCGCAACCGTTGGAGCCGGGGAAGCGGTATCGGGTGACGGTTCAATTGAACGGCGTGGCCCAGCGGTTCCCCAAGGGGCACCGGCTGCGGCTCTCCCTCTCCACCAGCTACTGGCCCCTGGCCTGGCCGCCGCCCAAACCCGTCCAGCTCACCGTCTACGCCGGGAGCAGCACCTTTACGCTGCCCGTCCGCCCACCCCGGGCCGAGGACGCGCACCTGCGGCCCTTTGAACCGCCGGAGGCGGCCGCGCCCCTGGCCGCGACCCCGGTCCGGCCGAGGGAGGAGGAATGGCGGGTGATCCGGGACCTGCGCAGGGATATCTCCAAATTGGAAGTGGTCCTCGATACCGGGGTCACCCGCTACGAGGGGATCGACCTCGAGATCGGGTCGCGGGCCGTGGAGACCTACACCTACCGGGCCGACGAATTCGATTCCCTGGCCGGGGAGACAAGGTGGGAGCGCAAGTTCACCCGGGGGGACTGGGAGGTGCGCACCATCACCCGGACCCTGCTCACCTCCAACGAGACGAGCTTCCACCTTCGCGCCGATCTGGATGCCTACGAAGGGGCGAGCCGGGTCTTCACGCGGACCTGGCATACCGTGATTCCCCGGAAGCTGGTCTGATGGCGCGAAACGGGTTCAAAGGATGTCTCTAACGAAGAAAATCGGCTGGATCGTGATCGGGATCGCCGTCGTCCTCATCGGGCTGGGGGCGGTGCTGGAAATCATCTTCTTCCGTGTGATCGGGATCCTGTTGTTGATCGCCGGCGCCTTTTTCAGCGGCGTGGAGTACAGACCGGGGGGATACCACGGAGACGGGGACGGCGGCTGATTGCCACATGCGTCAGTAATATCGTCGTCCGGAAGGGGACTTTCTTCCATGGAGGTGGCGCGATAGCGGAATCCGCTCGAACGAGTGATTGGCAAACTCATATATGAATATTAAACCCAATTTCTATTCTAACCAGAGTTCATCAAGGTTGATTTCAATTTCTTGGAATGGTTCGGCTTTAACTTTGTCATTTTCAACGAAAGCATCTAACAAATGCCATCCTCCCGAGACCAGCTTAAATACATCAAAAGTTTTATCGGTTGGATTGATCAACCAAAGATAATTAACGTTATGTTTTGCATAAATGGGTATCTTTTTTGTCTTATCCAAACGCATTGTGTTTGGAGAGAGAACTTCACAAATCCAGTCCGGTGAGACCTCAATCCAGTTTGTGTTTAAAGGTGATGGAAATCGTTCTTTTTTCCAACCTGCTATATCGGGGATTAGCGTGTGCTCACCAAGTCGAATTTCAGGTTCGTCCAAAATTATCCATCCTCCCGGACCGCCACGACCAAATCGATATGGAGTACCTATTACAACACCTAAATCCGATGTGACCTTGGCATGCTTTGGCGATGGCCGCGGCACCGTGTACAGTTCACCGTCAATTATTTCACCTACCATGTTTTCCGGCACATTGTACAAATCATCATATGTTGCTTCCTGTTTTGCTGGTTCTCCCATATTTTTCCTCTATGATTTCGTATCAGGGTCTCTCACGGTTTCCTCTTCGGGGGGGAACCAGTCCCCATGGGCGTCATTGTCACGGGAGCTTCGTACCATCAGATTACTTCGAAAGCACGTCCCGGTAGAATACTTGTTACAGAAAACAGAATTTCATTATTGAATTTTATATATGGGACATATACTTATTCGACTTCATGTCGCATCCTTACGACCGAATTCAGCGGCAACCAAAGCCGGAGCCGCTAGGCGGGAGCTTTGGTTGTCCGCTGGAATGATTGGTTGGCCCGTTTTTTTCTACTCAAATTAACAACTCTGTGTTCGGATTTGTTTTGTCTTCCGATGGCATCCTTTAGCATTTTCCTTAAATCGTAACCATACTCCGATGCCAAGTCATCTTTTATTTTTCTTATTTCTTTCAGAACCTGATCTTCTATCATTTTATCACGACCTTTCTGAAAATTCTTCGGGAGTACAGATTACGGGGAGTTCGTGGGCCTCAGACTTACAAATTTTTTCAAGAGCTTTTATTTTT
>CAYSLC010000159.1:1568-12877 GCA_964431545.1 uncultured Desulfobacteraceae bacterium | reverse complement strand
GCCTTACCCAGGGCGTTGCCCGTGGGCTGGTATGTACAACCCCTTTGGGGTATCCTCGTCGAACTGAACTCTTCGCATGACATGCCGTCCCGGGAGCATTGCCCGTTTCTGATTCAGAAAAAACCAAGTCCGGACGATGCCTTTGGTCGGCATCCATCAAAGACCTCCGCGGTTTCTAAAACATAGGAGGTCTGGGGGTTCCGCGGAACCCAAATGATATCCACCAACCCCCCTCGCGACCGTATCCTGGGGAATGTGGAAAATCGAGATACGGGTAATATTCCCCGGCCACCACGTCAACGTCAAAAAGGATTTCCGGGGCTCATTGCCCCGGCCTCATTGAAGCGACTCGGCCTGCGTGGGGCCGTGCGATCGGTGGGCGCAAAAAGCCGCGCCCACCCTACGTTTTTTGGCACGGCTCCGGGAGCCAAACGGATTTCATTGCTCCGACACCGAGGCCGGGGCCTCCTGCTATCCCGTCGTTGATCTCTATGACAAATGCCGTTACAACCTGACTGATAATATACAGGTCTCAGAAAGGGAAAAGAGGGATGGCCACCATACACTTTCGGCAAGAGCTGCCAGATCTTTGGAGCGTCAATCTTTGTCGAGGCCGCATTCGAATGACCGTGGGGAGCATCATTGGGCCTCCGAAAATGAATACGGTTGGGAATTATATCGGCTCGACGTATGAGGGAGGGATGTTTCAGGGGACACTGGAAGAAGTTCAGGCGTGGTTCCAAGGTCTATGGGGCGAAGTGGCCGATGTTCCATGCCGGATCGACCCGCAGGAACTCGGCGAACCCATGGAAAAAGTGGAGAACAAATCAGGAGAATCGGAAAGATAAACCAAACCCGATCGGTGGGCGCAAAAAAGCCGCGCCCACCCTACGTTCTTGACGGTCCGCCTCTACCGGAGCCGATCCCACATGGCCTCGGCCTGGGCGCGGCTCCGGTCCCGGGGTTCCCCTTCGTCCACCCGGCGGCTCGGGTCGGCGGCGCGTCCCCCCCGGAGCTTGGCGATGCGCTCCTCCAGGGGCGGGTGGGTGGAGAAGATGCTGGCCAGCCGGCTGCCGGACAGGGGGTTGACGATGAACATATGGGCCGTGGACGGATCGGCGTTCATGGGCAGCCGCCCGCTGTAGGCCCCCAGCTTCTCCAGGGCCCGGGCCAGCCCCTCGGGATGGCCCGCGATCTTCGCCCCCTCGGCGTCGGCCAGGTACTCCCGGGACCGGGAGACCGCCATCTGGATCACCATCGCCGCGATGGGGGCGATGATCGACATGGCGATCAGGCCGAAGATCCCCAGCCCCCCTTCGTCGTCGTCCCCGCCGCCGAAGATGGCCGACCAGCGGGCGATGTTGGCCAGGACCATGATGGCCCCCGCCATGGTGGCCGCGATGGTGCTCACCAGGATGTCCCGGTCCTTGACGTGGGCCAGCTCATGGGCCAGAACGCCCTTGATCTCCTCCCGGTCCATGAGGCGCATCAGGCCGTCGGTGACCGCCACCACCGCGTGGCTCGGGTTCCGGCCCGTGGCAAAGGCGTTGGGCGCCTCCTGGGGGATGATGTAGAGCCGGGGCATGGGCAGCCCCGCGTCCCGGGAGAGTTCCGCCACGATGCGGTAGAGGTCCGGGGCCTGGCTTTCGGTGACCTCCTGGGCCCGGTACATCTTGAGGACGATCTTGTCCGAGTACCAGTAGCTGAAGAAGTTCATCCCTCCCGCCAACAGCAGGGCGATGACCATCCCGGAGCGGCCCCCGATCAGGTTGCCGATGACGATGATCAGCAGGGTCAGCCCCGTCAGCAGGAAGAGGGTTCGAATCTGGTTTCCCATGGGTTACAGCCTCCTTGTGTCTGTTGTCTCGCCTTCGATTCGATTATAACGCCATTGAATCCTTACGGATACAATAATATGACATGCCCATGAAAACGCAAGGGGCTCCGAGGTTGCCGAACCGACTTTTTGCGGGATGCCGATGATCGCAATCGCCATTTTCCGCTGGCGGAGAATGTGATACAAATCATACAATTGGTCTTGGCGCTTTGGATTGACTTTTCACGGATCGTGCAAACCTTCGCCCGATCAAGTTTTAAAGGATTGACGCAATGGGATTTCTAAAGAAGGCGGAGAACAACGTGCAAGCCGCCAAGATCTGTTACGATAACGGCCTCATCGACGCCGCTGTCAATCGGGCGTATTATGCGACGTTTCATGCGGCTGTGGAGGCATTGGGTCGTGTGGGCATCAAGAAAGAGAAACTGGATCACAAATGGGTTCAGGCGCAGTTCTCCCAGCAGTTGATCAACCGGCGGAAGCTCTTTCCGGGCAAGTTTCGCCCCGTTCTGGTGGAGATGCAGATTGTTCGTAACAAGGCCGATTACGAGCCGGTTTCCGTGTCAAAAAAAGCGGCCCAAGAACAGATTTCGAGAGCGGAAGAGATGGTCAAGTTTATATCAATGGAGATCTCATCATGATCAATTTCAAACAGGAAGAGTTGATCGAGAACCTGTTGGACGACATTCGGTCGGAATTCCCGGAGGTTAGATTGATCAAGGTTCACGAAGGGCCGGAAGATCCGGAAACCCTGTGGATCCGGGTTACCTCTCCCGATGACGAGGATCGGGAATCTGCGTTGATCCGTTATTCCAGTGAAAAATCGATGGATATACTGGAGACCTACGGATACCATATGCTGATCATGCCCACAAAACCCGCCCACGCCTGACCGAACCTGGTCGCCGTGTTTCTTCCTTGACGCCGATCGCATCGATGGAATATAAATGGCGTTATGATCTACCGACCGTTCGGTAGATTGCATTCAATTCCAGTCGAGGAGCCGCCATGCCCACGGGGAACATGAAGGAGACCATCAAATCCGTCGCCGTCGACCTGTTCTGGAAGAAGGGGTACTTCGCCACCTCCATCAACGACATCGCCAAGGGCAGCGGGATCCAGAAGGCCTCCATCTACTACCACTACGAGAGCAAGGAGGACCTGCTCTTCCACATCCTCGAATGGACCATGGACGACCTCACCGAGTACCTCCGGGTCAACCTCGACGGGGTCCGGGACGTGGAGGAGCGGATGCGGGTCGCCGTCCGGAGCCACGTCCGGTTCCACCTGACCCGCCAGAAGGAGAACTTCATCGCCAACAGCGAACTCCGGGGGCTCACCCCCGAGCATTACCGGGAGATCGTCGCCAAGCGGGACGCCTACGAGCGGGTGTTTCAGGAACTCATCGGAGAGGGGAGCGCCCGCCGGGTCTTCCCCGAGGCCGACACCAAGATTCTCTCCTACGCCATCCTCACCCTCTGCACCTCCGGCGCCGCCTGGTTCAAGCCCGCCGGACGGCTCTCCGTGGACGAGATCGCCGCCATCTACGAGGACTTCATCATCGCCGGCCTCAAGGGGACGGGCCCAACGATCATCGAAGGGGCGGGAGGCCAATGAAAAAGGCAAACGATTCCGGTAGGTTTTCGACAATCCGCCGGAGCCGTTTTTGGCTTGACAACGGGCCTTGGGCGTGGGATAAACAGAGAGGTCGCCTAACGACCGGTCGGTAAGATTCTTCGCCGTCGCCGCCACCCTTAATCAGGAGGAGGTACCGTGGATTTTGATCTAACCAAGGAACAGGAGATGATCCGCAAGGAGGTCCGGAAGTTCGCCCGTAGCGAGATCCTCCCGGTGGCCATCGAGCTGGATGAACAGGAGGCGTTCTCCGCGGACCTCACCCGGAAGATGGGGGAGATCGGGCTGTTCGGCATGTTCGTCTCGGAGAAGTACGACGGCCAGGCCATGGACTACATCTCCTACATCATCGCCGTGGAGGAGATCGCCCGGGCCGACGGCTCCCAGGCCGCCACCATCGCCGCCGCCAACTCTTTGGGCATTGGGCCGCTGTACTACTTCGGCACCGAGGCGCAGAAGAAGAAATACCTGCCGCCTTTGTGCCGGGGGGAGGCCCTCTGGGGGTTCGGCCTTACCGAGCCCACCGCCGGCTCCGACGCCGGGGGGAGCAAGACCACCGCCGTCCGCGACGGGAACGAATGGGTGATCAACGGGTCGAAGATCTTCATCACCAACGCCGCCTGCGAGATGACCCTGGGGGTGACGGTCCAGGCGGTCACCGGGACCCGGCCCAGCGGGAAGCCGGAGTACACCTGCTTCATCGTGGAACGGGGGACCAAGGGGTTCAAGGCGATTCCCATGCACAAAAAGATGATGTGGCGCTCCTCCAACACCGCCGAACTCTACTTCGACGACGTCCGGGTCCCGGCCGAAAACATCCTCGGCCAGCAGGGGGACGGCTTCCACCAGATGCTCAAAACCCTCGACGGGGGGCGGCTCTCCATCGGGGCCATGGGCCTGGGCGGGGCCCAGGGGGCCTACGAGATGGCCCTCAAATACGCCAGGGAGCGGGAGCAGTTCGGCCAACCCATCGGCAAGTTCCAGGCGGTCGCCTTCAAGCTGGCCGACTGCGCCACGGAGATCGAGTGCGCCCGGAACCTTCTCTACAAGGCGTGCTGGCTGCGGAACCACAACCGGCCCTTCGAACGGGAGGCGGCCATGGCCAAGCTCTACTGCTCGGAACTCATGGGCCGGGTGGTCAACCACGCGGTCCAGATCCACGGCGGGTACGGCCTGATGAAGGACTACCACGTGGAGCGGTTCTACCGGGACCAGAAGCTTCTGGACATCGGCGAGGGGACGTCCGAGGTCCAGCGGATCGTGATCTCGAGATACATCGGATGCTGAACACCATCACCGGAGGTTATCCATGTCAGAAGATGTGCTGCTGATCGAGGAAAAGGAGCAGACCGCCATCTGGACCCTCAACCGTCCCGGCGTGATGAACTCTTTGAACTTCGCCCTGTTGAACGCCCTCAAGGACGCGGCGGCGGCGGTGCGGTTCCGGCCGGAGATCCGGGCCGTGATCATCACCGGCGCCGGGGAAAAGGCGTTCTGCGCCGGGGCCGACCTCAAGGAGCGGGCCACCCTGAGCCCCACGGAGGTCAAGACCTTCATCCACACCATCCGGACCCTCTTTTCCGACATCGAGTCCCTGCCCCAGCCGGTGATCGCCGCCGTCAACGGCGTCGCCCTGGGGGGCGGCACCGAGCTGGCCCTGGCCGGCGACATCCGGATCGCCTCGGAGACGGCGACCATGGGCCTCACCGAGACCCGGCTGGCCATCATCCCCGGCGCCGGCGGCACCCAGCGGCTCCCCCGGCTGGTGGGGCGCGGCAAGGCCAAGGAGCTGATCTTCACGGGCCGGCGGGTGGACGCGGCCGAAGCCCTGGGGATCGGCCTGGTCAACCAGGTCCGGCCCCCCGGCGACCTCCGGGATGCCGCCATGGAGATGGCCGCCATGATCCGGGAGACCGGCCCCATCGCCGTGGCCCAGGCCAAGTACGCCATCAACCACGGACTGGAGACGGATCTCGCCACGGGGCTCGCCATCGAGTCGAACGCCTACTGGGTCACCATCCCCACCGAGGACCGCCTGGAGGGGCTCGCCGCCTTCCGGGAGAAGCGCAAGCCGGTCTACCAGGGCAAATAACAAAGAAATGCGAGGACGCCATGATTGAGAGCAGCCAGGAGAATCGAACCCATTGGGAGGCGGAGGAGGCCGCGCTCGACCAGCGGCTGTACGAGGCCATGTGGCCCGGCGGGCAGAAGGCGGTGGACCGGCTGGCCAAACAGGGGAAGCGGCCGGTGCGGGACCTGATCGCGGATCTGGTCGACCCCGGAGAGACCTTCTTCGAGCTGTCGGCCCTCGCCGGATTCGGGGTCGGGTACCCCGACGGCATCGACGACGTCCCCTGTGCCGGGATCGTCACCGGCATCGGCAGGATCCACGGCAACTGGACCATGATCGTGGCCAACGACAGCCGGGTCAAGGCGGGCACCTATTTCCCCATCACCCTCAAGAAGCATATGCGGGCCCAGGCCATCGCCGAGCAATGCGGCCTGAACTGCGTCTACATCGCCGACTCCGGCGGGGCGTTTCTCCCCATGCAGGCGGACGTCTTTCCCGACGACGGCCACTTCGGCTCCATGTTCTACAACATGGCACGGATGTCGGCCAAGGGGATGAAGCAGATCACCCTCTCCACCGGCGGCAACACCGCCGGCGGGGCCTACATCGTCTTCATGGCCTGCCAGGCGGTGATGATCGATAAACTCGCCTACTCCTTTCTGGGGGGGCCGCCCCTGGTGAAGATGGCCACCGGCGAGGTGATCTCCGCCGAGGACCTGGGGGGCGCCAAGGTCCACACCCGGATCTCCGGCGGCGCCGACCGGTTCTGCGCCGACCAGGCCGAGGCGATCGAAGCGGTGCGGGAGATCCTCGCCCTGGAGCCGCCCCAGACCTTCCACCACCACCGGTACCAGGAGGCCCCCTCCGCCTATTCCGCCGCCGACCTCTACGAGATGATGCCCGCCGCCGTCCACCAGTCCATCGACGCCCGCCGGTTTCTGGAGGCGATCTCAGACGACAGCTACTTCATCGAGTACAAAAGGGACTACGCCCCGGGCCGGGGGGACAACATCGTGGCCGGGAAGATCCGGATCCAGGGGATCCCCGTGGGGGTGATCGCCGCAAACGCCGTGGGGATCATCTTCGCCGAGGCGGCCCGCAAGGCGACGGAGTGGATCGTCCGGTGCTCCCAGGAGAAGACGCCGCTGCTCTTCGTCCAGAACTCGCCGGGGTACATGGTCGGCTCCGAGTCGGAGCACATGGGGATCGGCAAGTACGGCGCCGACATGGTCCGGGCCGTCTCCTGCGCCCAGGTCCCCCGGATCCAGCTGGTGATCGGCCCCGATAACGGCGCCGCCAACTACGGCATGTGCGGCCGGGCCTACCGGCCCCACTTCCTCTTCTCCACCATGCGGGCCCGGACCTCGGTGATGAGCGGCCGGAGCGCCGCCGGGGTGCTCCTGTCCATCGAGGAGAGAAAGCGCGAGGCCAAGGGGGAGCCCATGACCGAGGAGCAGAAGGCCGCCTTCCGGCAGCGGATGATCGACAAGTACGACGGCGAGGCCCACCCTTTCTTCTGCGGGGCCCGCCTCTTGAACGACCGGGTGCTCAAGTTCTCCGAGATCCGGGACTGGCTCGGCATGGCCTTCGAGGTGAGCCTGCTGGCCCCCATCGGAGAGCCGGGCTTTGGCAACTTCCGGTTCTAGCCGGTTTTATGATACACTCTATACCGCCTTTCCGCGGACCGAAAGGAGCGTGAGATCCATGACCGAATATGATTACTGGAAAATGTTTCCACGGATGCCCAAGAAGGTCACCATCGGCGACATCACCGTCCGGGACGGGTTCCAGCACGAGGAGAAGTTCATCTCCACCCGGGCCAAGAAGTTCTACCTGGACGAGCTGATCTTCGCCGGATGCCGGGACATCGAGGTGACCAATCTCGGCAACCCGTTTCTGATGCCCCAGTTCGAGGACGCCGAGGAGCTGTTGACCCACCTGCGCAGCGACCGGTTCAAGAGCCGGTGCGCCAAAAAGGGGGTCGACTATGACGACATCACCCTTACCTGCATCACCATCCGGGAGTCGGCGGTGGACCGGGCCATCCGGCTCAAGGACCAGGGGATCGGCCCCGACCGGGTCCTGATGATGGTCTCCACCGAGGAGGAGCACCACTTCGCCAACTCCGGCACCACCCTGCCCGAATACTGGAAGGAGGCGGAGCGGTGCATCAAGAAGTGCACCGACGCCGGCATCCAGATGTGCGGCACCGTCTCCACCATCTGGGGGAGCCCCATCGGCGGCGCCACCGACCTCAAGGACGCCGTGGAGTTCACCAAGAGGTGGCTCTCCATCGGGGCCCACGACGTGGAGCACGCCGACCACGACGGCTCCGCCTCTGCCCCGGACGTCTACCGGTACTTCTCCATGATCCTCGACCAGATCCCGAACACCGATCTGCACATCGCCCACTTCCACGAGACCAAACGGGTGGCGTCGGCGTCGGTGCTGGCGACCCTCCAGGCGGGGATCACCCACTTCGAGGCGACCCTGGGGGGCCTGGGCGGGCAGCCGGCCAACTTCCTGGACGACTCCCCGGTGAAGGGGACCGGCGAATACTACTACGAGGACCCCCGGTACGTGGGCCTCACCTGCCTGGAGGACCTCCTGGTCCAGGTGGACGAGATGGGCATCGAGCACGGCTGGAACGTGGACCGGGTCCTCTGGCTCGGCCGCCAGATGGAGCGGACCATCGGCCGGCGCCTGCGCTCGGAGGCGGCCATCAACGGCCGGACCCTCAAGGAGGGGCATCCCAAGTTCGGCCGGCCGGGCTTGAAGAAGCTCAAGGAGAAGCTCGGCGAGCCCGCGGACCAGAAGCTCCCCAGGGAATGGGCGGGCGAGGCGGTGCTGCCGGAAGAATATCGGCCGTAATTTTGCTCGTGGTTCGTGGATTGTGGATCGTGGCTTGGGGATCACGGGGGATCGGCGGCAATATCGCCAGCCACTGATCACCAGTCACCAGTCACTGATCACTATTCACTGAACACCAGCCACTATCCACGAACCACCGCCTGAAAAGGAGAATCCCATGCAGAGCAAGGAACAGACGCCGCACATCAACGTCGACTACTTCGAGGACCTCACCGGCGACATCGCGGGGGCCGAGCGCAAGGGGATCCCGGAGATCGGCAGGCGGATCCGGTCCCTGCGGGAGGAGAAGGGGCTGACCCTGGAGGCGGTGGCCGAGGCCACCGGCTTCGATGTCGGCCACCTCTCCCGCATCGAAAACAACGAGGTCCAGCCCCAGCTGGGCACCATCATGAAGCTCTCCAAGGCCCTGGACGGGGCCTTCAGCCGGCTGGTCTCGGGGCCCGGGGACAAGCCGTACGCCATCACCCGGAAGGCGGAGCGCAAGCCCGTCTCCCGGTCCACCGGCAAGAAGGGGCAGCGGAACCTCTACACCTACAAGAGCCTGGCCCCCGAGGTCCAGGGCCGCCACATGGAGGCCCTGATCGTCCAGCTGGAGGAGAACCCGGACGAGGAGACCTCCCAGCACGGCGGAGAGGAGTTCATCTTCGTCATCGAGGGGGTGGCGGTCCTGAAGGTGGGCGATGAGCGGTTCGAACTGGAGCCGGGGGACAGCGCGTATTACCTGTCGAGCACCCCCCATCTGATCGCCGCCCGGGAGGGGAGCGCCACCATCCTGGCGGTGATCCACGGGGGATGACGGAGCGGATCCGGCGGTCCCGAAACCGGAGACGCCGGGAGGCCGTCGATGCATCAACGGAAACACGTTCAGGAGGACGATCATGGCGACACAGCTTTGGCGGCCGTCGGAGGAACAGGTCCGGCGGACCAACATGTTCCGGTTCATGACCCGGATCAATGAACGATACAAAGAGAATTTTTCCGAGTACAACGGCCTCCACCAGTGGTCCGTGGACCACCTCCCCGAGTTCTGGGCCGAGATGTGGGACTGGGCCGGGATCATCGCCGAAAGCCCGTATGAACGGGTGATCGACGATCCGAGCAAGATGCCCGGGGCCCAATGGTTTCCGGGGGCCCGCCTCAATTTCGCCGAGAACCTGCTCCGGTACCGGGACGACCGTCCCGCCCTGATCTTCAAGGGGGAGGGGATGGACGTCCGGACCCTCGCCTACGCCGAACTCTACGAGGAGGTGGCCCGGGTGGCCGCGTCGCTCCGGGACCTGGGGATCGCCCCCGGCGACCGGGTGGTGGGGTTCATGCCCAACATGCCGGAGACCATCGTGGCCATGCTGGCGGCCACCAGCATGGGGGCCGTCTGGTCCTCCTGCTCCCCCGATTTCGGCATCAAGGGGGTCCTCGACCGGTTCGGCCAGATCCGCCCTCGGGTCCTCTTCACCGCCAACGGATACTCCTTCAAGGGCAAGCGGATCGACTCCCTGGAGCGGATCACCCGGATTCTGGAGGAGATCGGAACGGTGGAGAAGGTGGTGGTGGTCCCCTACACCGAGAGGAAGCCGGACGTGAGCGGGGTCCCCAACGCGGTCCTCTACGACGACTTCAAGGCCTCGGGGCCGGCGCCGGAGATCGAATTCGCACGGCTCCCCTTCGATCATCCTCTCTATATCATGTACTCCTCGGGGACCACGGGGCTGCCCAAGTGCATGGTCCAGAGCGCCGGCGGCATCCTGATCCACCATCTCAAGGAGCTGCTGCTCCACAATGATCTTTCCCGGGAGGACGTGATCTTCTACTTCACCACCTGCGGGTGGATGATGTGGAACTGGCTCACCTCCTCCCTGGGAACCGGGGCCTCGTTGGTCCTCTTCGACGGCAACCCCTTCCACCCCCATCCCGGGGCCCTCTGGGAGCTGGCCGAGGAGGCGGGGATCACCGTCTTCGGCACCAGCGCCGGGTACCTGGCGGCCCTGGAGGCGTCCGGGGTGAAGCCGGGCAACGATTACGACCTGTCGAAGCTCCGGGCCGTCCTCTCCACCGGCTCCCCGCTTTCCATCGAGGGGTTCGAGTTCGTCTACCGGGACATCAAGGAGGACCTCCAGCTCGCCTCCATCTCCGGCGGCACCGACCTCAACGGCTGCTTCGCCCTGGGCAATCCCATGGGGCCCGTCCATGCCGGGGAACTCCAGTGCCGGGGGCTGGCCATGGACGTCCACGCCTTCAACCAGGACGGACAGCCGGTGATCAACGAGCAGGGGGAGCTGGTCTGCACGGCCCCCTTCCCCTCCATGCCCATCTACTTCTGGGATGATCCGGACGGTCAAAAGTACCACGACGCCTATTTCAATGTCTATCCGGGGGTCTGGCGCCACGGCGACTACATCCTGATCAACGACCGGGGGGGCGTGGTCATCTACGGCCGGTCCGACGCCACCCTCAATCCGGGCGGGGTCCGCATCGGCACCGCCGAGATCTACCGCCAGGTGGAGCAGATCGACGAGATCGAGGACAGCCTGGTCATCGGCCAGCCGTGGAAAAACGACGTCCGGGTGGTCCTCTTCGTCAAGATGAAGGAGGGAAGCGACCTCACCGAGGAGCTGAAAAACTCGATCCGGTCGACCATCCGCTCCAACGCCTCTCCCCGCCACGTCCCGGCCAAGATCCTCCAGGTGCCCGACGTCCCCTACACCCTCAACATGAAGAAGGTGGAGCTGGCGGTGAAAAAGGCGATCGACGGCAAGAAGATCCTCAACAAGGACGCCCTCCGCAACCCCCAGGTGCTCGACTTCTACGCCAACATTCCGGAACTCAAGGAGGATTGAGCCCCATCCGCAACGGCGCGTAAAGTTGGCGCGGCCCGGCGCCCGATGGCGTCCGGGCCGC
>CAYSLC010000159.1:0-1468 GCA_964431545.1 uncultured Desulfobacteraceae bacterium | reverse complement strand
TCGACGCCGGGTCGGTGGCCGGCCCCGGCTCGGCCCTCGCCTGGTCCTACCAGTACTTCCTCCTCTCCTTCGTCCGGAGCAAAGCCGCCCGCAACGCCGCCAAAGTCTTCGCTCGGCTCACCGCCTTCTTTTTCAAGTACTTCGATTATCTCCTGATCGACCGGAAGGAAGCCCTGGACGCCGCATCCGCGTATTATTTCCTGGGCGGAAGGCGGAAGGGGTTCTATCGGACCGGGAGTTGATGAACGGAGGCGGAGGTTGACGGATTCCGATGTGGCGGCCGCGGGAACCTTAGGCGGGGCCGGGACATAGAGCTTCCGTCCGGAGGGCGGACGGACGACCGATCCGTCGGGGAAAAGTTTGTTTGCCAAATCCGTCGGTCTTGGGTACATTGCACCGAGGCGGGCTTTGTCTGCGGGAATCATACCAAAATCGGGTGCGAAAAACGGTCGGAGGATAGAATGATGAAGTTCACCGAAGGCCAAAGCGTGAAGGTCAAGATGGGGGTGCTCTGTCCGGATGATCCGGAGTTCGATCTGGGCGGATGGCAGGGAAGGATCCGTCACATCGACGACGACGCGGGGGAGACGATCATCGGGATCTCCTGGGACAGCGTCACGCTGAGGGAGATGCCGGAGCGGTACATCGAAAAGAGCGAGGAAGAAGGCATGGACTGGGCCTCGATGTACCTGGCGCCATCCGACGTGGATGTCGTCGAGCCGCGGGACACCGAGGAAGAGACGGAAAACGTCAAAGACGAACTGCAAGGCCGTTTCAAATGGTTCGGAATGGGGGAAGAGGGCCTAAGAATCCAATCGGTTGTCGACTCGGCAAAGAGCGATGATCCGCTGGGTACCGAAGATGCCTGGGAAAAACACTTGAGGGAGAACCTGCAATTTCCCATTGACTGCGTCATCAGCGAATATCAGGAAAGGGGACCTCTTCGGCAGGGTGATCAGGTGAAAGTCATCGGAATCGAACTTTCCGATGATCTCTACGGCGTTATCGTCTCGTGCAGGGTGGGGCGGAAGCGGTACAGTTTCCCCCTGGTCGATCTCGAAGCCGTCGATGAAACGTCGGACAACGCCCGGTATATCAGCGATTACGGTACCTGGTTCTGCAATCGATAATGACCATGGGTATGATCGCAGACTTTTCGAAGTTGATGTTCGAGGGGCGGCTGGAAAAACGGTGGATCATAAACGCGGCCGTCCCGAGTCATGGGGCGCCGCGGAACCGGAAGGAGGGAGATGTCCGATTCAATCTGGGGAAAAAAGGGCGCTACGATGAGCGATAAGTCGGCCCGGGTGGAGTTCGGGTTGACCCAGGACGAGATCGTTGAGGCCATCAGAGCGGAAAAACTTCAGTATAGAGTGAACAATATGCACGGGAATCCGTACTTCAAACTGGTCCGGGAGGAGGTGGAGGCCCTCGTTCGGGACAAGCACGGCGGCGATCATTTGGAAGA